>CAYGJI010000004.1:0-67843 GCA_964350125.1 uncultured Paludibacter sp. | reverse complement strand
TCTTCCTATTACTTATTACAAGTTTTTTGAAATTTTATTAAACCCACTTTTTAAATTAATCAATTTAATATGAGAAAAATTCTATTTACATTGCCACTGTTACTTCTTGTGATGCTTTTCTCAAGGTGTAATATCAATGAAGACCTAAAAACCCTGCAGAGCGCAATTGACAGTCTGCAGATTGTTATTGGTACGCCTGAGTTTAATACTTTAGTCAAAGTTGAGTTTATCGACGCAACAACCAACAGGTATGTTTCAGGAAAAACTATCAACGCGAGGGTATTGGGTAAAAATGCCAACGATGTTTACAGTAATCTCGGAACCAAAGAAACCAGCTACACTACAAGTCATGGCCTTTTGATGCTTGTTATCGACCCAAAAGCTGTTGACTCCGTGGCTATAAAAACAGCTCCAATTGAGTTTGATCTGGCTGTTACAGCTGATGGTTATCTCTCCACGACCCAGCGAGTGATGCTTTATGAAGCTAAACTCAACACTGTCACTATTAAACTAACAAACTTAACTAATGCACCACAGGGTGTAAGTGTTTCAGTAAACAACAGTTTTGCTGTAGCGGGGGTTACGGGACAAACAGTTGCTCCTGCAATACAAACAATGAATCTTGGTAAGCAAACCGTTACTGTACCAGCTGGAGTAGTTTTGAAGGATGCTTCCGGAAATCCGGTAACGGGCACAGTAAAATCTGAAATAGTTTATTACGACCCCGTGTCTGAGTCGGCTCAGAATGCATTCCCCGGCGGCACCAATGTAAGCGCTACCCTACCTGATGGTTCTGAAGGACAAATTGAGTTCATTTCAGCAGGCATGTTCTCAGTGAATTTAACTGCGGGGGGTAAAGAAGTAAAAACCTTCGAAAACGGGGGCATTAAATTACGCACAGTGGTACCACCAACCCTCATAAACCCAAACACTGGACTACCGATAAAAGTCGGTGACCGCATTGAGATGTGGAGCAAAGAAATAGAATCGGGCGAATGGGTGTACGAAAAGATGGCTACAGTAAAACTTGAAAACGGCGAATTAGTACTCGAAGAAACAGTGACACACTTAAGTTTCTGGAACTGGGATTTCTTCTATAATTCGTGCACGCTTGGCACCAAATTTATCTTTAAAGGAAACCTTACCGGACATTATCCATACGTGAAGGTAACTTCGAGAATTGCAAATACTACCTTTGATAAAATCGGTTATACTCACATTGGTGATGGATTTCTGCAACTTTACAATACCCCTTCCAATGTAGCTGCAACATTTAAATTTGAAGATGCCGGATGGGATGCTTCCAGAACACTTACATTCTCACCAGCAACATTAAATGTAGCCAATTTGTGTAGTGGTCAAATCATTGAAATTACTGTTACTGAAAATATTCCTTCACCCCCCGAGCAAATAACAGTAAAACTTGATTTGGCTGCAACATCTGCCACCAATGCCCAGTTTATTATCAGACCAAATGCTTACGTATATTTTAAAACCAGCACTGCCCGAAACTGGAGTTATTTCTATCTTTGGAATGGAAAAGCAACAGTCGATTTCGAATTAGGTGAAACTTATGAGATTTTAGGTTATTTCGGCAACAATTATGGCATGGGAACATTGAAAATTGATAAATTAGGAACTTCTCAGCTACGTGTAACCATGACTCCCACAATCAACTTCTCAACAGGGAATCAATCAGCAACCATCAGTTTTGATGTAAATCGTCCCGAAAATAATATTGTGGATATAAAATACAACGCTGTATTGCCAGATAATTTAATGAATCAGCTTCGCTAAAAAAATCCGATGTTTAACAATCAAAAAATGGTGAATTTTATGAAAAAGCATTTTATTATAATCGTTCTGCTTTTCATCGGATTGGCAGTTAACGCCCAGTCTGAAGGGACCAAAGCGCCCTCAAAAATTGGAATAGCCGTGGGCGGACATGTATCGACAAATGGTATCGGCGCCCAGGCAGCAATTAGCCTTGGCAACACATTGGCCATCAGGCTCATTTATGAAGATATCAACTATGCGCTGCCTGAACCGATTCCACTTACAATATCGGATATAGCTCTCAATGTATTCCCTACCATTAAAACGGGGGGAATTGGTGGTATGATCGACCTGTATATTCAGCGGGATTTTTATCTGACCGGAGGTATTATCCAAACCAATCTGGATCATTCGGCCAAACTCATGACAGCTGAAGCAATGAAAATTGGGGACATTACCTGGGAACCCGAAGATATCGGGGAATTAAATCTTTCACTGAGACCACTCGAAAAAATGGCTCCTTATCTTGGCTTGGGTTATGGCCGGAATATTGCGCGGCGACCAGGAATGTCGCTCAGTTTAGAGATTGGTGCGTATTACATGAAAGGCTATGATCTTAAACTTTCGGGTACCGGTATGTTTGCAGGAAACTCCGAAAACGAATCATTCACTAAACTGATTGATACCATCAATGGTTTCGATTGGAGTGGTATATATCCGGTTATTAAACTGGGATTATCGTTCAGGGTGTTGTAAATAATACTTCAAGCGCTTTTCACGAAGATAGTTTCAAGCAGATAGTTTCACGCCGGGGTCGCAAAGGAAGAACAGGCATAGCCTAATCCTTTGCGACCTTTTGTGTATAATATGGTACCCTATCAATTGAAACCCTTCACCCCTGGATTATAAGAGCTGACGTATTTGGCTTGAAATTTCAGGATTAAATCACAACAGCATCAAAACAACGACATCTGCCCCGTTATTTCATCAATAATTCTTTTTTGATCAATAATTTCTTCTTCATCGGGCAAAGTCCGGGGTTCACTTTCCGAACTAACGCGTGGTTTTCTTTTGGGTTTTGGTTTCACTTCTGCCTGAGGCTGCTCTGCTTCAGGAACTGCTGCTTCATGATCGCCCATCTCATTTCCAGGTTGCACGCTACCATCATTTGAGTCAACCTTTTCGTTATAGTTTGCCGACTCAGTTTCATCACCAACAACATCATTGTCGCCATTTTCACCGTTCTCGTCTGATTCCTCCGGCTCATTAAAACGCAGCGGATCAAGTTCAGTGATGGCCCCAACCTCAAAAGTTGTAAGTCGTTTACCTTTGGCTTTGAAGCTTTTCACTCCGATAAACTCTTCAGCATCGACCTCAAGGGCCTCACGATAAGAATCGTTGCCTCTGAATTCAACCTTGATGCGAGGATATTCTTTGTCTGAAATAACCATCAACTTAGATTCGGGATTATCTCCCAAAACATTTTGCATTTTCTGCGATGGCTCCAGCTGGAAGCGTTTCAGATAATAATACTGTTGATCGGCATCGTATAATGCTACTGTCCACACTTTATTCGAATTAAACTTTTCGATGATCAGGATGTCCCTTTCGAAATGAATACTCAAATCGAATCCGGTGGTATAATAATCACCTTTCGATGACATCACAATAATCTGGTCCTCACTGTGGAATTCACCCAGGTATTCACCACGCTTGTCGTAGTTGAGGCGCAACACATCGCGGTCGAACCAAACCTGACGTCCACCCAGGGTTGAACCTCCCTTATGTTTGAGTGCCAACTTATGGATATCATACCTTGTAAGAATATTGCCCATCGACTGCCGGCCTTTGATGGCTATCTCACTGAAATTTTTCTCAAAAATCAGTTTGTTCAGGCGTGGTTTTGGCTTCAGCGTTACCCTTATTACTTCAGCCTCAGCGTTGGGGTTCGAAGTAAAATAAACTATTTTCGATCCGGCCTTTCCCTGAGTCACATCATACTCCTTATCGCGTGTAATACCGTTAACGGCAAAGCGTTTGATGTAGTATGGCCCGGTTTTTCCATCACGATAAACAGTATTATAAACCGTGCGTTTGTCGTTTTTACGGAACACATCGATATGCAGGATGTTTTTACCAACAAAAAGTTTATCGGCAATTTTTACGACCTTATATTTTCCATCTCTGAAGAAGAGGATTATATCATCGATATCGGAACAATTGCAAACATATTCATCCTTTTTCAGTGCAGTTCCAATAAAACCCTCTTCACGGTTTACATATAATTTTTCATTAGCTTCCACCACTTTAGTGGCAACTATGGTTTCGAAATTTCTGATTTCGGTGCGGCGCGGGTAGCTTTTTCCGTATTTCTGTTTCAGACCCTCGAACCAGAAAATGGTATAATCGACCAGATGTTCAAGTTCATACTCCACTTCTCTGATTTTCTTATCCAGTGCTATCAGCGTATCATTGGCTTTATCGGTGTCGAATTTGGTGATGCGCATCATTTTGATCTCAAGCAGTTTGAGGATATCTTCCCTGATTACCTCTCTGACGAAGGAAGGCTTAAAAGGTTCTAATCTTTTGTCGATATGCGTAACTGCCTCATTCTGAGATGTACTGTCTTCGAAATCTTTATCTTTATATATGCGGTTTTCGATGAATACTTTTTCGAGGGAAGTAAAGAATAGTTGTTCACGCAGTTCATCGCGTTGGATATGAAGCTCCAGTTCCAGCAAATTCATGGTATGTTCACAACTAATGCGCAACAAATCGCTCACCCTGAGAAAACGTGGTTTGTTATCATGAATAACACAACAGTTGGGCGATATGCTTATTTCGCAATCGGTAAATGCATAAAGCGCATCGATGGTTTTATCAGAGGAGGAGCCGGGTTGAAGGTGCACCAGAATTTCAACATTAGCCGAAGTATTATCATCAATTTTACGAATCTTGATTTTGCCCTTTTCAGATGCCTTAATGATAGACTCAATGAGTTTTGAGGTATTGGTACTGAAAGGAATTTCAGTGATAGCCAGTGTTTTATTATCCACTTTGCTGATTTTGGCGCGAACCTTAACAGCACCACCACGTTCGCCATCGTTGTAGCGGCTCACATCGATCGAACCACCGGTCTGAAAATCAGGGAAAAGCATAAAATCCTCACCCTTAAGATGGGCAACACACGCATCAAGCAGTTCGTTGAAGTTGTGCGGCAGAATCTTGGAATTCAGCCCCACGGCAATACCTTCCACGCCCTGAGCAAGCAACAGTGGGAACTTTACCGGCAACGAAACGGGTTCTTTATTGCGCCCATCGTAGGATGGTTTCCAGCCAGTGGTTTTGGGATTGAAAACCACATCGAGCGCAAATTTGGTAAGTCGTGCTTCTATATAACGTGGAGCGGCGGCACTATCACCCGTGAGTATATTTCCCCAGTTACCCTGACAATCGATGAGCAGGTCTTTTTGTCCAAGCTGCACCAATGCATCACCAATCGAAGCATCACCATGGGGGTGAAACTGCATGGTATGCCCGACAATATTGGCCACTTTGTTGTAACGACCGTCGTCGAGCCGTTTCATCGAGTGCAGAATACGACGTTGCACTGGTTTCAGACCATCGTAAATATCAGGAACTGCACGTTCCAGAATTACGTAGGAAGCGTAATCAAGAAACCAGCTCTGATACATGCCCGAAAGATGGTGTTTGGTCATCTCATCGGATATCTTTGGAACCTTGTAGTTCGAATGCACTTCCCTGACTGGCTCCGGCTTATCTTCAGACAAGTCAACGCCATTCAGCTCCTCCGCTTCGTTTTCAGCATCTATAATTTCGTCGGTACTCATGCGAAAGTATTATCTTTAAGCCTTTTATACACTATTTTTTGAAAATGAACCCACAAAAGTACAAAAAAAACAGTAACTTTGCGCGCTCATTTCCGGAAATTATTACGGTAGATTATTATGATTTTTTTTCATTTAAATAGAGGATTACAGACAACAATATGATTATAATTTATTGATTTTCATCAATATAGAAACTTCTTTTATTAATTCCGAAAGAAGACTTTCATTGATAACGAACAAAAATAAAATAAATATGGCTTCACAGGAAGATGTTTTCAGAAAATTAATTGCACATTGCAAAGAGTATGGATTTGTTTTTCCATCGAGTGAGATTTACGATGGCTTGGGTGCGGTGTACGACTACGGTCAGAATGGTGTTGAGTTGAAAAACAACATCAAGAAGTATTGGTGGGACAGCATGGTGTTGCTCAACGAAAATGTAGTAGGGATTGATGCAGCTATTTTTATGCACCCTACAACCTGGAAAGCTTCGGGTCATGTGGATGCATTCAACGATCCGCTCATCGACAACAAAGACAGCAAGAAACGTTATCGCGCCGATGTACTGATAGAAGATCTGCTGGCAAAATACGACGACAAAATTCAGAAGGAAGTTGAAAAAGCCGCCAAACGTTTCGGCGATAAATTCGATGAGGCAGTTTTTCGAACGACCAACGACCGCGTACTTGAGAATCAGACAAAACGCGATGAGATTCATAGTCGTTTTGTGAAAGCGCTGAATGATTCTGATTTAGCCGAACTGAAAGCCATCATCGAAGATTATGAGGTGGTTTGTCCTGTGAGCGGCACCAAAAACTGGACCGATGTGCGTCAGTTCAATCTCATGTTCTCGACCGAAATGGGTTCAACTGCCGATGGTGCCCTGAAGGTTTATCTACGACCTGAAACAGCTCAGGGTATTTTTGTGAATTATCTGAATGTGCAGAAAACAGGACGCATGAAGATACCGTTTGGAATCGCACAGATTGGCAAGGCTTTCCGTAACGAGATTGTGGCTCGTCAGTTTATTTTCCGCATGAGGGAATTTGAACAGATGGAAATGCAGTTTTTTGTGCGTCCCGGCGAAGAAATGCAGTGGTTCGAATACTGGAAACAATGGCGTTTGCGCTGGCACAAAGCCCTCGGTTTGGGCGACCACAAATATCGTTTCCACGACCACGACAAGCTGGCGCATTATGCCAATGCCGCAACCGACATCGAGTTCGAAATGCCGTTTGGGTTCAAGGAAGTGGAAGGAATTCATTCGCGCACCGATTTCGATTTGGGCAGTCACGAGCAGTATTCGGGCAAAAACATCAAGTATTTCGATCCTGAGTTGAATCAGTCGTACACGCCTTATGTGGTAGAAACTTCGATCGGGGTCGACCGGACCTTCCTTTCCATTATGGCTGCTTCTTACACCGAAGAAGCCCTCGATGGTGGCGACAATCGCGTGGTATTGAAGCTTCCACCTGTGCTTGCCCCTGTAAAAGCAGCAATCCTGCCATTGGTTAAAAAGGATGGATTACCCGAGAAAGCCCGTGAAATCATGAACGATCTGAAATTCGATTTCAAATGTTTCTATGATGAGAAAGATTCTATCGGCAAACGGTACCGCCGTCAGGATGCTGTGGGTACTCCGTTCTGTATCACCGTTGATCATCAGACATTGGAAGATAACACAGTTACTATCCGTCATCGCGATAGCATGGCTCAAGAGCGCATTTCAGCTTCTGAACTCCAATCAACCATCGGAGAATTGGTGAATATGAAAAATCTTTTCAGGAAAATTGTTGAATAAAAGAAAAGTTCAACACCAAAATTCAAGAGCCTGTCAGTATTAATTTTCTGACAGGCTCTTCTGTTTTAACGAAACCTTAAAGCTTAACTTTGAAGGTTCTTGCTTTATTGCGGTCGTATGCCACCGACACCAGATAAATGCCCGGGGTCAAATCAGGAAGCTGAATCGTGGTTTGCAATTCGTTAATACTGCGGTTCAAGATCATTCTGCCCGACAGGTCGCTCACCATCATTCTGTGCATTGGTGTAGCCGATTCGAGAAACAAAGTACGTGATGCGGCATCAACTACTAAACTCAAACCATCTGCAGCAAGTGCATTTTCATCAATACCCGAAGTTAGCGCACCCTGATTCTTAGCATCCACAATGTGCTGAACGAGGCTGTTGATATAGAGCTCTACATAAGTATAGCCACTTTCATGAACCTGATTGGCTGTATTTCCTGGATAATTAGCTTCCAGCCAACCATCAGGAATACCGTCGTTATCACTGTCGGCCGGAGCTGCTGCAGAGTTGTAAACCGGATAACCTCCAACATCATTGGGAGTATCGATAATTCCCGGACGCTTGGTTACAGAGCCGGTAAAAGTTGCAGTTCCTGTTCGGGTTTCATGAACAATACGCGCATCCACAGCATCACGCACGAGCGAAGCACCTGCATGATCGAGTACGCGTTCGAAAGCCACAACAGCAGTGTGCTGCATGATGGGCGTACATTCAAATGGGACGTTGGCCCGCGCTGCAGACTGATTGACACCTGAGGCATATGTTACTCCCAGCCAGTTGTTTTGCGTATTGGCTGTACTTTCAAAAACAAAATTATCCTGAATATAATAAGTGCCGAAACGCTGACCGTATAAGGTGGATGCGTCGATATCGACCTGAGTCACTTTAAACCGGATTGACGACTTGGTTGCAGGCCCGTATTTGATATAGTTACCCACGATATTGTATTTTCCTGCAGCCTCACCTCCGTATGAAGAGTTATCTCCGGCATTATATATCACGTTATTACGAAAATCGACCCTCTCCTCATCCATAGGATTGGTATAACTCAAACCCGAACGCTTCCATCCATTAAAGCGTGGATTGCGACTGTTGTGATGTGCCAAAAGATTGTGATGAAAAGAGGCGTTTTTACCTCCCCACAACCCTCCATATCCGTGAGCTCCCTTCGAGTGACCAGCATTGTTGAGCGATTCGGCAATGATACACCATTGAAGTGAAAAATTCTCATTGCTGTAGAAAGATGCACATTCGTCGATGCTCCAACTCATCGAGCAATGATCGATAATTATATTTCTGCGGTAACGTCCCCAAATAGCATCGCTCTCAACCGTCGGAATCGCATTACCTAACCTAAAACGGATAAAACGGATAATCACATTATCGGCACTAACATTCATTTCGTAGTTTCGCAAGCAGATACCATCGCCCGGAGCTGTTTGTCCGGCAATGGTAACATTGCCATTGTTGATTCTTAGCGCGCTGGTGAGCGTGATGATACCCGAAACTTTAAACATGATTATGCGGGCTCCTGATTGATTGATGGCCCAGCGCAAAGTACCTTCAGTATTGGTATCGGCCAGTGAAGTCACATAAATCACCCTGCCACCCCGGCCACCGGTAGTATACATACCTCCACCGCCAGCACCCGGGAATGAAGACACCTGTGATGAAATACTTGCAGTAAAGAACAAAAGAATTAGCAGCAAAAAAAAGGATAGATATCTGTGCATCGGATTAACATTAAAATAAAAAACTTTATTCGATGCAAAGATATCTTCTTTGGAAATGTTATTTGAGGAAATTTTGTTGTAAAAGGAGGGTTAAATTGACAGAAGCCTCCTTTTATTGTTATCTGTTACATTGGCGATTCACCCAGATTCGTCTGATCCCTGATTTTTTGGTCGTCGTTTGAAATAGTCTTCCGGGTTTTCTTAATTTCAGCTTTGATATCCCCCAGGCGATATGAAATATTCAATCGCAATTCAGCCTGACTTGTCAGGAACACATCGGTACGCTGTTCGAAAGTTGTTTGACCGGTATTGGGATTTACTCCCCTGGTTGTAAGGATGATATTTGGCACAGGCAGGTAAACTGCGCTTAGGGATAAATTCAGTCTTTTTTTCAACATTGCCTTCGAAATGGCGGCATAGCTAAAATAGAATGCCGACTGACTACCCTGCAAATTGATTTGCGGCAGGTTTCCTCCGGCTCCGGTACTGATTCTGAAATCTTTGGGAAGCATAAATGTTCCTCCAACAAACAACCGTCCGGTAAACCCTTCATTGGCTATATTCAGCGATTCACTCATTCTACTCACAAAGCTCACATTGCTGTTTACAAAAAGATTCAGCCAGGGCAGACCCCTGTAGCTACCAAACAAATTCACTCCTATCTGACGGTTTTTCCCAATATTATCATAGGTAATCTCCTGAACAGTACCACCTTCACGAATAAAGGAATACTGCTCTATGGCATTATTCACAAAACTGTATTCCAATTCGGCATTCAGGTTGTATTTTGTTTCAAAACTACTGTATCCCAAATTAAATGCATGACTGTTTTCAGGGTCAAGATCGGGATTTCCGTAGTTGATATAATTGGGGTCTCTCCGATCGACGTAAGGATTAAGAAATCCGATACCCGGACGTTGAATTCGCTTATTGTAACCAAGTTTAATGCTTTGCATCTGAGCCAGTTGATATGTAAGAATGGCCGAAGGTACCAAAGCACCGTAATTGGTTGAGAAATTTCTTACCTGATCATCAAACAATGCTTTCAGCCATGTATATTCATATCGTACGCCGCTTTTAATGCCCCATTTCCCAATGTTTCCGGTGTAACTCAGGTAAGTTCCCATAATATCCTGCTGATTGAGGAAATTCCAGTTACTGTCCTTTTCAAGGTAGGGACTGTAATGATAAGGCTTTGTAAAATCGAAGTACTTATAGGCTTCTTTAGTTTCACTGTTATTCAAACGGAGAATATATTTGAGCCCACCTTCTACTTTATGACCTTTTGCAACCGGTATAGTATAATCGGCCTGAAAAGTGTGTTCATCGGTTGAGGCTTTATTATCACTTTTACTCCATTGCGACAAACCGGGTTGAGGCAGAGCAACATATGACTGATTGATGGTATTCGTCGCTTCAAAATTACTGTTATTGGGGGTATTGCTTAATTTGTATGAAATAGTTAATAACTCCTCCGGGCGTTTGAATGAACGCTGGTAATCGAGGCCAAAATCGGTGGAACCCCAACTCAATTTATTGGTGTTTAACTGCGAATATTCGAAAAGTTTCGTTCCTGTTCCATCAAAACTCTCAGTCTTAGCTTCAGTTTCACCACTTGTTCTGCCAAACCGCCTGTTAAAAGTGAATGTAAATAAATTCAGACTATCGGGTTCGTAAGACAACTGACCGCTACCAAACTGCATGGGCGTAACATTATTTACTGTTGCTACCTGCCTACCGGTAGCATAAGGCGATCCGGCAACATAGGTGGAGCGTTCGGTATCGGTAATTACCGGAAATTGTTTGTTATAATTATAGCTGTAATTCCCCGAGAAACTGAATTTTCCCTGTTGCAACATGAGGTTCAATCCACCACCCAGTGAACCACGCGAAGATGCCTGCACATTGGCTGTTGCAGAATAGCCCTGAGCAGAAGCCTGTTGCAAAGTCACTATATTGATGATTCCTCCTATCCCCTCAGCATCATATTTTGCACCAGGTTGCGTTATTACCTCTATTTTGCTAACCATGCTGGCCGGAAAACTCTTCAGAATCATTCCGGGATTATTGTTGAACATGTTCGTAGGTTTTCCATTGAGGAAAAACTTAAAATTCCCTGACCCTTTCAGTTGGATATTGTCTTGTCCATCAACAGTTACCATGGGGACCTTACGTAACATATCGAGAACTGTCGACGATTGCGACTCGGGATCTTGTCCTGTATCGTAGATGATACGATCGGCTTCAGCCTTGATAAGCGGTTTTACTGCCACTACGTCCAAGTCCCTGAGTGCCTGCTCGCTACCACTTAATGCTATTGTTCCTACGCGTGCTACCCTGCGGTTTTCATCAACTACGAAAGGAATACGGGCGGGTTGCTTGCCAACAAAGGAAATCAGCAATGTGTAATTTCCCGGAGTCTTTAACTCTCCGTTAAATTTTCCATCAGCATCAGCAGCAAAACGTGTTACAGCCTGCTGTGGGTTTTTCTCAGGAAAAACAGAACAGGTAACATAAGGAAGCGATTCCCGGGTGAGTGAATCAATAATCTGGCCTGTTACTGCAAAACCAGTTGTTCGGGTTTCGGCCATTGTAATCAATGAAGCCAACGAAAACAATAACAATGAAAATTTTTTCAACATTGTGTCGTGCTTAGTTAAGTTATTAAATGATAACCTGATACAGTATCTGAATACTGAGTCCTGACAAATTTTCAATTTTATTCGAAAATTTCCTGCAAATTTACGCATTTTTATTAAATCGCAAAATTAAACAAAAACAATATGGTTAAATCTAATAAAGAATTTATCCGTTTCTACTTAACAGTATATATCTTATAATCACATCACGGACTTCTGATAGTATTCAATACAATCACAATACCATCAAAATACGATTAAATAAAGAGTTAAAATTCGCACAACCGCAGTACAGTTAAATTTTCTTATTAGAATTTTGAATTCAAAAGCAAACCTTAACTTTGCGTCTCAAAGCACTTTAAATCAACAATACAAAAAAACCAAAAATTCATGGAAACTATTAAAAAATCTGCAGAAAAATTCAGCAGAAGTGTAACCTGGAAAGCCATAGTAACGGCAATTATCAGCCTGTTACTTCTGATTCCGGGTGCTATGATCAGTGAATTGATTCGGGAGCGCAAAAACCGCAGCGAAGAGGCTATTGCCAACATCAACAATTTGTGGAGCAACGATCAAACAATCACGGGTCCTTTATTGGTTATACCTTATGAGATGCTGATTCAGGAAGAGAAGAGTATAATTACCATCAGAAAAAATCTGAACATTACTCCTGAAAAGCTTAATATCAAAGCTTCGCTGATACCACGTGAAAAATATTACGGTATTTACAAATCGGTTTTATATGAAAGTGAACTGGAAGTAACGGGGAATTTTGCATCAGTCGATTTTAAGAAAATACCGGTTACCCGGATTTTATGGGATGAGGCATATCTCCGAATAGGCATCAGCGATCTTCGTGGGATATTCAACATTCCGGATTTTTATTTTGCTGATAATAAACTTAGTGCAGAAGCCGGGGGCAGTGATGGAGACAATATTGGAGCGGGCCTGGTTATTTCAGCAGGCATGACTCCTGAAGCCGGCTCAAAGAGCAATGCATTCAAATGCTTGTTAAAACTGAAAGGCAGCAACAGTATTAATTTTGTGCCGGTAGGGCGCACAACCAAGGTGCAGGTAGATGGTGCATGGAATGCTCCGGGGTTCATCGGGAAATTCAGTCCTGACCATGAAATTACTGTGAAAGATTTCAAAGCTAACTGGGAAGTGCTTCATTTTAACAGGAATATACCCGAACAGTGGACCAATAACGAAGTGGATGACCTGCAATCATCATCGTTTGGTATCCGCTTGGTAGATATGGTGAATCACTATCAGCAAACCGAACGATCGGCGAAATATGCAATTATGTTCATAGCCCTGACTTTCGTAGTGTTTTTCTTTGTAGAAATTCTCACCGGAAAGAAAATACATTCGTTACAATATGTATTGGTAGGATTGGGATTGATCCTTTTTTACAGTTTGCTGCTTTCAATTTCAGAGCAAACCGGATTTGGAATTGCCTACCTTATAGCAAGCACTGCAATTATTGCATTAATCAGTCTTTTCGCCGGAAGTATATTCAAAAACAAAAAACAAACCGGCATGTTAGCTCTTATACTGGCTGGTTTGTACGGATATCTGTATGTAGTTATTCAGATAGAAGATATTGCTTTACTGATTGGCAGCATCGGACTGTTTATTATTCTGGCAATTATCATGTATGTATCAACAAAGATAAAATGGCAGCAGCCTTCACAGGAATAAGAATTGCAGAGTTTTTCAGAAACGGCGGATAATTTCGTTATGCAATGAACTCACCCAGAAATCGGAAGCATTAAGGCATTCGACCAGGGTGAGTTCTTCGCCACCAAGCTCCAGGAAAAGCTGCCGGTAATCCTGACCAATCTCAACAATTGTCTCAAGGCAATCGACTGTGAATGAGGGAGCAACAACCATCAGCCGCTTCACACCGCGGCTTCTCAGGTCCGTTAAACTATCCGAAACAAAAGGGCCAAGCCATTTGCGGGCAAACCTTGACTGAAAAGCCACACTATATCTTTCATCAGGCAAATCAAGCTTTCTTGCAATTCGTCGGGCAGTGTCGTAACATCCAGCTTTATAACACTCAGCTCCATGATCGGGCATTTCTACTGAACAATTGCAGTTATTGCAATGAATTGCCGGGTGCAAATTGTTGATTTGATTGAGCGGTACACTGTGAAAAGAAAACAGCAAATGGTCAAAATGCCCGGGCTGAAAATCAGCAATTCGTAAAGCATAGGAATTGACGAAAGCATCAGTCGCATAGAAGTGTCTGACTATGTGCACTTTAGCAATACTTTCAAAAGATGGTAGCAGTTCCTCCACTTTTCGGATTACGCTCCCAGTGGTGGATGATGCATATTGAGGATAAAAAGGCCACACCTGCAAATAATCGTACCCCCGGCGGTTGATTTCAGCAAGCACTTTGTCAATTGACGGTTTGCGGTATCGCATAGCCATAAAAACATCGTACCCATCACCTGCCCCTTTTTGCAGCTTTTCTTTCAATCGCTCCATATGAAAAAGCAAAGGAGAACCCTTGTCGGTCCATACCCTGCGATACAAAGCCGATGATTTAGAAACCCTGAAAGGTATGATTATGCCATTCACCAAAATCCATCGGGCAATGGCCGGCAAATCGATAACCATCGGATCGTTGAGAAACTCCCTGAGATACCGACCCACAGCCTTACGACCCGGATTGTCGGGCGTGCCGAGATTAATCATTAATACAGCTTTCCTCATACCTCATTCTCACTGATTATTCCTGCGGCAATATTAGCAGCCTGTTTTACGCGATCGGCCATCCCTATGCCATCTTTCAGATTTCCCGCAATGATCAGTCCGGGATACTGTTTTTCTAATTGATGAACCATCTGCAATCGTTCACCTGTATCGCTTTCATATTGGGGAATTGCCTGCTGATATCTGAATATGCGCAATAAATCCGGATCATCGCTACATTTCATCATTTCAGACAAGGATTTTCTGACAATCGCAACTATTTCTTCATCTCCTTTCGCATATAATTCGGGATGTTTTATTCCTCCGATGAAAAAAGTGAGTATAGCCCCGCCCTTCGGAGCACGGTTTTCGAAAAGTGCCGAAGGGAAAAGTATCCCGAGGATATCCTTTTTTTCGGATGAAGGTACCAAACCACCGAATGATCGGATTTCGAGCCCCTTCCATTGTTGGAAACCGGCCACCACCTGTACTATTCCGGCATAACGCAGATTCGTAAATGACAGTGCCTGTTCTTCGGATATAAAACTGAAAACTCGGGGCAGATGATGACTGCCAATAGTGCTGATTACACGACTGGAAATAAACTGATAATCATCCTGTTCAATCCTGAAATTAGTTATAAATTGATTATCAACATGATTCACTTTCAATTCCGAAACATCACACAGAATATTCTCACTTCCTATCTTCGATTCCAGAGTCTTTATTAACTTACCCAAACCTCCGTAAACAGAAAAAACGCCACGTGTAACTCTTTGTTCCAAAGCAGTTTTAGGTAATTTCTTCTTTTTGATTGCACCCCGAATAAAGCTGCCATAATTTTGCTCCAGCGCATACAATTTCGGAAGTGCATATCGTGTGATAAGTTTATCGGGATCTCCGGCATAAATTCCGCTTATGAAGGGATCAACAGCATAATCCAGAAAACTATCACCCATCCTTCTGCGCACCATTTCCGAGATTGTTTCATCAGGATTATTACCTGCTTTTCTGAAAGGTTCAACAAGGATTCTGAGTTTATCCTCAAACCGGAACAAGGGAGTTTTAACTGCAGTTATGAGTCCTGTAGGTATCGCATGCCAGCAGTCACCTTTCCAAATCCAGCGCTCCAGGGCTGTTTTACCCGGAACTTCGAACTCAAGTCCCAGATCATCAAACAATTTCACCAACTCACTACTACCAACCACGCCTGTATTGGGTCCCGATTCGTAGGTAAAACCCATCTCGTGATGAGTCTGGATAACACCTCCCACCTGCTTTTCCTTTTCGAGAACAAGCACCTTAAATCCGGCCTGCCGAAGATAATAAGCAAGTGTGAGGCCGGTGAGACCAGCGCCAATAATCACTATATCAGCTTGTAGCATTTTCATCATTTAAAACGAAACTTGTTGAAATCAACCGGATACAAAGACAATAACAGCGGAAAAGAAATCAGGGAAAGTGCCATCTGTATTCCGAATAAGACCTGATAACCAGCCACATCAGCCAGCTTACCACTCAGCACTGCAATCAACATCGAACTGATGTGGGTAATCATGATTTGCACCGTAAAATCAGTTCCCTCACAACCGGGTCTCACTTCATCCATTGAGCTGGTAAAAATGGCCACCATCGAGAAGCCATAAGCTGCCCAGAGCGTACAAATAGCCAGATAAAGGATGCTTTGAGAAGGAGTATTTCCGGCAATTATCCAGAAAAACAAGCCTGCAATAACATTGATAAAGGCAAAAACAATGAGCGAAAATCCGCGCCCGGAAAATTTAATCAGGTGGGCACCAAGAATTGAAGCCAGCGCTGCAGTTGAAGTACCGAGGATACCGGAAGCAAAACCAATCTGCACGATATCGTAGCCCAAATCTACCATATAGGGTTTGAGCATAGCCAGAATACCTGCCAGTCCGGAAAAATAAAAAATCAGCAAAAACAAACGCAATTTTTGCCTTTTTCCTCTGAAGAAAAGAAAAATATCCTTAACCAAAACCCCTTGCCTGTCGCGTTCCTGACTTTTGATTTCAATTTTGGAACTATAAAGCGGTAAAACAGCAACCAAAACCAATGCAGCTAAAATCCAGAGTAAGACACTCCAGCCGAACAGGTGGTAAGCAAAAAGCAGCACACCAGTCCCAAGCAAACTACCTACAAAACTACCTGCAGATTGCACTGCATTCCCATAAGGCTTTTCTTCTTTGCTGAGGATGCGGATTGCAAAAATGTCGGTGGCAATGTCCTGGGTGGAGGAGGCAAACACAGATACCACCATCAGTGCCACGATAAGTCCGAAATGGGTTTCGAGTCCGAACAGGCTGATAAGCAAAATGATGGCTGCGTAAAAAATCTCCGAAAGCACTATCCAACGACGGAGTTGCTTCCGGCTTCGTGATGTATTATCAACCAGCGGGGCCCACAGGAATTTCAGTATCCAGGGGAGTTTCACCAACTGAAGTAGCCCGATAGCCTGCAACGAAAATTGTTCCTGTCGCATGATGACAGGAACAACCGTTGTAAAGAAGCTCATCGGCACCGACTGAGCAATGTACAGGCTGAAAAGGGTAAAATACTTCTGTTTCATTATAACTTCCAGGTGATTGTAGCTCCTGCCTGCAAAGGTTTCGATTTCTGAGCATAGGCAGCAGGCCCCACTTCAAAAATGAAGGCATTATATTGGGTGTTTGTAAGATTCTTTCCCCAGAAATCGATTTGAATATTATTTTTTATCAGTGCAATTTTGGCATTCAGAATTCCATAGCCAGCTTCCTGCAGCGTATTCGACAGGTTCCAGTACAATTCGCCGGTCTGTTGATACGACACATGAAGTTTAAGCTTTTCAATCCATGCGGCTTCGGGGAAAATCAAAGTTTGTGTTGCCTGAAGTGCAAGGGTGTGCCGGGGAATATAAGGTGTTAACTTATTGTTGTAGTTGACATTATCATTCAGAACGTACTCCAGAATTTCGGCATGGGTAAAACCATAGGCCGCCGCAGCCACGAATCCGTAAAAACTACTGTTAGAAAGGCTGAGTTCAAAACCCATATTGCGCGACAAGCCTGAATTGTCGAGATAGGATCCCCGCCCACTTGGTGCAGTACGGTAAATCTGTTGATTTTCGAGCATGGCATAAAAAAAAGCACCTTCAGCAAACAAATAATTGAAAAGTGATGTTTTCACTCCGGTTTCGAAATTATAACTCGTTTCCTTTTTGAACATCAGGTGTTCGGGACGCTCGAAAGCCACATTGAACCCTCCTGGCTTGTAGCCTGTTGCATAGGATGCGTAAATATTCACATCGGGATGAACTGCCCACGATACGGCCAATTTAGGAAGCATCATTGCATCATTTAGTGCCTGATAAGCGGTATCCACCGCTGGAAGATTATTTCCGGCCAACCTTCCCTGATAACGGTAATGTAATTCCGAATGTTCATAGTCGTAGCGCAATCCGGCAGTAAGTGTTAAGCCCGGCAGGATGCGGTAATCCGACTGATGAAAGAGTGCTGCACCGAGTGTTTTTGGCATAAAATCCATCTGATACCACATTTTGCGGATACCACCCGGTGTTGGCGCTTTATAAAAATCAACTTCAACTTCATTGTTTACATCCTGCATAAAAACAAACACTCCGGTGAGCCATTTGTACCGGGTATTTCCTGAAGACTGAAAAATGGCTTCGTTGGCAAGATGATGCTGATTTTGCCTTTGCTGAGCAAAATAAATGGAGTCGGGACCGAAATCCTGATCGAGTAACTGATTGTCGTTGAGAAATTGGTGCGACAGGGTGTTCGCAAAATTCCAACCCTTTCCCTGATAATTGACTTTAAGCGCATTGGACATTAATAGCCTGCTGTAACCACTTGCCTGATTATAAACTATATCTCCTGAGGTAAGCGTAGTTTTATTGAAGGGTGCGTAGGGATAGCCCGACTGTTCGCTATAATCAGTATTGGTCGAAAAGTCGGCCGACCACCGCTCATTCATCTTATATTGCAACTTAAACCTGAGCCCGTAGGAACTCAGCTTGTCAGCCTTTCTGTTGAGAGTGGTATTGGTATGAAAGCCGCCCTGTTGAAGAAATGATGCAGCCACACTGTAAGCCAGTTTATCGGAAAGCAACTGGTAATGACCGGCATTAATTCTGCCCAATCCGTAATTTCCGGAACTAACCAGCACATGCGTTCCCTGATAATCGAAAGGTGAGCGGGTAGTGATGTTAATCAATCCTCCCATGCTGTTACGACCAAACAAAGTTCCCTGAGGGCCACGCAGTACTTCTATTTTCTGCACATCGAAAAAATCGAAATTGAAAGCAGCCTTTTCGAAGTAGGGAATTCCATCGACATACATGCCCACAGAAGGTGCATTGATACGAGAGCCCATTCCCCGGATGTAAACCGGTGACGTTAATTTGGTGCCATAATCGGGCATATAAAAATTCGGAATCATGGCCGATGCCTGTGTAATCGAAAATACTTCGTTGTCGGAAAGTAGTGAAGCCGGCAACACTGTAACTGCAGTGGGCATCTCTTTCAACAAGGTTTGTGTACGCGAAGCATTAACCACCAGTTCGCTGAGTTTCACCTCGTCGGATACAGGATTTGACTCTCCGGGAACTTCAGCAAGTAAGCTATTATATATCAAGATAGCAGCTATGAATAAAATAATTATTTTTTGCATTATCCGTGTGTTTTTAAAATAAAAGCACCTGTCTGAACTTGTCATTCAAACAGGTGCTAACCTCTTGAAGTGTAACAAATGTTACACAAAGATAATATTAATTTCCAAATTTCAAATAAACATCAGCGAATTTGAGCCTTATCAATGGGAGCAGGTTGCATTCGGCGACCGGGCTTTTTCACTGCCGTCGGTTGGTTGTACCGATAAGTAAGTTCATATTGTTTATCAGCAATCTGATTTGGAACATTCACATGCACAACCAGTTGAACCGAATCGACATCGTTTCTTTTCAGCGAACTGATATCGAAGGAAACCAGTCCCCATCGATTATAAATTCCCGGGTCGTTATTGGCATTATGTCTGAATTCAAGGTGCACTTTTCCATCGGTAGAAGTTCTGGTCGTATCTTTTACAAGATTGATGAAATGTATTTTTTCAAAACCCTGATAAATGAATTCCACATTCAGGAATCTGCTGCCAATCCAGATATCGTTAATTTTGATAGAATCGTTTCCGATACTGTCCTGAGTCTGCGGGGTGATATAGAAAATCCCTTTAGTCAGCACCTCATACACATCGTTGAGTTTCACATCGTAGTCGTACAAACCGGTAGCTCTCTTATCCCAGAGGATGGTATAATTTGCCAGTACCCGTTGACCATTTTTGGGCCGGTAGTTCACAAAGTTGGAAGCGGCTGTCCAAAGCAGCGTATTGTCGTCGAGCCGCACAAAGAAAGCACTTTTCTCTTCAGGATTTTCTATAGTGGCGATATCAACCCAGAATTTACTGAGCGAATAGCCATCATCATCAAAACAAGCAGTGAACAACAAAGTTGTCATCAAAAAAAACAAAGCAAAACGGATCGTTCTCATAACTCAAAACATTTTAAAAAAACAACATATATCTCATTATAAAATCATTCCGTTAACCAATGCTCAGCCATTCTGAAAAAACAACGGTTACCCTGTGGATTCACGAACCGAAGAATAACCGCTGTTTAAAACGCCTTTCGTCGTTATTTTTTTATCACTCTGAAGGTTCCATCAGGAGTTTTTAGCAGCAGCATTCCCTGTTGCATGCTGCTCAAGTCGAGCATATTCTTTCCTTCGTGCAACAACTGTTTGTGAACTAACTGACCAATAGTATTATAAACCTGCACATAGCCGGAAGATGCGGCATTTACATACAGTTCACTACTAAACGGATTCGGATAAACGGGTAGTTCATTTTCCTTCACCTCGGGATTTGATGTTGTTTCCGACGGGCTTTTCAGTTGCAGGTCAACTGTCAGGTTATTGCTAACACTCGTTAATAACACTTCCTTTTCGCCTACAGCACTAATTGCCTCGGGAACAACACGATACTTATCAGCAGCGAGACCGCTAAATTCGTAATCTCCCTCATTATCAGTAGTAGTCCATGCCACAGGCAGATTGCGACCATCGAGCAGCATCACAGGGATGTTGGAAGCAGAACGTTTATTCACAGGATCGGTACTTCTTTCAGCTATTAAACTATCGCGTAAATTTTCATGCTCAAAAGTAATATTGCCGTGTATTCGTCCACCTCCGTCCTTCTTCTGCACCTTCTGCAACAATACAGTAAGATCATCAATATTCTCCTTCAACTCAAAGTAATTGGCATCTGAAATCCGGAGTTTATCCACATAGAAAGTAGGTATGAACTGCCTGTAAAGGGTACGATCGGGTAAAACATAAACGGTATAAATACCCTCGGGAACATTGGCAAAGGCATATTTCCCGTTAAAGATTGTGCTTAGACCCCAGGTACGGCGCAGGTCTTTGCGGATAAGAATCGCACGGCCCGAAAGCAATTCCTGTTCGCCTGCCATGGCTTTTCCGGTAATGCTGTATGCGTTGACGGGAGCCAGTAATTCGTAGCATGCAGCCACACCCACAATGGGGCACAGTATGGAAGGAGGAGTTGGCAATTTGTAAGCTCCGAATTTAACTCTGTCGCCTGGTTTCAGCTTAATTCCTTCTTTGGGCTGTATTTTATATAAGTGGGGAGTCAGACCAATGGCATTGATGAAGATTTCGCGGATGAATAATTCGCCTGTGCAACCATCAATTCCTTCAATTACCATCCCTAATTTGTTCATTTCGCATTTATAGGTTACTTTTTTAATCAGTTTTCCACGGAAATAAATTTCTGTGCCTTCATCGAGCACACCCAGATTTACACGGACAGTAAATTGCCGGATAACCATGGTGCACACTTCAGGTTTAGGTTCAATGTCTTTTCTTTGGACATATACTTTATTGCCCACTATCGAATCAACTACCAGTAAGTAATCTGGGCAACCATCGTTTGAAATATAATTGTACACTACATAGATGCTGTCGAAGGGAGAAGGGACAGCGGGAACCACTGCGAAACTTTCGCGCATGTCATTTTTCAAATCCTGAGCCATTATGGGATTCAAGCCCTGCAAAAACATCATCAGGATCAACGAAAAAACGGTGAGTTGTGTCTTCATAAGAATTAATATTTTGAGTTCATTCATTTCCGGTTATTCAGGAAATATTAAAAACTTCATGCAGAACAATGTTCAGATGAAAATTGGCTGCAAAATGTTGTATGGTTGAAATAAAATTTCCGCTAAATTATAACAATTCAGCGGAAATTTAGTTCTTTCAATCGATATTTAGTATGCGTGACTATCGTCGTTCACATCCTGAATATCAGTTCTTTTCTTTTCCATCGACCTCCAGGCTATAAACACATACACAACAACTACCGGAATCAGGAGCGAAGCCCAGGCCATGGCTCTAAGTGTGAAATCGCTGGACGAAGCATTGAAGATGGTTAATGAACTTTGCAGATCAGCATACGAAGGATAAAAAGCAGTATTATTGTAACCTGCAATCAGGAAAAGCATGGTAACAGTAATCACCGTACCCAGCCCACTGAACCAAATTCCTTTTTTGAACCGGGTATTCAACAGGGTTGCGATTACGCCATAAAGCACCAGCAATACGCCAACCAAGAACAAAATGCCAACAACTGGCATTTGAACCAGATTGAAAAAGTATTTATACTTTTCCATGTACACAATTCCTTCAGCATCGACAGCATATCCTTCGGCAAGCATAAGTGTAATCACAAAAGTTACGAACAACACCACAAAAGGCAAAGCATTGTAAAGCAAAAATTGATAGGAGCGTTTTTCGAGAACTTCGTTTTTTAACCGGTTGATGAAGTAAAGCAGAGCGATGGTGCGGGCCAGAAAGAATACCGAAAAGCCAAGCAGAAGATTGCGTATATTGAGCAATGCTTCGAGGCCATGCCAGCCACTCCCCCAGCGACTTACCGCAGGCGAAAGGATGTTGGTAATATTGCCTTTTCCTACGGTAAAATCGGAACCGGTAAAAAAAGTAGCAACTGCTACCCCAATGAGGAAAGTTCCCAGCAAGCCATTAATATAAAGCAAACTGCGATAGGTTGTTTTTCCATAAACATTGCCGGGCTTTGACTGAAACTCGTACGAAAAGGCCTGAATGATGAAAGCGAAAAGAATGATCATCCACACCCAGTATGCGCCTCCAAAACTGGTGGAATAAAACAGGGGAAAAGACGCAAAAAAAGCACCTCCGAAAGTAACGAGTGTTGTGAAAGTAAATTCCCATTTCCGTCCGAGTACATTTACGAGTAATCGTTTTTCATCCTCTGTTTTCGAAAGCGAAAAAAGCAGGGATTGTCCACCCTGAATGAATAGCAGAAAAGTGAGCAGTCCACCGAGCAATGAGATCAGGAACCACCAGTAATGCTGAAGAAATGCATATGTCATCATAGTAATTTATGTTATTCGTTATTTTGTTATTTTCTGACTAATTACTGAAGAAACTCAATGCTCACCCGGTCCCTTTTGAATTTGTTTTACAATGATACGTATTTCGGCAATCAGCAGGGCGGTAAACAGCAACAGGAACAGGGAGAAAGTGACGATTACCGAACCGGCCGACACACTTGAAAGTGCAGCCTGAACCGGAAGAATATCCTGAATAGCCCAGGGTTGCCTACCAAATTCGGCCACAATCCAGCCGGTTTGACTGGCCACGTATCCCAGGGGAATCGTAAGCAACGCAGCCCAGTGTAGCCATTGGGCATTTTCAAGTTTTTTACGCCACAGCACGAGCAAAAACACTGCAAATAACAGGAGGAACCAGAAACCCAGCGCTACCATAATGTGGAACGAATAGAAAGTGAGTGCGACGTTGGGAATGATGTCTGAAGGATTTTGGAGGTAACCATAGCCAAAATTATGAAAATTAGCATCGAGCACTGCCTTGTGTGCAGCAGCCAATGAATCGTTTTTTGCATCTTTGGCTATGTGGTATTGTCGCAACGCATCGATTGCCTGACGGCCGCTGGCTTGTTTTTCAGCGAAGGAAGGCACTACGGTACCATCCGAAAGGGTATAACCTTCGATGATATCTTTGATACCGGGCACAAAAGCATTGGCATCACGGTAACTGAGCAGGGATAGTAATTTAGGGATGGGCACATCGACTTTAAAATGATACGTTTCTTCGTTGTTATCCCATTTTTTATCAGGATTAAGCAGACCAAAAGCAACGATATTCGCTCCTTCTTTACCCTCGTACATTCCTTCCATAGCAGCGAGTTTCATGGGTTGCTTCTGTGCAACCTGATAAGCTGAACCATCGCCGGTTGCAATTACAAGTACTGAAGCAATAAGGCCGAAGATAGCTCCGACACGTATGCTTTTCAGTGCAAAATCGATTTCTCTTTTCTTCAGCAGGTACCAGGAACTGACCCCTATAACAAACAATCCGCCAACGATCCATGCTGAAAACACAGTATGCAGGAACTTATTGATAGCCACCGGTGAAAACACAATAGCCCAGAAATCGATCATTTCATTGCGGGCTGTATCGGGGTTGAATTGCATGCCGACAGGATATTGCATCCAGGCATTAGCAATCAGAATCCATAATGCAGAAAGCGTTGCTCCCAACATGGTGAGCCAGGTAGCAGTCAGGTGAAAACCTTTACTTACCTTGTTCCAGCCAAACAACATCACAGAGATGAAAGTTGCCTCAAGAAAGAATGCCAGCAAACCTTCGATAGCCAATGGCGCACCAAAGATATCGCCTACAAACAAGCTGTAATTCGACCAGTTGGTCCCAAACTGAAACTCCATAATGATACCTGTGGCAACACCGCAGGCAAAATTAATGGCGAAAAGGGTCATCCAGAATTTGGTGGCCTTTTTCCATTCTTCTTTGCCTGTTTTATAGTAAATTGTTTCCATGATCGCCATGATCACTCCCAATCCGAGTGTCAGGGGCACAAATATCCAGTGATACATGGCAGTCAGCGCGAATTGTGAGCGCGACCAGTTCAACAACGAAACATCGGGTAATTCCATAATTTTTCGTGGTAATTAAATGATATATTGAAAATTATTTTGTGTTCAATTAATAATATCCTTTTTGCACCTTACAAATCCGGACTACGAATTGTAATAATTACAATTGTGCAAAAATAATTTATTTTTTGACAAGTTAAGTTGTTTGCGGAAAAATTTCCTGCATTTTTCCTGATTGAAGGCGGTTACGTTGATATAATACCAAGAATCGGGAATCGACAAATCCATGTCGGCCCCCGATTCTTGTATTTATATTCCGGATTTAAGTAATAGGAAGAAAATAAGGTCGTAATTTTTGACAGCTATTTTGCAATGGATTTTGAACTTGAGTGAGGGCGTTTAAAATGTGACATTATTTTTTTTCCTGTTACTTATGTTGGGTATCTACGAAAAAAACAACCCTCCATTGATATCGATATTGGTACCTGTGAGATAATCAGAATCGGCACAAGCGAGGAAAAGAACCAGGTCGGCAATATCGCCGGCATCGCCTTCGCGTCGCAGCGGATAAACGGCCTTCATCTTTTCGCGGTTTTCCGGCGTATTGAATCTGTCGTGGAAGGAAGTTGCAATTGTGCCCGGAGCCAGTGCATTTACACGGATACCTTTAGGCCCCAGCTCTTTGGCCATGGAGCGGGTGAAAGTCATTACAGCGCCTTTGGCAGTTGCATATAGCGAAGCTCCCGGACCTCCCCCATCACGGGCAGCCAGTGACGAGAAATTCACAATGGCACCACCTTGGGTCATGTGTGTCACTGCTTCGCGGGTACAGAGCCAGCAGCTCTTCATGTTGACATCCATCAGGAAATGGTACCAGGCTTCATCCTGTTCGGTAATTTGCTTGCGACCAACCAGCCCGCCCACCACATTGACGAGCACATGAACTGTCTCGCCAAAAGCCCGGACACCTTCACTGAAAAGGCGTTTAACATCATCGGCTTTTGTCATATCGCCCTGTACCGCAATGGCTTCAGCACCAGCAGTACGAATAAGTTTCAGTGTTTCATTTGCATCTTCGGGATTATCGTAATAATTGAACACCACTTTAGCCCCTTCGGCAGCAAGTTTGATTGAGATGGCACGCCCTAAATCACGCGCACCACCTGTTACTATGGCAGTTTTTCCTTGTAATTTCATACTATTTTTTTTAAAATACAATATATTCATTCAATGATTAATCCTCCTGAACTGGTTTAATGTTGCGTGCCAGCAAATACACCGACAATATTCCCATAGGAACAAATATGGCTATCATCACAAATATCGGGGTGTATGATATTTTGGATATCACAGGTACCAGGAAGTTCATAATGATTACGGCGAATACACCAACGGTACCACCCAGTCCGGCCAGCGAACCAACCGACTTACCATAAAACAAGTCGCTCGGGAGTGTTTGAATGTTGCCAATGGTAAACTGGAAACCGAATAACACAAAAGCCACAATCAGCACAAACTTCAGCGCAGTGTCGGCATAAAAAATGGTAGCCAGCAATCCGGTAAACATGATGATTCCACCAATCAGAATGGCAGTTTTCCGGGCTTTGTTAATGGATGCACCATTGGCAATCATTCTTCCGGAGAAACCTCCCCCCAATATACTACCAATGGCAGCGCCAACATAGGGAACCCACGCAAAAATTCCGATTTGTTTTACATCAAAACCATACACATCGGCTAAGTAAATCGGCATCCAACCCACAAATAACCACCAGATGGGCTCCAGGAAGAATCGTGATATCAATACTGACCAGGCAGCTTTAAACGATAGAATCTGTCGGATTGACAAGCCCTTGCTGTTGGCATTTGATTGCTCCTTTTGATGCTGTCCTTCAACAATATAACTACGTTCTTTGTCAGTAATCCATGGATGTTTGGATGGCACATTCTTGTTCACAATCATCCAGGGAATAATCCAGAGTAAGCCCAGACTACCAATCACAACAAAAGTTATTTCCCATCCGTAAGCCACCCACAACAAGGCAATCAACGGAGGAGCAATTACAGAACCCATGGATGCCCCTGCATTGAAAATGCCCTGCGCTATGGCACGCTCCTTTATCGGGAACCACTCGGCATTGCTTTTGGCTGCCCCCGGCCAGTTACCTGCTTCACTTACACCTAAGGAAGCCCTGAAAATTCCGAACGAAAATATTCCTCTGGCAATCGAATGCAATACAGTAGACAAACTCCAGATTCCGATCGACAAAACGAACCCGATTCGGGTTCCTACTTTATCGAATAGCTTTCCGGTAACTGTTTGCCCGATAGCATATGCAATCATAAAAACATTGAGGAGAATGGCATAATCCGAATGGGTCATACCCAAATCCTCAGAAATGCTGGGCCACATGATGGCCAGCGCCGTCCGGTCGATGTAGTTGATTACTGTAGCTACGGCAATCAAACCAATTATCCACCATCTTAATCCTTTTATTTTCATATAGTTATTTTTTTAAGAAGTCAGCACGAACCGGACTAAACACATCTATTAATTCACCATCTTCGAGACAAACCGCACCATGAGGAGCGTCGGGCTCCACATAAAAGCCATCACCGGATTTCAGTATTTTCTTCTCTCCGTTGATCATCACCTCAAACTGTCCGGAAACAACATAGGTCGATTGTGAGTGGTAATGTTCGTGAACATATCCGATGGCCCCTTTTTCAAATTTAACCCTAACAAGCATGATTTGTCCGTCGAAGCCTAAAATCTGACGAGATAAACCTTCGCCAACCTGTTCCCACGGGATATCAGCCCCAACCATAAAATTTGCACTTCTTGTTTTCATCATTGTATTTGTTTTAATTATTGTTTTATCTTACTTTGTGTCTTTTGTGCCTTCTTTGTGAACGTTTGTACAACTATAAAACTGTAACACAAAGGCTCACAGAGGAATACACAAGGGATCACAAAGAATTGCTTAGTTTGAATTACTTTTCTTTTTCGGTTATTAAATAATTTCCTTTAAACTCGTATTTTCGTCCATCATATTGAAAACTCCTTCCGGTTTCAGGTCCAAAACTGCTGTTAACCTGAGCGTAAAGCAATTGTTTACCCGAAACTGTATGAATAACAACAATAGTGAGTTGCTCGTCATCTTTCAGCAATTTCACTGATTGAATACGACTACTATGCCCCACAGTCACTTCCTTGTTAATGTCGTAAAGTCCGTGCGGTTCAATAACAGAAACGAATGTATGATTTCCTGCATCCTTCTGACGTATCATGAATGCAGGATCTTGTCGGAGATTAAACAGTGGATCACCGGCTCCTGTACGGGTCATCAAAATCTCCGATTTTTCGTTGGTTAGTGTAGTGATGCTGTAAAAACGATTATCCTTAAACCAACTGAAAACTGCATTTTCGCCTGGTGATTTTCCTTTGGCTTCGAGCCATAAATGCTGATATCCATTAACTTTACCCAAAGGAAGCAGCATTTCGGTTTGTTTGTTGTATTCGAAATTGGTCGACATCATGTGGCCCTGATAATAGAAAGGTAAATCGTAGGTACGTTCCTGCTGTTCCGACTTCAGTCTGAACACATCAATAACTACCGGATAGTCAAACAGGGGTGACTTAAGCAGGCTTACAGTGCGGTGCATTTCGACACCAGGTGTTGCATTTTTTTCACGACCCGAAACAATTTGCAGGTCAGGATTACTGTAATCGCAGTAAAGTATTTCGGAATGATACGCTGATGAAACATTAATATCGGCATTGAAATGACTGGTACTATCGACAGTAACCGTGTTGTGGGCGATGGTTTGCATGGCCCAGCTGTAATTTTCTTTGGTGTAATGGCCACCAAATTTTGGTTCGATATTCAGGAAGCGCACTGCGCCATAATCGGTCAGGATGGGATGTCCGTTGTCGTGCAGGGTGATGCTGAGCTTATCGTAGTGTCCGTGCGAAAGGCCATGCGAAGTTGCCTTGAAAGTAAGACAGGCAGCTTTATCATCGGAGCCCGAGCGGAAAATAGCGATACCACCCTGGGTACCATCGTGCCCGTCGCGCATCAGCAACGAACGATAACCATACACCGGCACATTTTTCTCTTTGGACAGGGCTTTGGCAGTAGCAATACCGGCATCCGAAATAACGAAATCGCCCTGCCACCGAGCTATATCGAGCAGCGATTTATTGCCGGGGTTGATACTGTAGGCGATATTGACAGCATACACAATTTCCTGGGTTTTGAAGGTTTTAGTCAGGGCATCGTTGAGGTAAAACAACTCACCCTGATAGGAACTCTGCAGCAGGATATCGACAGCCTTCATCAGAATACCATCGCGGTACTCAAAAATTTTCAGTTCGGGTTGCTGGTTTTGTATCACCTGCGCAAAAGTCATGAATGGCCATATGGCATAACGCTGATAATAAGGCCCTTCAGTAAAATATCCGTCTGGAGAAAACAGAAAATCGAGTTGGCGGATAAAGCCGGTTTTTCCATCCTTATTGGAGCCGTAAAGCGCCATCTGTGTAAGATTTTTATCGCCCATGACATAACCAATCATGCCCACTGCAGCAGTTGCCCATGTACCATGATTGTGCATCATGTTAAACACCTCGTAATTGGGCTGATTGCCGTTTGATAGAAATTCAGCCATTGGATAGAAGAGATTTTTTTCGATAAACTGCCTGTCTTTACGTGAAAGATGGTCGTAAATACAATCGTAAGCCATAGAGGTGTGAACCAACCATACTGCTTCGTTCAAAGCTTGCCAGAAGATTTTGCCCCTGGTTTTGGAACGAATCACCGGGTGAAGTTCAAGTCCCGGATACATTTCGGCATACCTGTAAAGCATTTTTTTTACAAACTCAGCATATCGTTTATCTTTAGTTATCTGAAAAACGATACCGGCGGCATTCATCTCATAATAATTTTTTTTATGCTTTTCGTGGGTATAACCGCCTCCGGCATCTTTGGGTTTCGGCACCACAATTTCAGACAACAAAGCTTCATCAGCCAGTTTCTTCAACTCCTGATACGACTTGTCAAAAGCCGGGATTTTTCCCAAAGATGACCTGATTTCCTTCACCCCTTTGGGTGTCAGAAACAATCCCGGATGTGAAGCATACAACATCAAACCGGCAGAAAAAAACAAAAAACCAATTACAAAAAATATTCTTCTCATTGTTTCCATCATATTCATTTAAATCAATAATTTGCGGGTAAAAACATCACCATTATCGGCAACAAACCGTAGGATATACGCTCCTGAAGTCAGACTTTTCTCAAAGTGTTCATCATTTCCAACCTGTCTTTCTTTCATGATAATTCCTTTACAGTCGATTAGCTGTAGCAGTCCTGATTTTCCGCCCCGTACACTTAAATTGCCATGAGCAACCGACAACCATAAGGGGAATACTTTGTATGCCGGAGTGTGTACAGTGGTGATATTATTAAGAAATGTTGCTCCTGTATTGGTGCTGGTAGGCATGAAGCGGCTTACAGTACCGTTAACTTCACTTGCACCGGGCATTTTTTCTGCAGTTCTTTGCCTTCCACGTATATCGTTTTGCACATTTTCAAACTCTGTGGTTTTGTAATTCAAAAGGGCTGATGTAGCACCGGGTTCCATCATGGCAAAAGGAACAGCTATCTGAACCATTTGGGCATTTTGACCGGTGACAATCTGGGTGTTATTGAATGTAAAACCCGTAAACCTCCCTGCATTCATGAGATTATTTCTCCATGTTACATCAATACTTGCATGATTCTGTGAAAGTAACACATTGGTATTGTTGGCATTGGTATTGAACACATGATTATGAGCTACGACGGTACCAATGGGAGGCATGGTGTAAGAGGTTGAGCTGTTGTAATTGATACAGAACGATTGGGTGCAGTTCACAAAAGTATTGAACATCACCTGTGCATTTTTCACCTGGAAATAGTCATTGAGAGCCGAGTTGAGCATTCCCCTGACAACGCACAGGGCTGCTCTGAAATTTGTTCCTCTCAGGTCCTGAAAATAATTGTTGAAAACTTTGTGATCTTCACCGATGATGCGAACTCCTCCAGTGTTTGACACTCCATTGCCAAAAAAATAATTTCCTTCAACTGTACAATCATTGCCATGTCGGAGCGTGAGCATACCTTTGCATTCGAAAAACACATTGTTCGAATACAGATTTCCGCAGGATTTATTTGAGATAATTTCAATCTCTCCATTGCATTTTTCGAAGAAATTGTTTCTTACTATGCAGTTGGCATATTGCATGGAAGTATTGCTGTCGCCAATGCGGATAATTTCCTGTCCGTTAAGCTCATTACCATTGCTGTCGAGATTCGGATTGCGGTATCCGAAATAATTATTTTCGATAATATGCGCCGGAATAATCCCTGCTGTAAGCCAAACCACGAGCAAGGTGCCTGAATTGTTTTTATTTTCAAAACTGCAATGATCGACCCTGTTATTTCTACCATAAAGCGAAACCCATTTGCTGTCGACCGTGTTTAGCGCCGGATTATAATTGACAATGGCACAGTTGGTTAGCCGGCAATTTTCGGCCAGATTTGACGATGACGTTCTGAATTCGACCACAGGCGAACCGCTAAGCGTTCCATCTTTGAAATATATGCCCGACACAACAACATGCTGTCCGGAAATTGACACGCGCGATGAGCCATTAAAAATAACCTGTCCGGGTGTTTCAGCCTCAAGCACTATGGGTTGTGATGCAGTACCAAAAGCCCGAAGCGAAATAGCCTGATTCGTCCATGTGCCATTTTTGAGCACAATGGTATCACCGGCCAACCAGCTACCCGTATTAATTACAGAAGCGGTACTTACTTCTATCCTACGTGCAAAAGCTGATAAGACGCTGACAATCAGTAAAATTACGAGAAATAGCAACTTCATTCTATGTATTTTAAATGCGTAAAGTACACTCTCGACTTCATTCCGAAGCCATTAAGAACCACAGATGAAAGGTCACTGTGTGTCCTTTACTACCTGTTAAAGTTAAAACAGAACAGTATTACTGAATCATCAGCTTTGCTGAAGCAAAAGCACCCGATTTATCGGTAAATTGTACCAGATACATCCCTGAAGTTAGCCGGCTTTTGTAACGTCCGTCGGTAAAGCTGTTAATAAGTTCGGTACCTGTGAGCGAGTAAACCCTTAATTTGCCTGCATCGGGAGTAACAATGGTATTATTTTCAGCAAAAATTTTCGTTTCAACAGGCGACTTGAGTCCTGAAGTAAAGCCAACCGCTTCGCCATAAGTACGTGCTATGCGTAAGCCTCCGATTAAAACTTTTGCTGTACTGCCAAGATTTCGTCTTCTGATTGAAATGCCATATGTTCCTGAAAATGTATTCACATCAGCAGCACTACCATTAATCCATCCTGTTGATGGTTCAGTTCCCGCAATTACGGGGTTATGCATCACTTCTACTTTACAATTTGCAGCACCTGTAAATGTTTGTTTAATCACCATCAAATACGTTTGGCTGGCATTAAGTACTCCAAATGCATCGGGGACAATACTTGATGTAAATGCGGTATTTTTTGAGATTGTGTAACGAATAACATTGGGGTCATCTATGTCTTGCTGAAGAAAAAATCTTCCTCTGAATGAGTTTCCCAGAACTTCAGAACCACCTTCAGTAACACACAAAACATCGCGCCAGTCATTGGCATCTGCACCGGCAGAGGTTGAAAATGACCGTATATTTTCAACATTCAAAAGGAAGGAATAATACAAAACATTTCCGGCTGCCGAAATCCTGTTTTCGAAGGGAATAAACCTCATTACGTCCACCCGGGTATTTGCTCCACTTCCACCCCAATCAATTTTGGCCGATTTCCCTATCCCTGAGTTAATGTAACCCTGGTAATAAAGCGGTTCATTGTCGATGGAGATAGATGCAGAGTTAGAATCAGCTGTTTTTCCGGTATTGTACCATACATGAACTAAATTATTGGTAGCACTGGCAGCCGGGTCTCCCGGCAAATTCGCAAGTCTGGTTGCATTGTAATTGAAAGTTTCATTGAGTAATAATTGTGCATTTAATGCCAATGAAAAAAATGAAACCATAAGAAGTAAAATCTGTTTTTTCATATGTGTAACTTTTTAAGAGATTTAAAATTGAAAATTGAAAATTCAGTAAATTATTAAATTGATATTTTTTACATTTGTTCCGACAAAACGATTATAATATGTGCCATAAAGCGGCTTTGGCAGAAACTTATCGACCCTGTAAAGCAGCAGGGCATATTCCTGTTGCACTTTGTCCCAGTCGCGTATTTGTTGATAGGGAAAATCTGCAACGGCTTTTCCGGCGAAAGGAAGCAGAAATTCGACCGCTTTAATGACACTTCGACCATCAGCGGATTGTACATTCAGCAAATCATAACCCAGTGTTTTTCCGATGCTACACATATCAATGATATGGTCGAGATTGAAAACCGAATATCCAAACGCAGTGGTTCGGGCCAGTTCGAGAGGCTGTGAACCATTTGGTTCTATCTGGGCAAATAACCTGCGGACAGGAAATTCATCCAGAAATGTTCGAGCTGTCATCTCTTTACCTACAAAGAGGGCATAGCGTACCACCTGCACATCGAAAGCAGTACCATGATTATTGGGGGCCTCAAATGCTTCTTTTCCGATGGGAGAAGTGAGCATCCAGTCGAGGTATGCGCAAAACCAATCATGTAAACCCTGCTGATCTTTCTTAGTGAATTTCTTCGACGTTTTCAGCAATTCAACTCCTTCAAGCATTTCCACAAACGAGTAGGTGTCGATAATGCCGAATCCTCTGCCCATTCCGTTGTTATGTCCGGGAACAGTCTGACCGTAATTCAGATGCGGATTCATGCGGGTTTTCTGATCCAGAAACCATTTCCGGAGATTGTCGACGGCTTTGGTGGCATATTTTTCATCCTTAGTGATAAAATAGGCCAAAGACAACAACTTGATCCCGCGGGTCATCTGCGCCAAAGGTATGCGGTCCAGTTTTTCAATTTCAGGGTTCGACACACCATCTTTTCGAATATAGGGCAAACCATCGTTGGTGTTGGGATTCGGCCACCAGTAACGACCCATACTCATGTAGTCGTGCTTATCGCCGCCGGGGGGAGTCATTTGCTTATCCACAACGGTAATCAGTGTTTGAGTCAACTCCTTGTCGGCTTCACGCAACAACAGTTTTACAGCATCCGAGCTCTGATTATTACGGGCATTATTCAAGCTCCCAACATTCCAAATCAGGGGCTGGGCATGTAATACAACCGAAGTAGTAATTATCAAGAATAAAACACTTAGAGTTTTCATTGTAATTTTACCACATTAGTCACATAAAAAGAATATAAAACAGAAATCATTCTCAAGAATTTCAACTTAAATATCTAATGCGACTAATGTGGTTTAATTTAAAAAATTATTGAATAATGATTTTGCTTGTCACTATACGATTTTCCACTGTAGTGAAACGAACCAGATACATTCCGGTATTCAGACCGGTATTCAGTTCGTTCTGTATTGTGGTTTTCAGCATGGATGCACCCTGCAGACTGAACACTTCAATAGTTCCCGGAATATTGCTGTAGATAGTTGCTCTGTTGGCAAACAAATGCAGTTTTGCATGTGCAGCATCCAAGGAAGTAAGTGCCGAAGTGGCAAACGATGGAGATGCATTCGACAAATACGAATCGGCATAAGCACTGAAACCATCACCAACAGCTAATACCCTATAAGTATAGGTAATTTCGGGAGTCAGGCCACCAATAACTACACTTTCTGTGGACTGGCCCGGAACATCAACTGTACTTACCAAATCAACGCCCTGATATACTCTCACTTTATATCCTGTAGCGTTGGTCACTGACGACCAGTTGGCAGCAAATCCTACTGCTGAAATTCCGGAAGCATTACCCACAACAGGTGCAGCAAGTAGAGCTGGATTCGTTGTACGTGTAATGATCTGATACAAAGTGACCTGGCCGGTTCCGGCATTCTCGATTCTGAGTTTTGTAGGTACTGAGCGACTCAACGGAATGATAAATTCTTTATAATCAACCGAAGAAGTCAATTCGTATGTCCCAATGGTTGTCCACACACCACTTATCAACTCTTTCAGGGTAAAACTTCTTGGAGCACCTCCTGGTATTGCATGAATTTCAATTTGTTCCAACGATTTAACTGTGGGCAATACCACCATGCCTCCGTTCGACATCCTGTCCATTCTCAATCCGTATTGTTTTGTTTCACCACGGGAATCAACCCTTGAAATGTCATAGAGGAAGGTGTTCAACAAATCAAAACCATTTTGAAATGAACTTGGAAAAGCACCAGCTGCCGGTTGGTTATCAATTGTAAACAGCGTTCCCCAAGTTCCATCATTGAATGTGGTATTAATCGAATTTAATCCTTCTAATGTAGTAAACTGATTTGAAGCTACCGATTCATCTGAATCGGAATTTGTAGTACCATCACCTTTGGCAATTACTTTGTAAGTGTAAGTTGTGTTTGTCAACAGACCTTTAACAAACTGACTTGAGGTTGCCTGGCCGGTAACATTTACTGTAACAGCTGCAGTAGCACCCTGATATACCTTTATTATGTATCCGGTTGCATTGGCCACAGGAGTCCAGTTGGCTGTAAAGCTTTCGGCAGCAACATTGGTTGCCGTTCCAATTTCGGGAGCAGTTAATTGCGGGGCATTTGATACTGCCTGCACAGCCTCAGCCCAGGTGGTCGATAAACGTGCACCTCCCACAGCGTAATTAAACATAGAAGTGCCATTGGCTCTGAACCATAAATTATTCAGACTCGACCTGACAGTTCCATTATTGTTTGATGCTGCCGGAGTAACAGGTTCAGTTCCGTTAAGCGTTGGATTGATGTAAAAAGAAGAAACACCGGTTGAAAAATCGTGTTTAATTACTAGTAAAACCACTTCATTTACATCATTAAACTCCTGGGTATTCCATGAAACATCAGCAGTGGTTGTGCTCGAACGGGTAATTCCGAATTTCCAGTTTCCTGCAATTGCAGTTTTACCAACCCAAACGCGGGGGCCTGCGCTTGTTCCGGTACCCAAACCGAATACTTCAACTGCGGTTTGTGTTTGAATTACACCAGCTCTAAATAAATAGCTGAAGTAGAAAACGCCACTATTTATGGTTGAAATACTTCTGGTAAGCAGGTATCCGGTTGAAGCATTTACATCAGTTTGAATTGCTTTGCCTACACCCGAAAGAATATAAGTACCTCCAGAGTTGCTGTATGTAAGAGCGGGTGTAACGATATTACGTCCGGTACCGGTTGTCAGGGTTCCTGCAACAGTCCAGCCCGGAGCCGTTGCCAGATTTGTTACTGAGTAATCAAATGTTTCATCAAGAATTACAGCAGCTCTCGTGTATGAAAACACTGCAATCAAAACGAATAAAAAAGTAATTTTCTTCATGACAGTAATTTTTTAATGGGTTTTATTCAGAAATTATCTTTGTGTAAAATATATTATCACTTGTGGTTATTTGGGCTGTCAACCAACTCTTTACATTTAAATTGAACCCAAACCGACCATTGAGTATGACACCCTCAACTGTTTCGACCAATATGCCTGACAAGTCATAAAACTGTATTTTGCACTGACTTGCATCGGGAGTTCCGGTGTACAATTGCAGGGTTCCCGTTTTCTTTAAAGGATTGGGGGAAATGCTGATACCAGCTTTAACTTCTTCGGGCAAAATCAATGAAGTTGAAATTTCGGTTATATAACTTTCCGGCGCCATAGGACCGGCATTTTGCTCATTCATAGGAACATGTACGATGGGTGCATCCGGATTAAACTCATCAGCACCTATATCCCTCGTTCCAACCACAGGTTGTCCTTCAAAATCGACCTGCTGAAAATCAAAGGGAACCGACGCGTCAACTGCAGGACTACTTTTGGTTAGCTTACACAATTCGAATGTGGATTCGTAACAGCAATCTTCACCAAAGGCACGGCACTTCGATTTGACCAACATTGTATTAGCACTCATTATCTGAGAGGAGTTAAAGTTTGTCAGACCGACCGATGCAGTACCGGTTGCATGAATCAGGTTACCGACAAACTCCACTCCTGTTAGTGATGCTGTGCTGTAGGCTTTCACAGCCGGATTTTTAACTGCCACAATCAGGTTATTGATGAGATCTCCGGGATTCATTTTGCTGAGAGCATCCTTAAACTGAGTAACATTCGCAACTGTACGAACCACTCCCGGACTATTGGTGTCGGCTACCGTGGCTCCGATGGTCATATTTTTTTGTACACGAAAAGTGCGTGGATTGTCAACTCCTGCCAAATCGCCGGTCCAACCCATGAACTCAAAACCGGCAGGTAAAGAAACCGACGCTGTCACTTCTTCGTTCATGATATATTGTTCTTTAACCAGATTGAGACTGATTGTTCCGGCCGCAGGCTGCTGCACATTCACTGCAAAAAACACCTCAGAAGCAGCAAATCTTACATCTACAAGCGCATCAGTTCCTGATGTCAGCTTCCAACCTGATACATTATGAATACTCCCCGGAACAAATCCTTCAGAAGATTCGAATGACGTACAAATGGCAGTCTGCGCCTGCAATTGCACACACTGCATTGTTATCAATATGGCTGTTATCAGAAGGAAAAACCTCATATCTACACAATATCAATTGGTCTACCAATTATTTGGTCGACCAAAAATAGGTTGTTTTGTTGTAACAACCAAACTTTTCAACCACAATTTTATCAAATATGTTTTATAACATAAAAATTGGTGTGCCAAAAACTACTCTTTTTTACCCCACCACGAAGCAATCACAGAGAATACGGTATTCATCAGTGGGCCATTAACGGCCGCTGCCAAACCAAGGGTTGCGATTTTGCCCATAGAAGCTGCGATTCCGGAGGCTAATCCGCCGTTTTGCATTCCCACCTCGAGGGCTATAGTGCGCGAGTCGGCTTCGGAAAGGCGAAGCATGCGTGATACAGCGTAACCAAGACCGAACCCAACTGTCATGTGCAGAAACATAGCCAAAATAAGCAGGAATCCAACTGAAAGCAAGCTATCGCGACCAGCTGCTGTAATGACCACGATGATAAGTGCAATTCCTGTCATGGAAATACCGGGCATGATGCGTTTGAGTTGCACAGCCCATTTTCTGAATATGTAGTGAAATGCCAATCCGAGTCCGATGGGCACAATCAGTATTTTAATAATATCGAAAAACATTTTCCAGAAATTCAACTCGATATAGGTGCCTCCGAGCAATTTCATGAGTAATGGTGTAAGGAGGGGCGATAACAATGTAGCTACCGTAGTAATACTTACCGACAAAGCAAGGTTTCCTCTGGCAATAAGCGTCATAACATTCGAAGCCATGCCGCTGGGAGAACAGCCAATCAGGATAATTCCGGCTGCGATTTCGGATGGAAAGTTGAATACACCGGCAATAGTAAAACCAACAAGGGGCATAATCGTATATTGACAGGCAGTGCCAATAAGGATAGTCAGGGGCATTTTCTTTAGATTTTTAAAATCATCGAGATTCATGGTGCAACCAACGCCAAAGGTGATCACCTGAAGCAAGGGAATTATCAGATTTCTTGTCTCATAACTGCCCCAACGAATAAACCATTGAGGAAAAATCATGGCAAGGGTAACAGCAAGAAGTATGATGAGGGTAAAACCTGATTGTCTTAGTTTCATGTAGTTTTCGAATTAATAAGATAAGGGAATTTTAAAATAACATTTGTTCCCACACCAGGAGAACTCAGTATCTGTACCTCACCATTGAGTAAAGTTGCCCTTTCATTCATTCCTAACACTCCGTATGAATCGATATTTTTGGCAGAATCTGAAACGAAACCGACGCCATTATCTTCAATACTTACCTCAACAATGTCGTCGACAGCTTTTACCTCAATACGGATGCTGACTGATGTGGCAGTAGCATGTTTAATCACATTGGTCAGCGCTTCCTGAATTATGCGGTAAACTGCAAGTGATTTGTCGGGATCCAGTTTTAATGCTTCTGTGTTTGAGCTAAACCTGCTGTTAATCTGGTATCTCTGTGCATACTCACAAAGATAATCGTTAACTGCACCTGTCAGGCCTAACAGTTCAAGTTTTACCGGTCTTAATCCATTCATTATTCTTCTGGCAGAAATTATCGCTTTATCAATAATAATTGATTGTTTTTCTATAAGACTTGCTACTTTTTGCCTCTCAAACAGCTTAACGTCTCTTTTTAGGCTCAATTTTATCATTCCATTGTCGATTTTAAGTGCCACCAAAATCTGTCCTAAGTCGTCGTGAATTTCACGTGCTAATGAAATTTTCTCTTCCTCTCTGACATTTTGCAAGTACATGGAGTAATTTTTAACCTGCATCAAAGCTTCGTTCAACTTATTTTGTGTTTTAATTTTTTCAGTAACATCCCGACCTACCGACTGTATCTCAACAACTTTCATATCACTATCAAACAAAGCAGTATCAGTCCACTCCATAACATGGGAACATCCATGAATATCCCTTACCTGAGAAATTGAGGTTATATTCTTTTTCTCAAAATTCAATGAATTTAGAATCAACAATTCCTCTTCCCTGAATTGTTCGGGCACAAACTGTAAAAAGTTGGAACCTAACAGTTCTTTTTCTGTTTTTTTAAAAAATTCGCAATAAGCCTTATTTACAAAAGTTAAAGTACCATCGGGCAACATTCGGCAAATAAACTCCTGTTGGGTCTGTAAAATAGAAGTCAGAATTTGATCTTTTTTATGAAGCTCATCTTCAGCACGTTTGCTTGCTGTAATGTCACTAATAATCCCAATTGTGCCAACAACGATATTGTTTTCATCATATACAGGAGCAGCATTTATCCTTATCCAAATCTTCTCGCGATTTTTTTTAACCCCAATTACCACATAACTCTCTTTTTCTCCTTCCAATCTGTGAATTTTTCTTGAACGCACATAGTTACGGGAAGATTCATCTTCAAGAACTTCATAACCAATTTTTCCAATCAACTCATTTTCTTTATATCCATAAATACTTAATATCTGTTGGTTCACATAAGTAATCTTGTCATCTAAATCTGTCACTATCACTCCTTCACTCATATTATTCATCAGCAATTCGAGTCTTTTTTGCTGAAGTCTCACTGAGCGTTCGTTATTTACGGCTTCCAAATACATTTTGCTCTTATATCTGTTGTAGAGAAATACAAGAATAAGACTCACACCCAAAAAAATCAGCAACACATAAGCCATCACAAATGCGATAATATCAGGCACATTTCTCATAATTTCATCTTTTCTAACACTTGACAGAAGAAAAAACTCGGTATCTTCAATTCTATCAACAAACACTTGTGCTTTGTCTCCCCGAAAATCAGGCCCAAAAAACAAACCAGTTGATCCTTTGCTAATTTCAGTTTCAATTTCGTTTGCAGAGTCAACAGTCTGTTTCGCTAAAAGCTGAATTTTTCCATCGATATTACCCCAATAGTGCAGATATGAACCAATTTTCCGACAAATTATGAATTCTCCATTTGCCTCAGCTAATGGCCAACTTAAAATGGAGTTAAAAATGGAATTTCTTATGTTCATACTAAAAATCATAATCCCAGCGGGATTATCATCACTGTCGGTAAACTTATGAGCTAATGAAATATACTCATCAAACACCTCATTGGTTTGTCCATTCGACATATCAAAGTAAAAATCCAAAGTGCTGTCTTTTAAACACCTTAATTGGTCGGCTGATAATGAGTCTTTTATTCCCTCAGGCAGAGCACTACAAATTAACTTACCCGAATTTGAGTAAATGGAAATATCGGAAAAACTGTTTAAACTAATAACCTGATTCAAGTACTTTTTAAGTTCGCTATTACATTGAATTTCGCTATCCGCTGAAAAGTGACCGGCTGCTCGTTTGAAAAACGGACTTGTGGATACACCCTGGGTCAACAAGCGATGGTGTTGTAACTTGTTTTCAATTACATGGGCTTCATGCACAGAGACCTGCTGCAGCATCTCTCCATAAAAAAAATACAATTTGTCTACTTGTTGGTTATAAAACAAAAAACCCCCTGATAGGAGCAGTAGCAAGATAATGAAAGCAGTAGCAAAAAGCACTTTTTTATTGTAAATCCAAAACTTTATATTAAAACCGACTTCTCTCATCTCTTTAGTGTATTTTTTTAATGACAATTCGTATGATTTATCATATTTTCAGGATAGGTCGACACGAGGATCATCATAAAACAAATATTCAATCCGTGTTAATTGAGAAAGCAAACAACTACTTTATAAGAATCAAATTTTTCCCGGGATAACCCTGACCAAGGGAAACGATGTAAGATCCTGCTTGTAAATTACTGAAATCCAACGAAATCTGATTTAACCCCTGATTAAAAAAAACCGGTTTACATAACATCGTTTTGCCACCAAGGTCTGTTATCAAAATATCCCTTTTCTCTGCATTTTCGGCAAAATATTTAAGCATAACACCCGATTTAGCCGGATTGGGCATCAACTCAAAACCACTTCTATCATGAGCAACAACCTGCAAGTCGGTAGAAGTTAGTTCATGTATTGAGAAATCGGCAAAAAGCACCACTTCATCACGCAAATCCTGAGGAGTGTTCAGGCTTCGGTAAATACCCCATTTCGGGCGATGAAACTGATTATCAGCCCTGAATGTGGAAATATTGTTATTCTGATAAGACATGATGACTGCTCCGGTGACAATATTTTTAATTTCGATGAAATAAAAACCACCTGTGAGTGCTGCCCTGAATCGCTCGGTTACTTCCACCCACTGATTTAAAAACAACGACAGGTTAACACTTGCCAATTTACGAAGCCCGAGAGCGGTAGTCGGATAATAACTCAACTCCATCTTATTCGGATTGCCTTTGCGGGCAGTTAGTGCGAAAGTGGGCGTAGACTCATCACCGCCCACCGGTTTTATCTGATGCAGGTGAGTGAACGAGGATGAAACCATAAATCCGGTTGGGAGTTTGAATTTCCACTTGTATTCGACCGTCTCTCCCAGCACCACCTTCATATGGTCAGGCGATGGGCTGTAGGTTTTAATTTCGAGTCGCTGACGGTCGAAACTAATACAGCGGTCATTGTCTGGTGTAACATGCATGTGGAATTCGAATACGTTCTTGTGGAGTATTGTGTCCCAGGATTCACGAATATGGCGACCAAATTCAGGATGAGCACAATCAGGCGATTCTACAACATCACCACCTAATGGAGCAAACGCACTATTTATCAGCTCGTATGTATTACCGGGACCATTGGCTTCAAGCAAAGTCTGGGAAACAACAAAAACAGTTGTCAACAACATAAATATCCCCAAGAACGAACTTCTTAATTGCAGCATAAATTCTTTTTTCAGTGTTTACAGTATCGCAATTTCTTCAACTCACTATATCTCTTAAGGGATTCCACGTAGTAATAATCGGCGTAAGAAAGCGGCGTACCAATTTCGGAATTCTTCGGCCAGTTACCGGTAGAATGCTTCAGTATGAAAAGGCCATTTTCGCCGGTCTTTGCGAGATATTTATCTGTTGAAAGGCTTTTCAGAATGATTTCCGCCTGATTGAAGTAAGTGCTGTCTGTTACAAATGTACTTAATTCGAATAAAGCTGATGCTATTATCGCAGCCGCAGAAGCATCTCTGGGTTCATTGGGTATGTTTGGGGCATCAAAATCCCAATAAGGAATTTTATCCTCTGGTAAGCGGGGATGATTCAGAATAAAATCTGCAATTTTCGCTGCCTGTTCTTTGTATTCCGGCTTTTTTGTTAACCTGTACATCATGGTAAATCCATACAAACCCCAGGCCTGTCCACGTGCCCACGATGATTCATGATTATAGCCCTGGTGTGTTTCTTTACTGAGCACTGCTCCTGTAATGCTATCGAATTCAACCACATGCACACTGCTGTTATCAGGTCGAAAATGGTTTTCCAGTGTTTTATCAGCATGAGATACCGCAGCATCCATCATGGTCTGGTTGCCAGTCATCTTTCCCACTTCATACAGAAATTCCAGATTCATCATATTATCGATAATTACCGGAAACTCCCAGGGGCCAACGTGTGGGTCCCACGATTTGATAAGTCCGATGCGGTTGTTATATCTTTTCATCAGCGACATTGCACCCTGCTCCATCACCTTACGATAATCTTTATTTCCGGTAATCCTGTATCCGTTACCAAAACTGCAGTGAATGATAAATCCGAGGTCGTGTGTATTGGTACGAAACTGAGCCTCTGCAATAAAACCGGTTGCCCGTTCGGCTGCACTTTTCAGAGCATCATGGTCTGTTAACTCATATAAATACCACAGACTTCCCGGGAAAAAACCGCTAGTCCAGTCTTTGTGTGTGACAAGTTCAACTGTACCATGTTCGTATGTACGCGGATTCATAGCCGAATCGGCAAACGCTTCAGCTCCTAACAATAACTGCTGTTCAGAAACATGAATAGCATTTTCGAGCCAGGGTTCCATTTTTTCTTTTCCGGAGCCTGCACAAGAACTTAAAATAAACACTGTAAATAAATAAATGAAATGTTTGAACCGTATCATGGTATTTGTAAATAATTTAGAATATGAAGGAACTTGCAAAATGAATTACCTTAAGCCAATATTTCCACCGTTATCTGCTTTAGATTTCAGCTTCGATTGATTACTGAGTTTAAAGCTTTTTTTCTCAAAACGCGGATTTTCGTACATCAAACCTTTTGAAACAGCCCCTTTTTCTACCTTAGGTTCGGCACACTCGAAAAAATTGCAGTTCAGAATTTGGTGCTTTGAGCCTATCAATCTCATTGGTTGTTTCGATAGCGACCTCATGAAGATGGAATTTTTGATCGTTACAAACACAATACCGTTGGTTTTCAGAATATACTGTTTCTCTTCCTTGGCAGTTTGATCGAATACACAATGCTCCACTTCAAGTACACCGCCAATGGTCGACTCATCGGTACCACCACGGTAATAATCAATCACATATTGGGTGATGTTGCTGAATACTGAATTATCGAACCGCACGTATTCAGCACTGTATTTACCTTTATCGTCTTTTTCCTGAGACAATATCAACCCGCGAAAAGCATCTCTCAACACCGAATTGCGAATAATGATTGAGTCGGCAATGGTGCCTTTGTAAGCATTAAAAACAGCACCGGTTGCCACATTGAAGTCAGCGATTTCACAACCATCGATAATAAGGTTGTAGCCGGATGCAAATTCTTTTGAAGTTACAATGGCATACTTCACAGGGAAACGTGCTTTACTGTCGCCCGTGATGACCACATTTTCGAATTTGATGGTAGGATTTCCTTCTATTTCGAACATGGAAGCATTTTCGCGCTGCACTTCCATTTTCACAATAGCCCTGTTTTTTGCACCGGCAGCCGTGCGGATTGTCACACTTTTCGGCAACACAATTTTTCGGGTGATGAGATGTACTCCCTCTTCGAGTTCAATAATATCGCCTGCATTGGTTTTAGCAATCAGTCGATTTAAAACGTCGGTTCCCGGGGCCACTCTGTGCACTTTCACTTCTTTGATTTCGGTTTGTAAATGTGCAGGTTTATACCATGCCGGACCGCTGTTTGCCCGACCGGGCATTTCCACCTGAGCCGGTGCTCCCGATGCCGGCATAAATGCACCAATAAATGGCTCTGTGCGTGCAATTCCGAGTATGTCGGTACGGACGAAGCCGAGTCGGCGACCCCTTGCATTGGAAAGAATCACTTGAGCACCATTGACAACACCCTTTTCGAGAGAACCGGTAATAAAACCTTCACCCGACAGCATACCGGCTTTCGACACCATCAGGTTATTGTCGAATTTTATTCCGTCGGCCTTATCGTAAAGTCTTATCAGATCGGTTTCACCCGGAGAATAAACGATATTATTGAGAATCATCGTACTTTCGGGAGTCACAGTCCGGTCGCGTGAACCCGCACCTACTCCGAATGCCCAGGGTGTAGTGCAATCCACAAATGTATTGTTGGCAACAATTACGTTTTTAACCGCAGCATACCCATTGGCGGGAGAATTTGGAATAGCATTCATGATTACCAGAGGAGCCCGGAAATCTTCGCCGCGCAGTTTATAAAAAAAGTTGTTATAGACCAAATGCCCTTCGTTGATGATGCGTACACCGCCGGTGAATGGTTTGCCGTTACCGATGAACCAATTGCCTGCCACCACGCCATTATCTCCATGCCGAAGCACCATGCTTCCTTCACATTCGAAAAAAGTATTGTTCAGGAATTTATTGCCTCCCGATTTATTGGAAATGACCTCAACTTCGCCATTGCAATGTTCGAAATAGTTGTTAGCGACAATGGAACCTGAATTCAGGTGACAAACCTGGCTGGTACCTATACGGATGGTTTCACCGCCATTAGAGCCAAGACGGGGCCTTGGCCCGAAATAATTATGCACGATCAGGTGATTATTATCAATACTGTTCGAATCATTGGGCCATACAACCAAGGTAGTTCCCTCATTGACTTTTCCCCCGAAATAACAATACTCTACCCGATTGTTCTTACCATAAATACCCACCCAATGATCGGCACTGTCCTTTCGGTTGCTGTATCCGTCAATCACACACTCCGAAAGCACGCTGTTGTATGCATATGCTGATGTGCTTGTTCTGAACTCAATTACTACACTTTTCGGAGTAAATCCATTGCGGAAAACCAGTCCGGAAACATGCAGGTATTCTCCTGAAAACTGTAAACGGGATTGGCCCTCGATAAACACTTTACCAGGCGTTTCGGCTACAAGGTAAATATATTTACCCTTTTCACCTTTTCCCCTGAATTTAAAGTGCGCATCCTTCCACACTCCGTTAGCCAAAACAATGGAGTCGCCGGCTTTGAGAGTTTTCACCTTTTGTTCAAACTCATGCATATTCTCCACTTTATAGCTAACAGCCTGCAATGTCATTACTGAAGCAATGCATACAATGAATACAATAATGTTGATTTTCATTACCTGAATATTTAAGCTTTCGTTTCGTAATTCCAAAAAACCTATTTCACAATGGCATTCTGAAACACCAGCTTAGCTGCATTCATTTTTGCCACTTCTTCTGCAACCTGTCGTTCAATGGTAGTAGTGGCATTACGCACTACTTTGGCTGCTGCAATAGCAGTTGCAAAAGCAGTTTTAGCAGCAGCAGGTGCCTGCCCTACAGCAGTTCCTACAGGTGTGGCAATATCCAAAGTCTCACATTCCACAATCACATCGTTCAATGGCCTCCGGTCGGAGATGTATAGATTTGATTGAAAGCTTTTTCCATCGACCGACAGCGAGGTGTTTATCTGAACGACCTGAGCAATGGTGAGATCCGGTTTTTGCAAATTGGCCAAAGCAGTTGTCAACCGGGCTTTATAAGCTGAAGTGAATGGGACGAAGTTGGTAGTTGATCGAAAATCGCCTTTGTTGAAACCTAGCACGCAACTATTCACTATATTTAATTGCGAATTTACAAAATTCAGCATTTCCTGTTTATACTGATCCAGTGTTTTGGGCACAATTACAGTTTCTTCCTCTACTGAACATGAGCAGAGTAAAGCCATAGTACCAACCATCAACACCAATCTGAATAAATTATTCTTTTTCATCTGTTTATAACATTTATCTAATTAATAATCCTGATTTTGAATGATAGTCATTTCGTTGTTAGTGTCAATTTCCGATTGCGGAATGGGTAGCAACAGCCTGAAATTATTGAAGAAGCGCTGTTCGGGCGGTTGAATCGGATTATATTTTGAATATAGCAGTTCCCAATCGGTTTCAAACACATGTTTCTTCATGATATCAATTGCTTTATTAGGATCATTGTATGATTTATTCATTCTCAATAAGTCGAACCATCGTTGGTTTTCGAAGGCCAGCTCCAGTCTTCTTTCAGCATAAACAAGATCGAGTGCTTCAGTTTTGGTTGAGAATGGGCCAACACCTGCCAGACCAGCGCGTGTACGTATTTGGTTTACAAAAGTGTGTGCATTAGCATGACTTCCATCCTGAGCTAATACCTCGGCATAGAGCAGTACCACATCTGCATGACGAAGCATGATCCAGTCGTTCTCAGCCTGATTAGCCTGCGAAATATTCGGGTCGTTGAACTTAAAAATATAGGGAATCTGTGAAGTGGCTGAGCGATTCCATATCCTGTAGCTGACATCCTTGCGTAAATCGCCGATGCTGGCATCATACACTGTGCGGAGTTCAAATGTTGGAGCATTGTAACCCATAGGTGTGCCAATTTTCAGGAACTGATTGGAAGATCCAACCGGAGTAAATAAACTCCAGAATGGCGACCCCAAACCCAATGAACCTCCCCTGAATCGAACTGCGAAAATAATTTCGTCGTTCATTTCGTTGTTGGTACTGAACACATTGGCAAAAGCATTGGCGCCGGTAATTAGTCTGTGTGGTGAAGCATTAATCAATTCTTCGAGCAATGGTTTTGCCAAAGCTATGTTAGTATTGCCACCACGCATCATATACACTTTGGCTAAAAGAGCTTTGGCTGCCCATTTTGTTACTCTTCCGCGGTCAGCTGCCCCGTATGTTGAAGGGGCCAGATCGGCAGCTTTAATCAAATCGGGAATAATTATTTCGTCGTAAATTTGCGCAGCAGGAGAACGCTGAATTTTCTTGGCTTCATTTGGTCCGATTACCGTAGTTATTTTAAACATATCGCCAAATAAGGTCACAAGATGGTAGTAATGTAAAGCTCTGATAAACAATAGCTCTCCCTCATATTGTGCCCGTTGCGATTCTATTGGCAGATATTGGTTGTCTTTCACCGAAGGCAAAACTGCGTTAACATTGGATATGTTTTGAAAAATCTTGTACCAGTAATCCAGCAGAAGTGGCAAGCTGGGAGAAGTGCGAAACAACGAAACATCGGTATGGTCGATGCGCTGCGTGGTACTGGTTGTGGCATTATCCTGACAGGTATTATCCGACCTTAGTTCGGTAAATACCCATTCGTCTCTTACTACAGATGCAAGTCCGGCATAACAACCCAAAACACCCTGATTAATGCGGGTAGGTGTTGTGAAAAAATTATCCTGTGTGAGTACAGATTCCGGCTGCTCGGTCAGAAACTCTTCACAACTGCTTAACAGTGAAGTAGCTGCTATGATACTGAACAATAAAAATATTTTTCTCATTTTAGTTGATTTTTTAAAAATTAGAACACGATGTCGACTCCCAATGTGAATGTACGGTTGAGCGGGAATGCACCACGCTGATAACCATCGATGAGCGGACTGTTATATTGTGAAGAAGTTCTTCTTGCTTCGGGGTTGATACCACGATAGTCTTTGGCCATCAAATAAAGGATGTTTTGAGCTGAGAAATAGGCTCTCACATCACTTATTTTTATTTTTTTCACTAATTGAGAAGGCAATTTATAGCCCAGCGTCAAATCACGAAGAGAAGCGTAGGAGCCGTCTTCTATCACATAATCGGTTAGCGTTAAGTCGCCACCCGAAGTTGTATTAGAATACACTGTTTTGCCATCGCCCGGGAACATCGGACTCACATAACGGTTGTTGGTGTAAGCTTTGTTAAAACGCAACTGTTCGTTGTAGAAGATATTGCCGTTGATAAGCTGAATGCCCTGCACACCCTGGAAGAGGAAGCTGAAATCGAAGTTTTGCCATGTAAAGGTATTGGTAATACCCCATGTAAAATCGGGGAACGGGTCGCCAAGTACCACGCGGTCGTCGGCATCAATTTTATTATCGCCATTCATATTTTTCACTTTCAAGCCACCCAACACAGGCGCATAACGGGTGTAGGTAAATGGAATGCCGTTTTCATCCTTCAACGCTTTGGCTGCTGCTACTTCTTCGAACGTAGTCCATACTCCATCATTTTTATATCCGAAATACTGGATGGCGGGTTGACCAACAATCGAGCGATACACTTCATTTCTTTCACCGAAATGATCTTCTCTTTCCTTATCGCCATAGTTCAACAGGGTATTTTTATTGGTCGACAGGTTAGCGGTGGTTTTCCAACTGAAATTCCGGCCATCCACATTGGTGGTGGTAAGCTCAAACTCCCAACCTTTATTGTTTACCCTTCCGATATTGTTCCAGTAAGTCTGATGGCCGGTAATGTACATAGCCGGCTGTTGCAGAAGCAACTGTACAGTATTGGAATTGTAATGTTCGATCGAAAGATTGATTTTGCTGTTAATGAATCCGAGATCAACTCCAAAGTTCAGCTCCTCTACCTGCTCCCAGGTTATGTCGGGATTTCCCAGAGCTGCATTGGTAGATGCCATACCCTGCACCAAATTACCATTGCCACTACCGAGCACGTAGTTATTTGTGTTTATCAGGTTCATATACGCATATTGAGGTATGGCATTGTTACCTGTTACCCCGAAACTGGCACGTGTTTTAAGGTTCGAAAGCCAGTCGATATCCTTCAGGAATCCTTCTTCGGATGGTCTCCAACCTAAAGAAATGGCTGGAAAATAATCCCACTTGCGACCCGAAGCAAAAAGGGAACTACCATCAGCACGCATACTCACTGATGCAAGGTATTTACCATCGTAAGCATAATTTATTCTTCCAAGGAATGACGCAAGTGCGTTGCTGTAGTAGTATGAAGTTGTTCCGGGAACACTCGGACTATCAAGAATAAGCTGCGATGCCAGATTGAACGACAACACCATTTCGTCGGGAAAATTGGTTCCAACAATTGCATTATACCGAAAAAAGCTTTTCTGGGCAGTAAAACCAAGCAGACCATCGAACTCATGGGCTCCCCACTTATTTTTATAGGTCAGGATGTTTTCAGACAACAACTCTGTTCTCATAGTCATTTGTCGGGTAAGCATATTAGGGTTACCTGCCTTATTGGCCGATGTTTGTTCTTTCCTGTTTAATTCCCTTAAGGAGAAATAGAATCCGTTTGAGGTTCTGAATTGCAACTGAGGACTAAAATCAATGGACAGGTAGCTGTTACCTTGCATTCTGTATTCATCTGTAATGATATTGGTTCTTTCACGAATCGACACAGGATTCTGATTGCTCGAACTGAAAGGATTGACACCTGTCAGATGCCAAATTTCACCGCCAATTCCTTCGCCACTGATTGAAATACCATTGAAGTCGGCAGGCTGTGCATATTCGCCTGCAATTTTTCCGGTTAGTGCTGCAGTGGCTGGATTATGCCGGATTGGAATCCACGACGGGAAACGGATATAATCGGTCAGGTCGGTTCCGGGTCGTTCCTGACGAGAAAAGGTTGGACTCAAATTCACGCCCAGAGTCACAAAATTCGAAAGTTTAATGTCGGCTTTTGCTCTGAAGGTATATTTGTCGTAGGTACTCCCCTTCATGATTCCATCTTCGCCCACATAATTTCCGGAGATGAAGTACTTCATGTTCTTATCACCTCCCGATGCACTTAGGGTATAACTCTGCGACGAACCAAAATCGCGCAATCCTTCTTTCAGCCAGTCGGTAGGCTGATCAACAAAGTATTTCTGTAGCAGATAGGTAGCACGCTCATGATCGGTCGTGCGATTAAAAGCCATGGTTTGGGCAGCAATACCATCAATGGCAGGGTCCAGCATTCGTAAAGCTGCCTCATCATAAAGCATGGTCAGATATTCGTCGGTTGTAAGTATTTCGGGCAGTTTGAGTACCGAACGAATACCTGAATACATTTTAAAAGTATATTTGGGCTTTTTAATATTTCCTGTTTTGGTAGTAACCAGAATCACTCCTCCTGCCGCTCTCGAACCATACAATGCAGCCGATGCTGCATCTTTCAATACTTCAATCGATTCAATATCGGACATACTCACCATCGACAGTCCGTCGGGTACAGGAAAACCATCGACAACAATCAGAGGATCGCTGGCTGCACTGATGGAACCCATTCCGCGCACTCTAATCAACGGTGCTGCACCAGCTTCCGGATTGGCGTTGATTATCTGTACACCAGCCAGCTTACCCTGCAATGCCTGATCGACACGCGCCACAGGCACTTCATCAAGCCGCTCGGTCTTTAGCGATGAAACAGCGCCCGTAAGATGCGATTTTTTTTGAGTTCCATAGGCTACAATAACTACGTCGTCAATCAGTTGTGCATCTTCAACAAGTGTTACATTCACCATACCCGATGTGCCGGCTTCGCGCAACATGGTCTTGTAACCTACATACGAAAACACAAGCACCGATTTTGCATCGGGCACCTGAATTGTGTATTTGCCATTCAAATCTGATATGGTTCCCGTTTTCGTACCACTCACGGTGATGTTTACGCCAATCAGTGCCTCCTTGTTGCTGTCGGTGACAGTACCACTTACCTTGATCTGTGCCGATACAACCAGTGTTGATGCAATCAGCAAGAGCGATAACAAAACCTTTTTCCAACAGCACTGAGGTTCGTTTCCCTGTTTTTTCATGAAATTACTATTTTTAAAGTTAATGTGTTCAGACCTGAATCTGGTTTACCAATTTTTGGTCGACCAAAATTAAACATAGTTTTGAGATTAGCAAAACATTTGAGCCAAAAAAAACATAATTATGTTATATAACATATTTGCACTGGGTTTAAGGGAGACAAAAAGGGGGATGTCGTGCAACACCCCCCCTAAAATTACTATAAAATTGGTTTGTCAGTTTGCCTGGTCCTGCTCCAGTTTGGTTTTTGCAAACTCCAGCACGCCATCCATATGACGGGCCATCAACTCAGCAGCGACATCGGGTTGCCGATTGCGGATAGCCTCAACCATGTGCACATGCTCTTCTACCACTTTAGTACTGGGACCGCATATTCGCTCCTTATTATAAATATGCATAATATCGGGCGTAATGAGCAGCATCAGTGCTTTAAAAACAGGGTTATGACTGGCCTCTGCAATTGCACGGTGAAATGCAAAGTCGTAACTCACGCGATCGTCGGTATCCCAGTATTTAAGAAAATTGCGGTGGGCTGATTCAATTGCAACCAAGTCCTCTTCGGATCTTCTGATGGCACACATACGTATCGAATTCACTTCCAACACTATGCGTGTTTCTACCAAAGAATAGAAATCGTATCCCTGTAAGTTCAGCACATCCGATATTAAGCCATCAATGGCAGTAATGCCCAGACTGGAAATTACTGAACCGCTTTGAGGCAGGGTTTTGATAATTCCGTAAAACTCCAGTTTGTGAAGTGCTTCCCGAATTTGAGTTCTTCCAAAACCGAAATCTGCCGCCATTTTTCTTTCCGCTGGCAACCGGTCTCCGGGTTTCAACACACCCGTTTGTATCATCTCTTTGATTTTGGTTATCACTTGATCAGCAGGAGTTGAAACTCCTAATGGCTTATATCCGCCTAATACGTCAACCATGATGTGTTTTCTTTTAATTAAGTTCCGGTTTCCGGGATAAATGTAAATTTGGTTGACCAAAATTAGAGCAAATATTTTACATGACAAAACTTTTATTGAAATTAATTTATTTTCCACCTGATTCCTGCCTGAAAATGAATTCCGGGCAGGGGTAAACCTCCAAAATCGACATAGGATACATGTAAAAGATTATTGATATCTGCGTAGAATTGCCAGTTGTTAAAATCATACCTGATTCGGGTATTTACAAGCCAGAAAGGTTCATATTCGGCGATAGCACCAGTAGTGAATGCGGTGTAGTTGCCTGTTCTGTCGCTCATGCTCACATTCCAGGATGCCGACAAGCGATCGAAAATGCGATGGTCGATACCCAACAGGAACTGATGTCGAAGATAGTCGAGGGCATATTTGGAATCGAAACCATCAGCAATCTTATCATTCTGAATATAAGTGTACGACATTTGTAAATGGTTTATCATCCGGGATTCGGGTTTATACTCAACGGAGAACTCGGCGCCGGCAGTATTTACGGCAACCATATTCAGACTTTTCCATTTGGTTTCGCCGGCATACCGTACCCAGTCGATGATGTTAGTACCGCGGCGGGCAAACACGCTGGCACGAGCGCTAAACCGTTGTTCATTGTAGGCAATACCGCCTTCCATGTTCAGCGACTTCTCGGGCTGCAAGCCCGGATTGGCTGTGTGGGTAGCATTCTGATAAAACAAATCGGTAAACGTGGGCAGGCGCGATGCAGTGTTGGCCGAAACATATAACGAGAGTTCGTTCTGTAAAAAATAGCTCAACTCACCTCCGAAGTTCCAATGAGAACCGTAATCACGACTATTGGTAAGCGACAATCCTCCTGTGAGCACAAAACTATTCCAGTTGCCTGTATAATCGAGAAAGGCAGTAGTAATAAAGCGATTGGCTTCCCTGGTGAATACTTTGTCTTTATTCTTTTCAAACCTGTTGATTGGTTTTTCTTCGGTTTCAGGTATTGCAAAACCGAGTACAGTGCTGTATACATGATCATTACGAAGACTAAAACCGCCACTAAGTTTACCCAATGATGAAAAATACTGCACATTAGCTCCTGCTCCGTTGACATCAGTCAGGTGATAATTATGATCCTGATACCAGGAGGCAGCTCCATTGAAATTGCGAAACAATTCGAACCTATCGTAGTGGCGGCGCGAATGCATTTGCACATTTAAATCAATATTTTCCCACTGTTTTTTCCATCTTAAAGAAGAAAATAAAGTACGTGTATGTTCAAATTGCTCTGGAAAAGCCAGGCTGTAAAAACCGTTGGCTCCAAAGGATTTGTGCTGCAAACCGAGTTGTAGTTCGGCAGTTCCTGCCTTTTCGTTTTGCCAACTGGTGAGCGAATACAGGTTCATGCGTTTATAATCGGTATTATGCCGATAGCCATCACTCGCAGCATAAGTTAATGATGTGAAATTGCTGAATTCGCCCGAACTCAGGTTGGATGCAGCACGCAGTCGGTAAGTATTGAACGAACCATAAGATGCATCGGCACTCAACTGACGACCCTGCGAAGTTTGCGTGGCAAAATTGACAGCACCACTGAAGGCACCGCTGCCATACCTGCGCGAGGCTGCACCCTGTAAAACCTCCACGCTGGTGAGATCAGATATATCCACAGGCAAATTCATGTGATGATGGCCCGTTTGCGGGTCGGAAAGATCGATGCCGTTAAGCAACACCAATACCTGATCGAATGAACCTCCACGCAACGACAAATCGGTTTGAGTTCCACCCACACCACGCTGCCTTACATCAACACCAGGTACGAATCGCAGCATGGATTCCATCGTTAGTGCCGGTTGCACCTGCAACTGCATACTATCGATGCGACGAACCACCCTGCCAATCTCGGGAAACTGCTTCTTTCTTGCAGCCTCAACATCGACCTGTTTCAAACGAACGATGGTGGTATCGGTCAATCCTGATGATAAGGTTGGCAGCACTATTAATACTGCAAAAAATAACATAATCTTACGCATAAGAAAAAGAATTAAGATGTTTGAATAAAAATGGATTAAAAAAATACGGTCGGAACAGTAACAACTGCCCCGACCGTGGTTTATGTGGATCAATATTGATAACTGCCGACGCAGCGGCATCAGCAAAAGTGTTTGTAATAACAGGCATGGCAGCTATCAGCAAAATATTTTCAGCAGACAACTCATCCTCCTGAACATCTTCTAAAGAAAGCCTGTCAGAAACATTTCCCTGCAACAGCCTGATCACCAATTCGAAAAGAATGCGTGAAGCCATATGTACGCGCAGGCTGCCAATGGTTACGGCTTTACTGAGCGATGCAAATACAGCATACGAATGCCGGCTCCATCTTCTGAAACGGAAACTCTTTGCCTGTATGGGTAATTGTTGCATCATCAAAAAAAAAAATTACTGTATAGCGAACGACATGCGGTTCAACTTGCCGGTCCACACATCGGAGAAAACTTTGTGTCTTGTTCTGCCTCCAAAAAGGTAGATGCGCTTATCGGCCTCGTCGAGAATCACCGACTGATTGCTGCGGGGTTCGTAAGTGAACCCGCCAGCCACATCAGCAATCTTATTATAAGTGGTATCCACAGATCTCCAGGTCAATCCTTCGTCGATCGACTCCATAAACGCGGTGCCAATCACCTGATCGTCGGCATCGGATCCGCCAAATAAAAACAACTTATTGTCGTAGGGAACAAGCATAGCTCCCGAAAGCGAAGCAAGTGTAGAGTTCTCAAGGCTAAAATCGACCCATCTGTAAACTCCGAATACATTTCTCTCAACACTCCAGCTTTTAGCCAGCAGTTTTCCATCCACATCAAAACCACCCAACACCAGTGCTTTGGGTTTGTTGGTGCGCGATTTGAATGAAAGTGAAGCAAAATCGCCAATGGGGAAAGATGTGGGAATCTGCACCTGTACCGACCATGCTAAACCATTACTGCTTAATGCAAAATGCACCTGTTTTGTAATGTCGTTGCGCACCACTGCCCAAAGATTACCTTCGAGACCAAACAAAATACTGATGAATTTATGCCCGGGTACTACTCCAACATGCCGGTTCCAGTTTCTTCCATCGGTACTACTGAGAATATCGCCCGATTCGTCAATTAAAAAAAGGGTGTTATTAAATTCTGTAATATTCCGTAAGTTGAGACCGGCAGGCATACCACTGAGTGTTGCAGCTGCCCAGTTAGTAGCATCTGATGATACATAAAGAAAATTGAATAAGCCCGATCCGGCAAAGAACAGATATTGATTTTTGAAATAAACCACTTTCTGCATGCTTCCCGGATGTGTGTAAATTTGATCCCTGAGTTTTTTCCACACATAAAGTTCGGGCTCGACCTGATGTACATTCACTTTAACGGGGTATGTACGCTCCGCCTTTTGGTCTGCAGCTATATTGCGCACTTTCACTACGCGGGTAAAGTCAATAGTATCCTTTCCGGTGATAGCAATGGTATCGAGTCCTGTTCCAAGCGAATCAAACAAGATAATTTGTGAAAAGAAAGTACTTCTGAATGTAAAAGTTGGAAAAACCGAGTCGATCCGTGTTTGATAGGGCAGCGAGTCGAGATTCACAATGATTGAATCTTTCAGCAGCGAATCGTACACCAGGGTAAAATTGGCGTATTGCAAGGCCGGTATGCTATCATTTGTGCCAAATTTCAGCGATATAAAAGTAGGGTCCGAAGATAGCACAGTTTCTTCATCTTCCCACAAACAGGAACTGAGGGTAATCAGCGACAGGGCAATTATCAGGAATTTAAACCAGTTTTTTTTCATCGGTACATGCATTTCGAAGGGCAAAAGTAAGCACAAAATAGCTGTTTAAAAATTCCTTCTTTCAATATTTATGTTTTTTAACCATCAGTTACTAAAGCGATAACTCTACAACGACCGGACAATGGTCGGAATGAACCACATCGGCGAGTATGGAAGCATTGCGTAACCGGTATTTCAGTGGCTCGCTAACCCAATGGTAATCGATGCGCCAGCCTGCATTCCTGAAGCGGGCGCCACCCCGGTAACTCCACCAACTGTATTTATCGGCAGAAGTGTCGAACACCCTGAAAGTATCGACCATACCGGCTGCCTCAAACCGATCCATCCATTCGCGCTCTTCGGGCAAAAAGCCGGAAACACCTATCTGTCGTTCGGGATGATTGATGTCGATGGGTTTATGGCAAATATTGTAATCACCGCCAATCACCAGATTGGGGCGGGTTTTTCTCAGTTCGGTTACAAAAGGAAGAAAAGCTTCGAGAAATTCAATCTTGAAGGCCTGCCTTTCGTCGCCCGACGAACCCGATGGTATATAAACGCTGATGACCGACAAATCGCCAAAGTCGGCTCTGATAACCCTGCCTTCGATGTCGAACTGAAGATTATTCATGCCAATCACCACATTATCAGGCATCTCTTTGGAGAGGATGGCCACGCCACTGTATCCCTTTTTTTCGGCCGAATGCAAAAATGTGGTATAGCCCAACTCAGCAAACACAAGGATATCAATCTGATCGGGCTGAGCCTTTGTTTCCTGAAGCAGCAATACATCCGGATTTTCTTCCCGTAGCCAGCCGGCAAAATCTTTGGTCAGCGCCGCCCTGATTCCATTTACATTATATGATATTATTTTCATTGCTGATGTTATTTACTTGAAAATCCGCATATTGATTTAACGGATTGTCCACCTCGTTCTTGAAACAAATTAAACCTGCACCACATTAGCACATTGGCACATTGGCACATTAACACATTGGCACATTAACTATTCGCCTTCTTCACCATTTTATACAGGTTCGAAGCAAACACAAAATTATTCAAATCTTCATTGTCAACATGGAAGATTTCTGATTTGTTCCCTTCCCATGCTTTTTCGCCCTGATTAATAAAGATGATGTGTTCACCGATTTCCATCACCGAATTCATATCGTGCGAGTTAATGATGGTGGTGATATTGAATTCGTGTGTAATTTCGCTGATGAGCTGATCGATGATAAGTGATGTTTTGGGATCGAGACCGGAATTGGGCTCGTCGCAAAACAGATATTTGGGTTGCAGGGCGATGGCACGGGCAATGGCCACGCGCTTCTGCATTCCACCGCTAATTTCTGAAGGCACCAGTTTGTGCGAATTTTCGGGGAGATTCACACGACGCAGACAAAACAGTGCTCTTTCGGTCATTGCATCTTTGGTGAAACCCGAAAACATTTCGAGCGGATACATCACATTCTCTAATACACTGAGCGAATCGAACAGGGCTGAACCCTGAAACAGCATACCCACCTCACGTCGCAGTTTGCGAATCTCACTCATCTTCATATCCGGAAGATTTCGACCATCATACTCGATGCGGCCTGAATTGATGCGGTGCAGGCCGATGATACTCTTCATCAGCACCGTTTTTCCCGAACCGCTTGCACCAATAATCATGTTGGTTTTACCGGCCTCAAACACTGCTGAAACGTTTTTTAAAACGTGGTTGTCGCCGAATATTTTATCTACGTTAGTTACAGTTATCATTTGCTTTTTGTTTTAAACCAGTTTGTCTCCCATTGATAATTAATTGAGCATGACATTGGTTATCAGCAGATTGAAAAAAAGAATCAGAATACTGCTGTTCACTACGGCATTGGTACTGGCTTTACCCACATCGAGCGCTCCTCCATAGGCATAATAGCCGTAAAAAGCCGCTACCGAAGATATCAGAAAGGCAAAAACAACCGACTTAATGAGCGAATAAACTACATAATACGGAATAAAGGCGTATTGTATTCCGAGAAGATAATCGGCTGTAGTAATTATATCAGTAAATACCCCGACAAAATATCCCCCGACCAGTCCGATACCCATACTGAAAATAACCAGGAAGGGCATCATCACTACAAAAGCAACTATTTTTGGAAGAATCAGGTAATTGGCCGAATTCACTCCCATAATTTCAAGCGCATCAATTTGTTCGGTAATGCGCATTGTGCCAATCTCGGAGGCAATGTTCGACCCGATTTTTCCTGCCAGAATCAGGCACAGAATTGTGGATGAAAACTCCAGCAGCAGGGTGTCGCGTGTAACAAGACCTGTACTGTAGGTCGGCAACATCGGGTTTTCGGTATTAAGCTTGGTCTGAATGGTGAGAATAGCTCCGATAAACACCGAAATGATAATTACAATCGGAAGTGATTGCAGGCCCAGTTTCTCCAATTCTTTCGGGAACTGACGAAAAAACATCCGGCCACGGTCGGGTTTTACTAAAACACGTTTCATCAGTAAAACGTATTTTCCCGTATCCTGAAAAATATTCATGACATCAACTGATTATTTGAGACTGTTAAAAGCCTGCAAATATACAATTTTTTGATTGATGCAGGAAATGAACATAGCTATAAAAAGCGCACCTGCACGAAAATGTGTCCGGCAGATGCGCAATTCAAATCAACGAAACTTTATGTCTGAAACGATTACTTCACAAGTTTATGCAGCATTTGCCTGCTACCTGCGTTAATTTTCATCACATAAACACCAGCCGGAAGCACTCCATCGATCGAAATGCTGTTTTTTCCGGGCATGGCATCGACCATTTCAGAGGCGAGCAACATTCCCTGCATATTGTAAACGGCAATATGTACATCTAACTGTGTATCAGCATTCATCTCAACCATCAGTCGATTTCCTGAAAAATAAGCCCGACTATTACCGCCCATCAGATTATTCAGCGAAGTACCGCCCATTTCATACAATTCCCAGTTGTCGATATAGCCTACTCTTCCGCTACGCTGATAATTATTGAAAAACATTCCGTGTACCGCGGCTAAAGAATCGCTCGTTGCAAATTCCACACTGATGGGCATCCAGGTTCCCTGTGTATCAAGCGAGTCTTGCACATCGCCCGGAATGAGTGCATTCATTCCCCAAACCCCAAGCTGGAAATGCCCGCCGACTGTCATCACCATTGCCCGTGCAAGATAGGCTGTATTCTTCTTTAATCTGCCGGTTAGCATCACATCCAGTGACCCTGCCCGACTAACCCTGCCCGAATGGCTTCCGCAAAATACCGAGTCCCGGGCTGTGGCAATGCTGATGATTCCCCGTGAGCCCCATCCTCCGAAATTACTCAGGCTGTTTACAAAAGGATCTCCAACCATGTTCGTTTTTGTAGTATAAAGTGGCACAAAACAGCTGCTGTTCGATACCGAAGTAGATTTCACAGCAATTCTCTTGCTCAGTCGGGTACTTGTCAGCACTATTTCGCCATTCACAGCAGTTGCACCATCCCAGGTGATTTTTACGGGAGCAGCCTGTGCATCAGCCGGCACAGTGTTTACATCAGAGCTCAATCCCGCAGGCAAAGCAATGGTGATGGGTTCAGAGAGATTTGCACCGGTAACTGCAAAACTGAATTCTTTATATTCGGGATCGAAGGCTTCGGAGCTGACCGACACATTGAGTTGCGCATCGGGGGCTTCATATATTTCCCAGTTGTCGATATAGCTCAGTGTTCCGGTACACTGCCAGTTGTTCCAGAAAAGTACATGCACATCAGGTCGCAGTATGGCGCCGGTAGTGAAACTGAATTCGAGGGGCTTCCATTCGCCCTGTGTATCTATTACGTGATTGATATCTCCTTCGCCCTGCGACCAGCCAAGCACGCCCATCTGGAAAGAACCATCAACGGTTTTCACCATGGCTTTTACCCGATACATGGTGTTTGGAACCAGGCGGCCCGTAACATCCACATTGAGCGAACCACTCCCTGCAGAAGTTCCGTTGCCCACAGCCATCGACGAAGCACCGCAATACACATTGGCGGGGTCGGTTACAATATTCCTCAATTCGCGTGTTCCCCAGCCACCGAAGAACGACAGGCTGTTCAAGCCCGGATCCTGAACCAAATTCAACACATCGGTAAACATCGGCGTATAACAACCCGAATCGTTGGCTGTCTTTACCGGTATGTTCACCTGAGTACTTCCACTCGCGAGGGTGATGTTGCCATTTACGGCCGTAGTTCCATCCCACACCACGTACACTTCGGCTCCGGTTGCATTGGCCGGCAACGAGGCCGGTACAGCTGTAATGCCGGCCGGTACAGTAATGTTGATAGGCGCAGACAGGTTGGCGCCGGTTACATTAAAAGCATCGGCAGAATAGCTTCCATCGAGCGCTATATTCGATTTGGTGGCAGTAATTACGGCATTAGCTTCGGCACCTGCCTGGTACAGGAACAAAATCTCACTTGGTGAGAGTGCTTTATTGTAAAGACTGAACTTATGGAAAGTACCAATCCAGTTCGGGTCGGCAGTCCAGCCACCGCGACCAAGATAAGCCAGCGAAGTACTGATATTAGCCAGCGAATTTGTTCCCGTCAGATTCGCAGTACTCACCTGATTGCCATCGATAAAAAGCGTGATGGCAGTAGCAGTCACGGTATAGGCAAAATGATGTAACTTGCCATCGTCGTACTCGGGGCCGGTGCAACCATTCCAGTTGGGAGCTTCGAGGGTAGCCATGCTCACATTATCGCCACGTGCAATCGACAGAAAAGTGCAATTAACTCCTTGACCAGCCGCATTGGTCTCGCCAAAGTTGCAGAGCATAGTCCAGCCGCCGTTAGCACCGGCCACCGAAGTACACCACAACTCCACAGTCAGTTCAGGATAAGTATTGATGGCTATCTGCGATGCAGGGAAGCGCATGTGGGCATTGGTCGAAACAAAGCCGTTGTTGGCCAGCACACCGTTTCCTACAATTACGCCGGCAACACCGCCAATTTCATCCACATTCGACCCATTGTCAAAAGTCCAGCGATGCTTCAGATTCGCTGTTCCGGGATTTGTTTGGGCACTTATAAAACCACAAAAGCCCAATGCCAGTAGCAGGGCAGTAATTAGTAATGATTTTTTCATGATATTGATTTTTAAGAGATTCAAAAATGAAAGCGCAGTATTTGTGTCAGACAGGATGAACAGGATTAACATGTTATTGATACAAATTTCCTGTCCGAAAATTATGGCAGAATTAAATGCAAAACCCGTTTGCGTGTACAAACACTACACATCGAAAAAACACAAACCGTTAAATCGCCATAAACGGAAACAAATATAAATGCTTTGACAATATTGCCTGGTGGATGAATTTGTATATTGGGTGGATTAAAATAAACGCAAAAAGTGAACACATGCCTGGTATTGCAGTAAATATTGCAACCAAAGCAATGTCAAAAAATTTAAGAGTTAAATCTAACTTAGTACCGTTTTTTCACCAGCATCTTCAGTCCATCGCGTACCATCTTCACACTAATTTCTGTCCCTTCTTCATAGGGTTCACCATCGAAATGAAAAGGCCCGGGCGCAGTCCGGTGTAAGGTAACTTCTTCAGCCCTGAGTGTGGTCATAAAAAAATCCTTGTCGATGGTTTTGGTAAACAACTGAAGTGCAAGTGATGGAATGGCAATCACAGGGAAATTACTGAGGATTGAAATATCCATTTTTCCATCCTGCACGCTTGCCTGAGGAGCGATGTAAGCGTTGTTTCCCCACTGTGATGCATTGGCAAAAGTAAGCACAAAAGCTTTGGTTTTCAAATCTATATTATCGCCGGTAAGATGATATTGTTGCGATCGGTAATTGAAATATCCGGTGATGATTTTTTCGAGATAAGCCATGATACCACGCTCCTTGCCTTTCGCAAACTCGGTACTCACATAGGCATCGAAACCGGTACCACAGGTACAAAAAAAAGGATGATTGTTTACCAAACCGTAGTCCATCAGTATCGTTTCGGAATGATTGAGCAGCTCAACGGCTCTTTTCACTGCCAGTGGAATCTGAAAATGACGTGCTAAACCATTGCCTGAACCCGTTGGTATAATGCCCAGCGCCGTTTCGGTGTGCCGCAACGAACAGGCCACTTCGTTCACCGTACCATCCCCACCAACAGCTATCACTGCATGATAGCCTGATGCTGCAAATCCGGCAGCCAGTTCGCGACCATGAAAACGATGCTCAGTAACCACAAAATCGGGTTCGAACTGCCCGGTGTCGAGTACGGCCAATATCTGCTCAGGCAGGCCTTTTTTATTGCTTGTTCCGGATATCGGATTGATGATAAAAGCTATTTTTTTCTTCATAGAGTTATAATCGCGTGTGAAAGTGCTGCGAATTTACGATAATTTCGACGGATTGTAACTTTATCTTCTCCGAATTGTTGTACTTTTGTTGTACTTCACACAATACAGATTGCCCATATGCCTAAAAAGAGAAAAAAAAATCAGGAAAGCACACGCATCCGCCAATCGGAACTGGTTCGCAGCATCACCAATATTTTCAATGAAAACCAAACCAAATCTTTTAACTTCAGACAGATAGCAGCTTTACTTGAACTAAAGCATGATTCGCAAAAAGACCACGTGCTCAATATTCTGTTTCAACTGCTCGAAGATGATTTTCTGACAGAAGTTACAAGGGGCAAATACCGGCTGAATTCGCGTGGAGGTTTCATTACCGGCAGCATCGAACGGCAGGGTGTGAAAACTTTCCTGCTGCCCGACGATGGTGGCGAGCTGGTTTTCATCCCCGAACGCAAAACCAATCATGCGTTGCTCAACGACAAAGTGAAGGTGTTTCTGTACGCCCGTCGAAGGGGTCAGCAACCTGAAGGTGAGGTGGTGGATATCATCGAACGCGCCAAAGATACTTTTGTGGGACTCCTTGATGTTTCGGAGAATTACGCTTTTCTTATATGTGATAACCGTGTGCTAACCAACGATGTTTTTATACCTAAAAACAAACTGAATGGTGCTAAAAATGGTCAGAAAGTAGTGGTAAAACTCCTGCAATGGGAACCAAATCTGAAAAATCCGGTCGGAGAAGTAATAGATATTCTCGGAAATAAGGGCGACAACGACACAGAAATGCACGCTATCTTGGTCGAATTCGGATTACCATACAAATATCCTGCTGAGGTTGAAGCTGCAGCCGATAAGATTGATGCCGGCATCACCCCCGAAGAAGTGGCCAAACGAACCGATATGCGTGGCATTCCTACTTTTACCATCGACCCACGCGATGCGAAGGACTTCGACGATGCGCTTTCATTACGCAAACTCGACAATGGCTTATGGGAAGTGGGTGTTCACATTGCTGATGTTACGCATTATGTGCAACCCGGCAGTATCATCGAAAGAGAAGGTCGCGAACGTGCCACATCGGTGTACCTGGTCGATCGTACCATTCCGATGTTGCCTGAACATTTGTCGAATGGCATTTGCTCGCTGCGCCCCGACGAGGATAAACTTTGCTATTCGGCTATTTTCCAAATGAATGACAAGGCTGAAGTAACTCATTATGATATTGTTAAAACGGTTATCCGCAGCAACCGCCGCTTTACTTACGAAGAAGCACAGCAGGTGATTGAGACGGGTCAGGGCGATTTTAAGGAACAAATACTGGAACTCGACCGTTTAGCTAAGATTCTGCGAAAGAAACGTTTCGATCAGGGTGCGATCGCTTTCGACCGGGTTGAAGTGCGTTTCGATATTGATGAAAAAGGCAAGCCGGTTTCGGTTTTTTTCAAAGAACAGAAAGATGCCAACAAACTGATAGAAGAGTTTATGTTGCTGGCCAACAAAACGGTAGCCGCGCACATTGGAAAGCCGGGGCGCGGACAAAAAGCCAAAACCTTCGTGTATCGCATCCACGATTTGCCTAATCCCGATAAGCTTGAGAATTTCTCGCAATTCATACGTAAGTTCGGCTACCAGCTCAGAACCACCGGCAAACAATCGGCTGTTTCGGGCTCTATCAATGCGCTGCTCGATGCTGTTCAGGGTAAAAAAGAGCAAAACCTGATCGAAACACTGGCTATTCGCTCCATGGCCAAGGCTGAATATTCCACCGACAATATGGGTCATTACGGACTATCGTTCGAATATTACACCCACTTTACGTCGCCCATACGCCGCTATCCCGACATGATGGTTCACCGCTTGCTCGAACGCTATGCTTCGGGAGCTAAAAGTGTGAATCAGAAGGAGTACGAGGATATGTGTCGCCATAGTTCGGAGATGGAACAGTTGGCTGCCAATGCCGAAAGGGCATCTATCAAGTACAAACAAGTTGAATTTATGGCCGCACATCTCGGACAAGTTTTCGATGGCGTAATTTCGGGCGTAACCGAATGGGGTATTTACGTGGAACTGATTGAAAATAAGTGTGAAGGCATGGTTCCAATTCGCGAACTCGACGACGATTACTACACTTTCGACGATAAGAATTATTGTCTGGTAGGCCGCCGTTATCGCCGCAAATATCAACTGGGCGATGAAGTCACCGTGCGGGTGGCCAGGGCCAATCTCGATAAAAAACAGCTCGATTTTGTGTTGGTATAGTCAACGCCCGCAGACACCACGAATCTCAGCCGATATCTCATTGATCATCCCCGCCTGCTGAAATACCGCAGTTTGTAATTTGACAAAACGGATGTGCGCGATATTGACACTATTCCCTGATTCATCGATTGCATTGCTGATATCCAAATCATTGGTACCGGTTTCGGGATTAAAATCGGTGCCGTGTTTATTTTCTGCATATCCCCATGCGATGCTTGCTGCAGGCACCGTCCAGAAATCGACTCCTCCAACAACCGACTTCGTGTAAACATCAGGTAAGCGGGTACCGGTAAAAGTAATGCTGTCGACTACGTTACCGCTCCACCACCATCCTGACGACCAGTTGCTTCCATGTCCGGGAACGAGAACGCCACTATTTCCACGATTGTCCTTCCATTTTATATGAGCTTCATTCTGAGAGGGTTTGTAATAAGTGAGTGTGTAGTTACGATCCGTTTCGGCCAATAAGCTACCTTTGAGTTCGTACCATGTTTCGTTGGGCAAACCATCGCCATTCTCATCCTGCATAACATACACTACTGCCGGTTCAGGGCCTGCACCGGGCAATGCAAAAACTCCGATATCAGCACCTTCACCATTAGGGATATTGCGCGGAAAACCCGCTACCACATAACCTCCGAACCCTCCGAGATACATCCAGTTCGTTTGCAGGGCAGGGTCTCCTATGATAAAAGCTGTATCGGCAGGCAATGCCAGTGAAGCATGTTGCCCCGGTGCATACACATATTCGAAAACACGCGAGAGATAAACCTTATCATTCATGTTTTGCGGTACGCAAGTTGTAAAAAGCAGCACAGCAAAACAACAAAAAAACAATATGGTATGCGAAAAGGCATGTTTGAATATCTGCATCATCAACATATTCTTTTATCTGATAACCACCATGGTTGCACCAAAACCATATTCCCGGAAAGAAGCATCCTGATAATAAAACGACTTATATCGGGTTTTGAGTAGTTTTAAAATTTCACTGCGCAACACCCCTTCTCCTTTTCCGTGGATAAAAACAATTTTTTGTCCCTTCTTTTTAATATTTTCAGCTATCACTGCATGAAACTTATCAAGCTGCATCTGCAACATATCGGCATTCGTTAAACCTGCTGTTATATCGGTCAGTTCGTGGATATGCAAATCGATTTCAACCACATCCGGATTCAGATTTACCCGGGTACGCTGCTGTGGTTTGTTTTGTGGAGGCTGCTCTTTCTCGTACAAAGCTTTTTTAATTTCCTCCGGCTTTATTTCCGGCATTAGCTGTTCGGGAGCGTTGAGGTCGATTAGCCAGGCTTGCCCTTCGAAATACTCGTTGTTGCTAAAAGTGTGCAGTTTGTACATTCGCAGCGGCGCAATGTGTATATTTTTATCAATTGCGTGCTGATTGCGGTACTGTTTTCCTTGCTTAAAAGCGAGGGCTTGAACCTGAACATTTTCCCAATCGTTGAGTTGATTTTTGGCAATGTGAGCGAGTTCTTCCTGCGTATTAGGTTCCAGCATTCCATGTAAAACAGAGCGTTTGTTGTCAACTTCTCCGATGCTCAGATTGTAAAAAATATAATAATTGCTGTCGTTGATGAGCACCACATCTGTATTGCAGGTTTGCAGGTTGTTGATATCCACCGGAACGAATGCCAGCATCAGCTTCAGGGTGTCGCCATCAGGGGTTTCGAACACTGGTTCAGGGTCGGATTTGACAGTTTGCAGCTGTTGTACCTCCGGTTTATTGACACTTTGCGCATCACCTCCGGCTTGTTTCGACAACGAAAAATCCTTCAGCGGGAAGTTGGTTGTTTCATTTACTTTGGGCACCACAACACATTCGCGTTCGAGTACCGGAATTTCAAAACCGTCATCATCTTCGACAAAAACCATCCCCTGCGACACATCTATTCGGGTTACAACACCACCACCCACAGCATTTAGAAACCTAACACGATCGCCTTTTTTGATATTACTTTTATGCATTGCTTATTTTACTTTTCATTATAGCACTCCCCAAAGTTTTGGACAATTTCTGATTCATTTTTTGTTTTCTTCGGATTAAACAGGTAATAAGTAACAGAAAGAAAATAATGTCATATTTTAAACGCATTTAAAAACAACATAAATAATTAATTGATGCTCTTTTGAACGTCTTTTGTACTGTCAATTGATAGTTCTGCCCTGTTGTTCAATAATCCCATGATTGATGTAGCCGTTCGTAATTACAGAACTGCAATAAATCTCCAATCTTTACCGCAAAGATAATCCATTTTCAAACACATTGAGGTATACATTTTCATATTTCATGCCCCGCCACCATCTTTCAATAAAAGACGTTATCCAAAGGCCTTCTCTTCCTTTCCGCGGAAATACTTATTTCAGCCTTCCTACACTCATTAAACAACTTATAATTAGGAAACGGACTTCTCTGACCGGTGTTGAACAAATCGGGTTTCTCTTGTTTTCAATAGTTTCATTTTTCATTTCGATACACCCTTCGTTGGTCACGGTGTTTGGATAATAGCAAGTGAATAAGATATCTAATGTGTAAATTTGACAGGATTGTCAAATACATCAACCATTTTTTCATGAAAATGCAAGTTAAATCCATTGCCCAAGACCGATTGCGCCTAACCACGACCAGATTCCCTGAGCGGGCAGGGATATTTTATACGTACAGGAGAGCCGTCTTAATCCTTCTTTTACTGGAACTTACCTTTTGAGTCGGTGATAATAAAAATTACGACAAAGATATGGCTGATAAGTCTTAATCCTTCTTTTACTGGAACTTACCTTTTGAGTTTGCTGATCCGTGAAATCGGTCTCCTCAACAATGAGTCTTAATCCTTCTTTTACTGGAACTTACCTTTTGAGTCTTGAGAAAAAGATACGCGCTACCCACCTAGAGGATGTCTTAATCCTTCTTTTACTGGAACTTACCTTTTGAGTAATCCGTGAAATCGGGTTACTTAACACTGAAGGGTCTTAATCCTTCTTTTACTGGAACTTACCTTTTGAGTATCCGTTTCCACATAGAGTGTACCTGGCCCTGAAAGTCTTAATCCTTCTTTTACTGGAACTTACCTTTTGAGTCTTGAGAAAAAGATACGCGCTACCCACCTAGAGGATGTCTTAATCCTTCTTTTACTGGAACTTACCTTTTGAGTAATCCGTGAAATCGGGTTACTTAACACTGAAGGGTCTTAATCCTTCTTTTACTGGAACTTACCTTTTGAGTATCCGTTTCCACATAGAGTGTACCTGGCCCTGAAAGTCTTAATCCTTCTTTTACTGGAACTTACCTTTTGAGTTAGAAGAAAATACACTGTTTGTGCAATTGCCGGAAGGGTCTTAATCCTTCTTTTACTGGAACTTACCTTTTGAGT
>CAYGJI010000003.1:9086-72530 GCA_964350125.1 uncultured Paludibacter sp. | reverse complement strand
GGATGTTGATAACTATCATGTATTTGTAATAAATATTCAATTTAAAACGATTATTTTAGCACAGTTATTTGTGAAATAAGGTTACACAGACCCAATGAATCACAAAAAATCAAGTTTTAAATAAATCATTATTAATCAATTTAAACATTTATGACAAAACATCTTTTCAAGTTATCGTTGGCTCTTGTGATGCTTTTCACAACAGCTAATTTGACGGCACAGGTTACAACTTCCGGACTCAGTGGTACTGTAAAAGCCGGCAACGATGCTGCCATCGGGGCAACGATTGTGATGGTACATCAGCCTTCGGGCACACAGTATGGCACAGTAACCAATGCTGAAGGTCGTTACAACCTTACAGGTTTACGTGCAGGCGGACCGTACAGGATTGAATTTTCGTATGTTGGTTATACCAAAGAGGTGTACGAAGGGGTTCAACTCCGACTGGGTGAAGTTTTCGTGTTGAATGCAAATCTTAAGGAAACAAGCATTCAGATTGGTGAAATTTCGGTAATTGCCAAAAAAGCTCCCGATTTCAATTCGGAGAAAAATGGTGTTGCTGTAAACATCAACAGCGAAAAAATTGCGATGATGCCTACTATTTCACGTAGCATCAACGACCTTACCCGCCTCACTCCACAGGCAAACGGCAATCAGATCGGTGGTGGCAACTATCGCCAAAACTTCATCACAGTTGATGGTGCAGCATTCAACAATGCTTTCGGTATTGGCACCAACCTGCCGGGAAGTGGAGCTCCCATCTCCATCGACGCGCTCGATCAGATTTCTGTAAACATCACTCCTTTCGACATACGTCAGAGTGGTTTTATCGGTGCTGCCATCAATGCTGTAACCAAATCGGGTACCAACGAGTACAAAGGTTCGGTTTACACCTACAATCAGAACGAAACTTTCAAGGGTAATAAAGTCGGAACTATTGAATTCGAAAGAACTCCAGCCAGTTACAACCTCTGGGGTTTAACTGTAGGTGGTCCTATCATCAAAAACAAATTGTTCTTCTTCCTGAATCTTGAAACTGAAAAGGAAGAAATTCCCGGCCCAACGAGGGTGGCTGCAACAACCGAAAGACCTGCTGATTATGCTAACAATATCGCTCGACCAACTGTTGCAGAAATGGATTTAATCAGTAAACACCTGGATGAAACTTATGGTTACAAAACCGGACCCTATCAGGGATACAGCTACGAAAGCCCCGGTTCGAAAATTATGGCTCGTCTCGACTGGAATATCAATCAAGATCACAAATTCAATATACGTTACAGTTATAACTCCAGTAAAACTCCCTCAATCCCAACCACCTCTGTGTCGCCTTTCTCTTCAATATACACAGGTAACCGTCAGGCCATGGATGCGATGTGGTTCAAAAACTCAGGATATTACCAGGAAAGAAACTTTAGCTCACTTTCTTCTGAATTAAACTCCAATTTCCTGGATGGTAAATTGTCAAACACCCTGCGCGTTACCTACTCTTATCAGGATGAGCCAAGAAGTACAGATGGAAAAGTTTTTCCTTTTGTGGATATTCTGAAAGACAATAAAGTGTTTACTTCTTTTGGTACCGAACTATTCTCACACGGTAACCTGCGTGAAGTAAAGACTACCACTATTACTGATGATGTTTCATTTTCTATCGGGAATCATAACATTACTGCCGGTATTCAATACGAACACAACAATACTGTCAACGGATTTATGCGCTTCGGTACCGGTTACTACGTATTTAACTCATGGGATGATTTTGTAAATGGTGCAAAACCGAAAAACTACGGTATTACTTTCTCAAACACTCCGGGTTACGAACAGGCTTTCCCAAGTTTCGAATTCCAGCAACTGACAGCTTATATTCAGGATAAATTTGCGGTTACTCCAAAGTTGAATGTAACTGCCGGTATTCGTTTCGACCTTCCTCTTTATTCACAACCGGTTGCTGCACACCCGATTATTTCAACGCTTGACTTCAATGGTAAAACTTACAAAACTGATCAGCTTCCGAAAGAAAGAGTATTGGTTTCGCCAAGAGTTGGCTTTAACTACGATGTGTTCGGAGATCGCAAACTGATGGTTCGTGGGGGTACAGGAATCTTTACTGGTCGTGTTCCTTTTGTTTGGATTGTTGGCCAGGTGGGCGATGCGGGCATGATACAAACTACCCAGACATACAGCGGTGCTGATGTTCCAGGTCCGTTTAATGCCGATCCCCGTGCTTATTATCCTACCACTCAGCCTGCTACAGGCACCATTGTTCCTGCTACTTTCACTGTTATCGACCCTGATTTCAAACTGCCACAAACATGGAAAACCAGTCTGGCTATCGATGCCGAGCTGCCCTTTGGAATTAAAGCAACTCTTGAGGGTATCTATAACAAAGATATCAATACTGCATTTTTCATGAACCGTGGCTTGAAAGGAGAACAGAATCTGGCTATTGCAGGATATCCCGACACCCGCAAGATTTATCCAACAGCTACTGCTGATAGATTCTATTATTTTAGAAACTCAGCCGGTGCCATTGTTGCTTCAGGAACGGGCGTATCGCCTATCGTTCTCGAAAACAGAGAAGGTGGTTATTACTACTCATTGACTGCCAAACTTGAGAAAAACTTCGATAACGGATTGTCGGCCATGATAGCCTATACCCGCAGCGATGCCCGCAACCTCGTTGACGGAGCCGGCGACCAGGCTGCTTCGGCGTGGAATGGCAATGCCAATGTGAATGGCGCTAACAGCACAGAACTCAGCTATGCAAGCTATATCGTGCCTGATAAAGTGATTGCCAATGTTGGTTATCGCTTCGAATATGCCAAAAACTTTGCAACCAGCTTTTCTATATTCTACGATGGTGGTATTCAGGGACGTTACTCTTATGTTTACTCTGCCAATATCGTTCGCGATGGTGCTGGTTCGAACAACCTGATTTATGTACCGCAAGATGCGTCAGAAATCAATTTCGTTAATCAGACTGTGAATGTAAACGGAACAAACGTTGTTTGGACAGCCCAGGAACAAAGCGATGCTTTCTTTGCATTTGTTGATCAGGATCCTTACCTGAAAACCAGAAAAGGACAGTATGCAGAAAGAAACGGAGCTATGTTGCCATGGGTGAATAAATTTGACATCAAGATAGCCCAGGAATTCTACATGAATGTAGGCGGCAAACGCAACACCCTGCAGGTGAGTCTGGATATACTGAACCTTGGAAATCTGTTGAATCCTGAATGGGGCAAAAACTATCGCTTCAACCAGAACAATATATTAGTGATGACCAACAACAGCAGTGTTTCTGCAACTGGAACCACCAAGCCGACCTATCGTTTGAATCCGTATAACAATACCATGCTTAACAGCACTTTCAGCGATAACATTAGTTATGCTTCTACCTATGCTATGCAACTTGGAATAAAATACATTTTCAACTAATTATTGCTTAAACTTCATTAAAAAGGCTACCGGTTTGCTCCGGCAGCCTTTTTTTCATTTTATTTTTGTACCTTTGCGCCCGCAAATAAACAACAAACGCGCGTTGCGGGTAAAAGTCCGATGTATTAACTGCTTTTTTGTGAGCAGTCTGCTAATCTGAGGGTACACGTTTCATAACGAAATTTTCGCCGGACTACCACTCAAAACGTGTACTAAAACAAGTAAAATGACATTTAAAGAACTGAGACTGAGGGATGAAATCCTTTCAGCCATCGGCGAACTCGGGTTCGAGTTCCCAATGCCCGTGCAGGAAAAGGTAATCCCTTTCATGCTGGAAAAAAGTGTGGATCTGGTTGCACTGGCACAAACCGGAACAGGTAAAACTGCTGCTTTCGGGCTGCCATTGCTCAACATGATTGATGCAAACCGCAAACAAGTGCAGGCGCTCGTGCTCGCACCTACCCGCGAACTTTGCATTCAGATTTCGAACGATCTGAAAAATTATTCCAAATACCTGCATACACGCGTGGTGCCGGTTTATGGTGGTGAGGATATCCGCACACAGCTGAAACAGCTCGACCAGACTCCACAAATTATTGTTGCTACACCGGGACGCCTGATCGACCTTATCGAAAGAGGAAAAATAAAACTCGAAACGGTTGAATATCTGGTGCTCGATGAGGCTGATGAAATGCTGAATATGGGTTTCAAAGAAGATATAGAAACTATTTTGGCACGTACTCCCGAGAGTCGTCGCACTTCCCTGTTCTCAGCGACTATGCCAACTGAGATTGCCCGCATTGCAAAGAAGTATATGAAAGATTATGAGGAAATTACTGTGGGCAACCGCAATTCGGGTTCCGATAATGTTTCACACATATATTATGTGTCGCAAGCCAAACAAAGATATTTGGTACTGAAACGCATTGTTGATTTGAATCCGGATATTTATGGAATCGTTTTTTGCCGTACACGTCAGGAAACCAAAGAGGTAGCCGAGCATCTGATGCACGATGGCTATAATGCCGATGCACTTCATGGCGACCTTTCGCAGGCTCAGCGTGATACAGTAATGCAGAAATTCCGTATACGCAATATCCAGTTGCTCGTGGCTACCGATGTGGCTGCACGCGGACTCGATGTGAGCGACCTCACCCATGTGATTAACTATAATCTGCCTGATGATGTGGAAATTTATACTCACCGGAGCGGACGTACAGGTCGCGCACACAAAAAAGGGGTATCGGTATCCATCATCCATTCGAAAGAGAAATTCAAAATCAAGGATATCGAACGGATGTTGAAGAAAAATTTTGAGCAACAGCAAATTCCGAACGGTTTGGAGGTATGCAAAAAACAGCTCTTTCACATGATCGATAAAATGCAGAATGTGGAAATTAATGAAGATCAGATTGGACCATACATGGCACAAATCATGAAGCAACTGGAATATCTGGATAAAACAGAATTGCTCAAACGCTTCGTTTCACTCGAATTCAATCGCTTCCTCGATTATTATAAAGATGCAGAAGATTTGAATTATCACGAAAAAGAAAGACATTCGTCGCGCGGAGAAAGAGATTTTAATGATGACAAATCAGGCAATAAAGGCCGGCGTGGTGACAAAATGCGCATGAAAGTGAATGTAGGAAACCGCGACGGTATCAATCCTTCGCGTTTACTCGGTATGATCAATGATGTGGTGGGCGACAAAACCATCTCTGTAGGCGATATAGAAGTAACCAGCAAATTCACATTCTTCGATGTGTTTATGGATCAAACTGATAAAATCATTAATGCATTCGCTCAGCAGAAAGATATAGAACTTGGTGTTGCCCGCGAAAGTAAAGACTTTGCCAATCAATCAAGCCGCAGAAAATCCCTGAACGAAACACGAAATTCAGGCAACGAATGGAGCCAGGAACGCAGAAGCAAACCCCGCCAGTCGAACGACCGCAAAAAAACCACTGCGTCGGAGAAACCCTGGAGAAACCGCAGATAATGCAGAACCAGATTATTTGCTTAATTTTACAGCAAATTAATCAGTTTTGCCATGAAACCTGCACACACTTTGGTACGGACGGCATTTTTGGTGCTGTCCGTTATTATTTTCACCTGTTATTCCTGTCAAAAAAAGTACGAACCCTTAGCAACCGACCCGGCTTTTGCGGCACATGTTGTATCGTTTACTTCCGGTGTAATTTCGTCTGCATCACCCATCCAGGTACGTTTAGTACAGGAAGTTACAGATGCCGAATCGGGCAAAGAGCTCAGCAAAAACCCCTTCAGTTTTAGTCCGGATATCCGCGGAAAAGCCGTTTGGGTTGACGGGCAAACCATCCGCTTTGTGCCCGATATATCGCCGGAGCCCGGACAGGTATTCGATGTGAAGTTTGCTTTAAATCAGTTTACAGATGTTCCCAAAGCACTGCGAAAACTGCCCTTTCGGTTTCAAATCAAAAAGCAATTTATCCGCTTCGAATTCGAAGGCATCAGTCCGCACAGCGAAAACAACATGCGCTGGCAACAGGTGCATGGCGTGCTGTACACTGCCGATGTGGCTGCAAATACTGTAATTGAACAGATAGTAAAGGTTAAAGGTAATAAAAACCTGCGTTGGCAACACAGCAAAGACGGCCGCACCCATCATTTCACAGCCGACAGTGTAGAAAGAAAAAATAAAAGCTACAACATTGATATTCAATGGAACGGATCAAGAATTGGCGCTACCGACGGAAGCTGGGAATTTCAGATGCCGGGACTGGACCAGTTCGGTGTGATGCATGTAAAAACCGAAAGTGCCCCCAAAACCAGCATTTCTGTTTATTTCTCGGACCCGCTGAGCAAAAGGCAGGATGCTGATGGTTTATTCAGGTTATCGGCCTGGTCGGAGTTTAAAACCCTGATTCGCGGTAACGAAGTGCAACTCATTCCTTCTGAGTCGGTTACAGGCAATGTTGAATTAACAGTTTTCGGGGCCGTTCGCAACTATGCTGAAAAGAACATGGGGAAGGATTATTGCCACATTCTTCGCTTTTTCAGTCTGAAACCTCAGGTAGAAATGATAGGCGAAGGTGTGATTGTGCCCGACAACAAAGGCATTCTCATTCCTTTCAGGGCTGTGAGTCTTTCAGCTGTTGAAGTGCGCATCATCCGCATTTTCGAGAATAATATCTTACAATTTCTGCAGGTAAATCAGTTGAACGAAAGCAGTGAGATAAAACGTGTGGGAAGAATTGTGTATCAGGGTGAACTGCAACTCACTTCTGATGAACCCATCGACTATTCGCGCTGGAACAATTTCTCGCTCGATTTATCGCAATTAGTACAAACTGAACCGGGTGCTATCTACCGCGTGGAACTCAGTTTCAGAAAAAAACATTCGCTTTTCCCATGTGGAAGCAATGACAGTGCTGAAAGTGAAGATTTATCATCAGTTGTAACAGAGGAAGACAATGGTTACGATCAGCCCCATCCTTACTGGAATTACTGGGAAGAAGATGGCGATTACAACTATGAAAACTACAACTGGGAAGAGAAAAACGACCCCTGTAAGCCCTCGTATTACATGGGGCGCGACAGGGTTGCTGCCCGCAATGTGCTGGCTTCCGATTTGGGTCTCATAGCCAAAGCCGGCTCCGACAACGAATATCACGTGATAGCGACCGATTTGCGCGATACCAAACCCATTTCGGGCGTTCAACTCGAATTCAGAAACATGCAGAATCAGCCCATTGGAAAAGGTTCTACCAATTCGAACGGCTTTGCAAGTATTAAACTCAGCTCCAGGCCTTTTGTGGTTATTGCCTCGAAAGACAAACAAAAGGGTTATCTGCGCCTCGATGATGCTTCGTCGCTCTCGCTCAGCATGTTCGATGTATCGGGCGAGCAACTCAAAAAAGGGATGAAAGGATTTATCTATGGTGAGCGGGGCGTTTGGCGTCCGGGCGATAAAATTCATCTTGGGTTTATCCTGGAAGATAAAAACAAAGTGCTTCCGGCCAATCATCCGGTGGTGCTCGAATTTTTCAATCCACAGGGACAATTGGCCAGAAGGATGGTTAAAACGCAACATCTCAACGGATTTTTCACTTATACACTCGAAATCCCGTCCGATGCACCCACCGGCAACTGGCGGGTAAAAATATCGGTTGGTTCGGCCTCATTTACCCGAAATATCAGGATTGAAACAGTGAAACCTAACCGGCTCAAAATCAACCTCAGTTATCCCGGAAAAATATTCTTCAAAAACCAGCCGATGACAGGTACGCTGGAAGTAAACTGGCTACATGGCGTACCGGCTTCGGGAAAAAGGGTGAAGATGGAAGCGACACTGGCTGCAAGCACAACCACTTTTCCTGGTTTCAATGGCTATATTTTCGACGATCCGCTGAAAAGCGCCGCTTCGCAGGATATGGTTATTTTTGAAGGAACACTCGATGTAAAAGGCAAAAGGCAGATCACAACCCGCCTGAATTACGAAACCGATGCTCCGGGCATGATGGCTGTGCAATTGAAAACCACCGCTTTTGAGGGTGGAGGCGATTTCAGTACCGACCGGTCAATTTTCCAATATTCGCCCTATAAACGTTATGCCGGACTGAAAATGCCTGAAGGAAAAGGTTGGAACAAAGCATTGATTTCGGATGATGCCAATGCTATTGCGCTGGCGTTGGTTGATGAAACCGGGAAGCCAATGAGCGGTGAGGTGCGTATAGAAATTTTCAATGTGTACTGGCGCTGGTGGTGGGAACAATCGGAAGAGGAAAATCTGGCATCTTATGTAAGCAACCGGCATTCGAATCTGATAAAATCGGATGTGGTCAAGCTAAACAACGGCAAAGGCGTTTATCAGATGCGTTTGGATAAAGGCCTGTGGGGTAGGAAACTCATCCGCGTAACCGATATGCAGGGCGGTCACAGCACAGGAGCTGTATTCTACACCAGCGGCAGAGATTCGTGGAGCAATGCATCGACAGAAAATCAGGGAGGAGCAGAAATGCTGATGTTGCGTACCTCCAAAACATCGTACAAGGTTGGCGAAAAAGTAACTGTGGATATGCCGGTTACCCATCAGGGAAGGGCTTTGGTGAGCATTGAAACAGGCAGTAAAGTGTTGCAGCATTTTTGGGTGGAACCCGACATGAAAAAACCGGGGTTCAGTTTTGAAGTGACACCGGAGATGGCACCGAACATCTACATCCACGTAACTTATATTCAGCCACACAGCAAAGGCAAATCCGAGTTACCCATCAGGATGTACGGCGTACAATCGGTCGATGTAGAAGATCCGACAACCCATTTGAAACCAGCGATTAGCATGGCATCAGAGCTTATACCGCAACAGAAATTCAATGTAAAAATCAACGAATCGACAGGCAAGGCCATGACCTACACCATCGCTATTGTGGACGAAGGACTGCTTGATATCACGCGCTTTACCACACCCGATCCGTGGAAGGCCTTTTATGCACGTGAAGCGCTTGGTGTTCGCACCTGGGACCTGTACAAATACGTTGCAGGAACCTTTACAGGCAAGATGGCAGGTTTGTACGCCATTGGTGGCGACCAGTATTTTGATCGCAAAGGAAAAGAAAACACCAACCGCTTTAAACCCGTAGTTCTTTTCAGCGGCCCGCATCATTTAAAAGCCAAAGCCACTGCAAATCATGAGTTTGAGATGCCCAACTATGTGGGTTCGGTGCGGGTGATGGTGATTGCCGGACATGAAGGAGCCTATGGTTCGGCCGAAAAAGCTGTTCCGGTGCGTCAATCGCTGATGGTGCTGCCTACCATCCCCCGGGTGGTGAGTCCCACCGAAGAAATTGAAATTCCCGTGACCGTTTTCGCGATGGACAACAACGCGCGCAATGTGACCGTAAAAATGAACCTCAGCAAGGAGTTTGAAATCAGCGGACCAGCCACGCAAAACGTACAATTTGCCAAACCGGGTGAGAAAATGTTGTTTTTCCGAATGAAAGTAAAGAACCTGGTTGGCGAAGGAAAAATCAACATCGTTGCCAGTTCAGGAAGTCTGAAATCCACTTCTGAAACCGATTTGAAAATCAGGTATCCCAATCCGCCGGTTACAACATCGGCCATTAGTGAAGTTGAAGCCGGAAAAACCCTGAATCAGGAACTGAAAGCATCAGGCATCCCCGGCACGAACAGCGCCACCATCGAATTATCGGCCTTCTATCCCATCGGTTTGGAGAAAAGGATGCAATACCTGCTGCAATATCCTCATGGTTGCATTGAGCAAATAGTTTCGGCTGCATTCCCACAGTTGTTTTTGGGCAACCTGACCGACATGACGCAGGAGCAAAAAGCCATTGCTGAAACCAATGTGAAAGCCTGTTTGGATCGTCTGAAACAATTTCAGCTCACCAATGGCGGGTTCAGTTACTGGCCGGGAAAAAGCAAGCAAGTTTGTTCGTGGGGCACCAGTTATGCCGGACAATTCATGCTCGAAGCTCAATCGAAGGGTTATAAACTTCCGGGAGATATGCTGAATCAGTGGGTGGCTTATCAAACCAAAGAGGCGACCAACTGGCGACCGACACGCCGTAATTACGGCACCGATATGGAGCAGGCGTACCGGCTTTACACGCTGGCTTTGGCTAAAAAACCAGCTCAGAGCGCTATGAATCTGATGCGTGAAACAGCAGAAATCGACCCGGCATCCTTATGGCGGCTGGCAGGAGCCTATGCTTTATCAGGTAAAGCCGACATCGGATGGCAGATAGTGTATCAGTTGCAACGAAAAGCCACTCAGAAAGATGATTATGGCAATACCTTCGGAAGTTTCAACCGCGATAATGCTCTGATTCTGGAGACTTTAGTACTTTTGGGAAGAAATGAACAGGCCAAACCGCTGATGCAGGACATGGCTTCTGTTTTATCGTCGAACGAATGGCTGAGTACCCAAACCAGTGCGGCGATGTTGCTGGCAGCATCCAAATATGCAGGTTCCGCAAAGCCTGACGGCAATTTGAAAGCCCAAATAACAATCAACGGAAAAGTTACTCCGGTGAACACTCCGAAAATGATTTCGCGACACGAGATTCCCATGTCGGGCACAGCGAAAGTAAGCATTCAGAACAACAGTAATACGAAGATATTTGTACAGGTTCAGACCACAGGCGTCCCGCTTATTGGCAATCAGGAGAATATTTCAGAGAATCTGATTCTGAAAGCCGAATACGTGGATATGGGCGGGAAAAGTCTTAATCCGACAAAACTGAAGCAGGGCACGCAGTTCAGAGCTATGATTACAGTGCTGCATCCCGGCATCCGCATGTCGTACGAAAATCTGGCACTAACGCAGATGTTCCCTTCAGGTTGGGAAATTCTGAATGCCCGCATGGATGAAGTCAGGGCGAACTACAAAGACACCAACGAAGCTGATTATGAAGATATTCGCGACGACAGGGTATTGCTTTATTTCAATTTGGAAAAAGGTAAATCGAAGACTTTCAGCGTACTGTTGCAAGCTGCTTATCCCGGAAAATTCTATCATCCTTCTATTGAATGTGAAGCCATGTACGACCGCAGTATACGGGCATTGACACCGGGAAGGTGGGTTGAAGTTGTAAAGTAAGTTTTCTTTGAAAGCAACATTTGTTAATATATGGGGAAAAGTTACCGGCTGGTGTACAAAACACCGGCTTGTATATCCATTGCCCCGTTTCTGGTTGCTGACAATCAGTCTGCTATTCCTGCTTTGGTTTGCCTTTTCGCTCCCTTCGAAACTATTTACTTCGGGTTACAGCACCATCCTTGAAGATGAAAAAGGAGCTTTGCTGGCAGCTCACATTGCGCCCGACCATCAGTGGCGTTTTCCGGTATCCGATTCAGTTCCTTTCAAGTTCAGGGAATGCATCCGGATGTTTGAAGATGAATATTTCTACTATCATCCCGGAATCAATCCTGTTTCTTTGTTTAGAGCAACTATGCAAAACATCAAAAACCGCAAAATCGTCAGTGGTGGGAGCACGATTTCGATGCAGGTAATTCGATTAAGTAAAAACAATCAGCGGAGAAGCATCCTGATAAAACTGTACGAAATGATTTTGGCTCTGCGGCTCGAACTGCGTTACAGCAAGGAAGAAATACTGCGGTTGTACGTTTCGCATGCACCTTTTGGCGGCAATGTGGTAGGACTCGAAGCTGCAGCATGGCGGTATTACGGTCGGCCGGCATCCCAGCTTTCGTGGGGCGAATCGGCATCGCTGGCCGTGCTTCCGAACGCACCGGCCATCATCTTTCCGGGCCGCAATCAGGAGCAATTCGTAAAAAAGCGCAACCGCTTATTAAGCAAACTGTACAATAAAGGCATTATTGATGAAATTAGCTGTCGGCTTGCACAGGAAGAGCCGGTGCCCGGAACTCCGTATGCATTACCCCGCTTGGCACCACATCTTTTACAACATTTAATACAACAGGGTTATCAGGGACAAAAACTGAGAACCACGCTACAACGACCTTTGCAGGAGTTTTCAGTTCAAACAGCGCAGCAATACATCCGGATTTATGCGGGTAATTACATCCACAACATGGCCATAGTCGTGATGGACACCCGAAGCGGGAACATCCTTGCCTGGGTAGGAAACACCGAAGTCGCTGGCACCGACAATGCCGCTTTTGTGGATCATGTAACAGCCCCACGCAGCTCGGGAAGCATTCTGAAACCATTTTTGTATGGAGCGATGCTGGAGGAAGGCAGCCTGTTGCCCAATGCTTTGGTAGCCGACATACCTACGAGATACGGCTCCTACCGTCCCGAAAATTTCGAGAAAACCTTCATGGGTGCCAAACCGGCTGATGTGGCATTGGCACGTTCGCTTAATATACCGGCAGTAAGGCAGTTACACGAATACAGTGTGCAGAAATTCAGGGAGATTTTGTTGAATTGCGGATTTACAACCATCACAAAGCCGGCCAACCACTACGGATTATCGCTCATTCTCGGAGGAGCCGAAGTAAACCTGCTCGAAACTACAGCAGCCTATGCCGGCATGGGAAGATCGGTGCTTTATTATCTTCAGAAACAGCAATTTTACAATGAGCACTTCAATCATTATCACATCCTGGCAGATAAGCAAAACAACAAAAAAGCCCAAACGGTGTTCAGTCCGGCCGCCTGGTGGTTTACCCTCGAAGCACTTACACAAGTGAACCGCCCTTCGTTGGAGATGGGTTGGGAGCATTTCGCCTCCACACGTAAAATTGCGTGGAAAACAGGCACCAGCATTGGTTTGCGCGATGCGTGGTCGGTGGGAGTTACACCCGATTATACCGTGGGCGTATGGGTAGGCAATGCTTCCGGTGAGGGTCGCCCCGGCTTAACCGGAGTAACGCATGCAGCCCCAGTCATGTTTGAGATATTTAAGCGCATTGGCAACAATCGCTGGTTTGAGCGTCCCACGCAAAACATGCAGAAAATTGATATCTGCCTGCAGAGCGGATTCAGGGCCGGTCCGCATTGCGAAATAGAAGCACGCTGGGTATCTGAAAACGGCCGTAAGGCGGCACAGTGCCCCTATCACCGCAGCATCATGCTCGATGCAACAGGCACCCTTCGGGTAAACAGCAGTTGCTATCCGGTATCGGCCATGCAGGAACAATCGTGGTTTGTGCTTCCGCCCTCCATGGAATACTACTACCGGCAGCATCATCATGGATATCAACTATTGCCGCCGGTGATGACTGACTGCGAATCGCCTCCTGAAACGGTGATGGACATCCTCGTACCCGACAATAACACAGCGGTTTACATCCCTTCGGGCAGCGACAACGAGCCCGGCATGGTTGTGTTCGAAGCTGTACACCGCAACCCTGCCACTACCCTCTTCTGGCACATGAATGGCGAGTACCTCGACAGCACCCGCGGCACCCACAAACTCGAACTTAGTCTGACCGCAGGAAAACATTTGCTGCTGGTGCAGGATGAAGCAGGTAATGCGGTGAGGCGGAGGTTTGTTGTGAAGTGAGATGAATCACTTAATGTAAATTTGCAGCTCATTACGAATTACCGCCTCCATTGACAGGACAAATGAGTAGTCGGAATTTACTTTCTCATCATCATATGCATCAAACCGCCACCGTTTTTCACGTTAGTGAAACCCATTTGTGCGAGCATGCGTTGTGCGTAGGCCGAACGCGCACCCGAAGCACAGTAAAGCGTGATATCGCGGTCTTTGCTTCCCAATTCGCCGACACGGGATGACAATTCGTCGAGTTGTATATTAATGGCACCAGGATAAGCACCTCCGCGGAACTCGCCCGGAGTACGCACATCCACAACCAGCGGTCCTGAACTTGCTGCAACAGGCTGTTCAGAAGCATTTTCTTCTTCCTGAGTATTATTTTCTGTCAGCGATTTTTCCTGAATAGGAAGTAAATCAACTTGAATACTATTGAACCCAACAGCACGGGCATGGCGTTGCAAAGAAATATGTCCGCCTGAGATGTTATAAACCTTGTCGATTCCGGCACCTTTCAGCATTCGCAGTGCCTGGTGACCTTTTTTTCCTGTTTCGTCGTAAACGACAACCGAAAGATGTTTGGGGATGGCGTTGAGTTGTTCGGGCAATGCTTCGAGCGGCACATTGTACGAACCTTGTATATTCGATTTTTGAAATGCAAATACATCGCGTACATCAATCACCACCGGACTGATTTCATTAATCAGAGCATCGAGTTCAGTCACAGTTACTGAAGGACTATAGCCGCTTTTTCGGTTTTCGGCTGTATAAGCAGCCATATTCACAGCATCATTGGCCGTTCCTACGGGAGGTGAGTAAGCAAAATCCACATCAGCAATATCATGAATGGTCAGACCTGCAGCCACAGCAGTTGCAATTACATCCAGCCGTTTGTCGGCCCCTTTGTACCCTGCTGTTTGTCCACCGAGTATAACGCCTGTTTCTGCATGATACACGAGCATAACAGTTACATTTTCAGCTCCGGGGTAATAGGAGGTGTGATGTTCTTTATGAACTACCACTGCTTGTGCAGGAAAACCTGCAGCCAGTACTTGTTTAAGCGATAATCCGGTAATGCCGGCAACCGCATCGAACACGCGCACCACCGAAGTGCCGATCGCACCTTTGTAGGCATGTTGGCCACCCAATGCGTTTTCAGCAGCGATTCGTCCCTGCCGGTTGGCCGGACCGGCCAGCGGAATGCGCACTTTTTTGCCCAGCACCCGATGCACAATCTCCACCATATCACCAGCAGCATAAATGTTCGGGTCTGAAGTCTGCATATATTCATTCACCAGCAAACCACCGGCATCTCCTATGGCGAGACCGGCATCTTTGGCGAGTTGCAACGTAGGACGCACCCCAATCGACATCAGCACCATATCGGCTTTCAGCACAGTGCCATCGTTCAGTTTTACTGATTTGGGCTGGATATCAGTAACACCTTTTCCAGTGTGAATTTTTACACCAAATGAGAGCATTTCCTCCTGAATAAACCCTGCTGTTTCGGGCTCCATCAGCGACATCACATGAGGCATCATTTCGACCACATGCACATTCAACCCTCTCTTTACAAGGGCTTCTACCATTTCAAGTCCGATGAATCCACCTCCTACAACCACGGCATCCTGCGGTTCCTCATCATCGATGAAACGGGCTATGTTATCCATATCTTCGAGTGTCCAAAGCGAAAAAACATGCTCCGAATCGGCTCCGGGAATCTCTGGCTTGATGGGTCTTCCACCCTGTGCCAATATTAGTTTGTCGTATTCAAAACCAAACACATCACCACTTCTGACATCCATGGCTGTTATCTTTTTTGCCTCACGATCGATGGCAGAAACCATGGTATGTGTGTGTACATCCACTTTGTACTGTTCGTTAAAACTCTCCGGACTTTGAAGGATGAGTTTCGAGCGGCTTTTAATATCGCCACCAATATAATAAGGCAAACCACAATTGGCAAACGAAATATCCGGTCCTGCTTCGAGCAGGGTTATCTGAGCATCAGGCGACAACCGGCGCACCTTCGCAGCAGCCGTTGCACCTGCAGCCACACCTCCAACAATTACAATTTTTTCCATTTATCTTTTATTATTTCTTTTTATATCGTCGTAACCGACATTGTTTCATCGGCCGAAACTGTAGTTATTTGTCTGAATATTTTGCTAATAATACACACCAATGTCTTATATTTCAGGCAATAATGTCATCTCATCTAGCGAAATTAAACATTTATTATCCAACATTTAAAACCTCATTTTTATATTCTAATGCACTAATCGCTTTGATCGGTACAATCATTATTGATGTATTGCCCTTGAGTTTGAAGTTGCAAAATTAAAACTATTTTTCATTATTACAATACATGTACATATATTCATATGTTAATTATATTGAAAATGGCATTGAAAACAGAAAAATACATTATATCACAATGGTCGTATGAATTAAAACGCCAAAAAATACCGATTTTTTTTAAAAGAATATACATGAATAAAAAAGTAATCCCATGTAAACTGATGTGAGTGATGTGTTAAAAAAGATTTCAGGATCAAAAATAAAAAGCGGCACCAAGCGACAATAATTCCTTGATAGGGCGGCAATCGGGAGCATTCACGTGTCCGTGTTTGACTTTGGCAACAGCAGCACAACCACCACCACAGGCAAGTGATACTTCACAATCCTTACACTTTGCTATGGTTGTTATGTCACGGTTTTGCCATGCTGCAATAGCACAATCGTTGGTTGTAACTAAAGGATAGAAAGTTCCCAACTCCTCCCCTTTCTTCCCTACAGTAGCTGAACAGGAATAAATATTTCCTTTAAAATCAAATGCCCATTCAGTTTTACAAGCAGGACATGAATCAAACAAAGGCATGGGTAATTGGCCTGTTTCGGAAATATAACGAGCTATGGAAAATGCAGGACGGTAGAATTCAGCAATTTGCGGATATTCAGCAAGCAAATCGTAAATTTTGCGATATAAACCTGCTCTGTCGAAAAGTTTTTCAGGAGAACTACTACAAACGTGCAGCTCATAATTACGACCAATCTGTGTTTTGAAAAGGGGCGACTTGGTCCATCCTTTATTGATAGCGAAATCAGCTAACTGAGGCAAGTTATCGATATTATCGCGATCAGCTACCACCCTGAGATTGATTGGAATTCCAGCTTCGAGACAGACATCAATTCCTTCCACTATTTTATCAAAGGTTGGTATATTCCCATGAAGACAGCGGCGATTATTGTGAATTTCGGCCGTACCATCAAGAGTCACCTGAATTTCTCTGATTTTGGCTCTCTTCAGTAAATCAATATATTCAACAAGCGTAAAACCATTTGTTACAAAGGCAAGTTCAATCCCTTTGTCAAGAGACAAATCCACAAAATACTCCATCAGTTTGCGTTGATGCTTTCCGGGAAGTAAGGGTTCGCCACCAAAAACAGTTACATATTTTTTACGATCATCGAAGTACTGTCGGATATAACCGAAAAACAAATCTATTACAAAGGTAGTCAGCTTACTGTCAGCAGGTTCATAACCCTCCTGATAACAATATGAACAGGAAAAATTACATGAATAATTCGGGACAAAAAACAACTGTACTTCATCCTTGTCCCTTTCGTCCAAAAAATTGAGATACGCATATTTGAAGGCTTTCTTTTCAGCATCCTGCTCAACAATGTAGCCTCGCCGAGCAAATACGGCATTGTGATCCACTTCCAACCTGAGTTGCTCCAATTCTTCAGAAGAAATGAAGTCGGCAGATTTATAAAGCGGATTGACAATGAAATACTCTTCCGATCCTTCAACCGGAACAATAATATTATGTTTGGATAAAGCCATTTTACCCTGATTAATCGTGGCAGCCCGCTACCACTTTCGACACCTTAGCACAGCACTGTGCATCATGTTTTGATACATTGCAACCACAATGATTGTCTTTTACCACACTTTTCATCATGATACTCTATTTGTTAGTTGTTTACTAATTAGTTGTTTACTAAAACTTTCCGGATTTTTTTCTCCATAAATCGTAATACTGACAATTTCAGCCTTACCCTTTTTGTACAAATCCGATTCTTCGAGAACACGAATATTGGCAAAACCGGCATTTTCAAGCATTTCAAGATATTCAGTCCGGGTTATTGCTCCCGCCCAGCATTCGGAAACAGCCACCGGGTCGTGGCGATACTCATCGGCAATTGCAGAACCTGCATATATATCACTCACTACAAATCTGCCGCCCGGTTTCAGTATCCTGTAAACCTCATTCCAAACTGTTTGTTTATCTTTTGCATGGTTGATGGAGCAATTCGAAATCACCAAATTGACAGTTTGCGTTTCCAGGGGGAGCATCTCCAGCTCCGATTGTATAATACGGGCATTTGTTACCATGAACCTGGCCAGATTCGATTCGGCTTTTTGAATCATCCCTTCAGAGATATCAATTCCATACACATAACCATTATCGCCCACCTGACCGGCCAGTCTGATTACATCACTTCCCCTTCCGCTACCAAGGTCCACACATATCTCCCCGGCTTGAGCAGCTGAATAATTGATTGCACTGCCACACGACAAACAACAGTTTTTATCACTAAGATAGGTATATCGCCTGTTAATGGCTTCTTTTACTTCCATATATTTTTTCTTTTCCTTTGCAAATTTATAAATATTTCTGATATTTGATAATTCTAATTGCATCATATTGCAAACTTATAAACAGAAATTATTGTTAGATAAATTGAACATTCATTTAATCTTTTCATCATGAATACTTTAGCGTGGATTGGCTTCACCCAGAGTTTTTTTGCAGCCGTACTGATGTTTACAAAGAAAAACAGTTCTCTTCCTGATAAAATTCTTTCCGGTTGGCTCACATTACTGGCTATTGAATTTCTGACCTGCGCACTCGATCATACTGTTTATGGAAGACCTTTGCTGTCGAGTTCATTTCTGCTTTTCAACCCTGCCCTTTATATCTATGTAAGTTCTCTTACGAGGGATGATTTCAAACTAAGGATCATTCAACTGCTTCATTTTTTGCCTTTCCTGACGTTTGAACTTGTTGCCTACAGTATCAAAGAACCCTTTTATCCGCAGACTTTCTTCGAACAAAATCAGAATTTCTGGTTTAAAATCGGCTTCGCTATAGCCAATATTTTATCGTGGATAGTTTACAATCCTTTAAGTCTATTGTTGGTACACCGACACAGAATACACTTAAAAAACGAACATTCGAACATTGAAAAGAATGAAAATCTGGGTTGGTTGCTCAGTGTTGCCATTTTTTATGTAGTTTATTGTGTTTTTGCACTTACGATTGCAATCATTGGTATCAGTACTGGTTTGGACTATCGTTTACCCCACATTTTCAATTATTCGGCCATGCTCATACTCGTATTTATGTTCAGTTTTTACGGTTTGCGGCAACAGGAACTGAAAACAAAATTCCTTACGGGTGTTCGTCCGCAGCCTTACCAAAACTCGTCGTTACAAGAGGAACAGAAGCACCGCATTGGCGAACTGATAACTCAGTATATTGAAAAAAGGCAGGCTTATTTACTTCCCGACCTCAATATGGAAATGCTTTCTGATGCGATTGGCATACCCCGCTATCAGGTCACCGAAGTACTAAATACTACCCTGGGGATGAATTTTTTTCAGTTCATCAATCAATATCGGATTGAAGCAGCTAAAAAAATGCTTGCCAACAAAGCACAACAATATTCGATTGAAGCCATTGGCTACGATTGTGGCTTTTCGAGCAAATCTGTTTTCTATCTTGTTTTTAAACGCGAAACAGGCATGACACCCAAAGAGTATATCCGGCAAATCAACAATGAAACTTTTTTGTTGTCCTGATTTAGAAATACAGACTCCTAAGCTGTATTAAAACTGTAACATTGTGGCATAATAATAATGATACCACAAGTTACAAATATGAAATCAAATCGATTGAGCACGGGACCGACTTTGCTGTTGATTGCCGTGTTAACTTGTTTCGAACTTCATGCGCAAAGTATTTTTGATGAAGCCACAAAAACAACATCTGCCAACAAAAACGAAAATCGTAATGCAGTCGAAATTCACGGATACGGACGCACAGTCATGTACCTCAACCCTGAAAAGGCATCGTGGGGCAATACATTTGCCGAAACTGAACTAAGATTACACGCCCGCCATGAATCTGCCATAATTCGGGCCGACCTGAGACTCCGTCGTTCAATTTCGGAAGGTGAGGGAAGCTGGCAGGCTGAGCCACGTGAATTATTTGCAGGCATTAGCACTGATCGCTTCGATTTGCTTGTTGGATATCAAATAGTTAGCTGGGGGCGCACCGATGGTTTCAATCCTACCGGCAATATCAGCGCAAAAAACTATTTTTTCCTGAGCGACAATCCCGATGATCAATGGATGTCGAATCTGATGTTACGTACCAGAATCAGACCTTTCAGGGCAATGGAGCTGGAAATTATCGGCATACCTGTGTATCAGTCATCGGTTTATCAATACGAGCTATTCGATCTGGGAACTAATGTGCGGTTTGCCAAGCCCGTATTACCTGCTCGCATTCCTGAAAATGCGACCCTGGCTGCAAGACTTAATTTCGAATGGCCGGCCCTGGGTGCCTCGGTTTCCTGGTTTCGGGGTTATGATCCTAACCATGGATTCGGAGTTCAGCAAATCGACTGGTCGGGAGGTGCGCCATCAATTACCAATGCAGCAATCAGTTATCTAAAAACAAGCTGGGGGGCCGATTTTGCAGTCCCGATCGGGAGCACTATTTTCAGGGCCGAAGCAGCCAGAAACATCACCGAAAATCCCGATAATAAGATGCATATTCCTTTGTCCGACTGGAGTTATGTGGGTGCTATTGAGAAATCGGTGGGTGGGCTCACTGTGATAGCGCAATATATTGGAAAATATGTGCCGGATTTCAGCGAATTGCCTGTGCCGGTGCTTAGCGATCCGCTCAATCCGATGGCTCAAATGCAGTATGCCAATAATATGATTATGTACGAAAACCGACTTTTCAACCGCCGGATTTTTCATCAGCAGAAAAAAAGCAACCATGCTGTATCCATCACATTTTCTGGAACATTCGCCTACGACACCTGGAAACCGGAACTAACAGCATATTATAATCTGAGTTCGGGCGATTGGCTGATGAGAGGAGTGCTCAGAAAAAGCATCAACGATGCATTGGAAGTATCGACAGGTGCAAGCTTTATGGGGGGCCGGGAAAAAAGCCTCTTCCGCTATTCTGCCGATATCATGAATGGAATTTTTGCTGCATTAAAAGTCAGTTTCTGACATTAAAATCCTCTGAATATGAGAAAAAACCTCCCCATTCTCCGTTTTCAAAAACCAATAATAATCATTACCCTGTTATTGTTAGTTGCTTGTATCATACCATTAAGCCGGATCAAGATCAATCCTGACCTCGAATCGTATATGCCGGAAACGATGGAATCGAAAATCAGCAATAAAAAGATTGCTGAGCATTTCAACAACGACGAAATGCTGATGTTGATTATTGAAACCGATGATGTGCTGAAAATCAACACCCTGAACAGGATGAAGAGAATTAATCGGGAATTAGAAGCTTCTCCACTGTTGGCTAAAGTTTACTCGCTTTTTCAGGTAAAGGAAATAAGTTCAGAAGCAGGGATGATGACCGTGCTACCACTGATAGATGATATCCCTGATAATGAAGAGGATATTCAACTTCTAAGAAGCAAAATCAAAAAAAACGATATGGCTTATCGTTTGGTGGTTTCCGACGATTTCAGAATGGCGATGATGGTTCTCACCCGCGAAAAAGGGCTGAATGATGATACGCTCCTGACATTTATCAGACATACCCTGGAAAAATATCCCGGTAATGAAAAGATTTTCATCGCAGGGCAACCTGTGTTGCGTGCAGAAGCCAATGAAAATATCAGTCGGGACATACTCGTTTTGCTACCGGCAGGTCTGCTCATTATGCTCATGCTTTTGTGGTTTTCGTTCAGAGACATTAAATTAGTCATGCTCCCCTTTTCCATTGTTATTATCTCAATGATTGTGGCACTGGCCCTAATTCCTCTATTCGGTTGGGAATTGAGTTTAATTGGAATTCTTATTCCGGTGATGATGATTGCCATTGCCAATAACTATGGCATACATTTCATAGCGGGATATCAGGAAATTCAATCACTACATCCACTCCGAAAACATCCGAAGATAATACAAACACTGCTAAACAACCTGCAGAAACCGGTTTTGTTATGCGGTCTCACCACCATAGCTGGAGTGCTTGGCTTACTTGCTCACCTTTTCCTGCCTGCCCGTCAAATGGGTGTGGTTAGCAGTATTGCTATAGGAATTGCGCTTTTGCTTAGTCTGACTTTCCTCCCTGCTATGCTTTCAGTTGCTCTGCAATTCGGCAAAAAGAAAGAAATAAGCAAAAAAAAATCAGGTTTAATCGAACAAGGCCTGAAGTGGAGTGCTGAAACAACAACAAAGCATCCAAAGCGCGTAATCATGGTTTTTGCATCCATATTTTTGCTGCTGGGAGCAGGCATTATCAACATGCGGATAGCTCCTGACTCCAACCGGATTTTGCCCGAAAAGCACTTTATGAATCAGGCTATACTTCGGGCTGATAAGCACTTTGGTGGAAGTAAGCAGCTGAACATTATGTTCGTAGGTGAAGCAACCGACCCGCAACTGCTGAAGCAAATTGACTCGGTTGGCATTGAGCTCAAAAAACACCCGCTGATTGGCAATACCACTTCACTGGCAACCATGATTCGCAAAATGAGCATGGCCATGAACGATCCAGGAACACCGGATTACAACCAAATTCCCGATAGCAGAGAAGCCATTGCTCAGTACCTGGAACTTTATGCAATGAGTGCCGACCTGAGCGATTTTGAACAGTTTCTGAGCTTCGACTATCAACACACTTTGCTATCGGTGCAGTACCAATCGAAAAGTCTCAGCGATTCGGAAGAAATAGTGCAATACGTAAAAAACACCCTGCAAAGCGTAAATGCACCTCATACAATCGGCGGTATGAGTCTGATAGACAAAGAAATAAGCGAATCAGTAAAATTTGGTCAGATATACTCACTACTGGCTGCACTGGGCGCAATCATCCTGCTGCTTACCATCATATTCAAACATGCAGGAGCCGGAATAACCGGCAGCATTCCACTCGTGTTTGCTGTTACAACAACTTTTGGCGTCATGGGGTGGACAGGTATCGAACTGAATATTGTAACCGCCTTACTTTCTTCTGTATCAATAGGCCTGGGAGTTGATTTCAGCATCCATCTTTTCTGGCGGATTAAAAGAGAAATGCTGCACAGTAGTTCTTCAGCCACAGCAATCAACCGCGCTATCACCGGAGCAGGTCGTGGTATCAGCATCAATGCTTTTTCTGTAATGCTCGGATTTTCAGCACTTTTCCTCTCATCTTTTTCCTTTATTCACTCCTTTGCCCTGCTCATTATCCTGTCACTCTTCTTCTGCCTTATCAGCGCACTGATATTGATACCGGCAATTTGTATAATATTCAAACCAACATTTTTAATCAAAAAGAGCATATGAAACCAACATTATTAGTACTGATGATGGCCATCAGTTTCACACTTTCATCTCAATCAGCCCGTGAAATTGCTCAAAAAGCAAACGAGGCCATTGAGTCAGGTGATATGGAAATGATTTCCACCATTCGCATAGCCGATACGCGTGGCAACGAGCGCATCAGACAAATCAGCACTGCTTCACGAAAATTCGGAGAATGCACGAAAATGCTGACTGTTTTTCTACAGCCACCGGACATTAAAGGCACCTCACTTCTTGTGTTCGATTATGAACATAAAGAAGATAATATGTGGATCTACATGCCGGCCTTGAAAAAGGTTAGACGCATCGTGAGTTCAGAAAAGGGGAAAAATTTTATGGGTTCCGAATTCAGCAATGCTGATATGAGCAAACCAAACATCAACGAATTCAGATATAATGATCTCGGCACAGTAACAATTCATGGCAAAAAATGCAGAAAAATTGAATCTATACCAGTCAATGAAGAGATTGCAAAAGATAATAACATCAGCAAAAAAGTGAGTTACATCGATTCCGGGAATTTTCTGTGCTATCGTATAGAGTATTTCGATTTAAATGGCAAGCTGCAGCGCATACAAACCATCAGTGAATACCGCAAACTAACAAACGGTAAGCACTTTGCGCACCGCATGGAAATGGAGAATGTGCAGAATAGCCGCAAAACCACCCTCATTATCGATCAATTTCAGCAAGGCTCAAAACTACCCGAAAGCCGGTTTTCACCCAATGCACTTGAACAATAAAAAATGTGTCAAAGAATACTATCAACCTCTATATCAATGCTTTGCGGATTCAGTCTGTACGCTCAGACCATCCATCTTGAAATTAGCGGAATCAAAAATCCTGAAGGTCAGATATGTGTTGCATTTTTCAACAGCAAAGAAGCCTTCAAAAAAGAAAAACCGCTTTTGGAAGTTATTTACAACAAGCAAACCCGGATGAAGAATGGCCGGATTGAAGACAATGTAGTGCTGAAACCCGGCATTTACGGCATTTCGGTTCTCGATGATGAAGACAGCAACGGACGTATGCGCTTCAACTTAATTGGTATCCCCCAGGAAGGTTTCGGATTTGGCAATTTCGAAATCAAAGGATTAAAAAAACCAGCCTTCGACAAGTTTTCTTTCGAAATAAAAGCCGGAGAAAGCAAAACCATCAGGGTAATGATGCAATATTTATGACCCAAAAAAAACGCACATTTTCAGACTGATACTATTGCTAATCAAAGAATTATTTCTATCTTTGCAGCCGCTTTATGCGAAAATAGCTATTAATTAATAATTAAAAAGTTAGTAAACAGTATGTTAAATCATTATGAAACCGTTTTCATTTTAACTCCCGTTTTGTCTGACGCACAGATGAAGGAAGCGGTTGAAAAATTCAAAAAAACCCTCACTGATAGTGGTGCGACTATCACCAACGAGGAAAACTGGGGCTTGCGTAAGCTTGCTTACCCGATTCAGAAAAAATCCACAGGTTTTTACACCCTGTTGCAGTTCGATGCAGAGACTACCGTTGTAGATACTCTGGAAACCAACTACCGTCGCGATGAGCGTGTGCTTCGCTTCCTGACTTTCCGTCTCGACAAGTACGCTTACGAGTATGCTGAAAAAAGAAAAGGTTTAAAATCTAAAGAAACAGTTAAGGAGAACTAAAAAATGGCTGCAAATCAAGGAGATATAAGATATCTGACCCCACCTACCGTGGATGTTAAGAAGAAAAAGTATTGCCGTTTCAAAAAAAGCGGTATCAAGTACATCGATTATAAAGATCCCGAGTTCCTGAAGAAATTCCTGAATGAGCAGGGTAAAATCCTGCCTCGTCGTCTGACCGGAACTTCACTGAAATATCAGCGTCAGGTTGCTCAGGCCGTGAAGAGAGCCCGTCATCTGGCTTTACTTCCTTATGTAACTGATTTGTTGAAATAATTAGCGAGGAGGACAAGTTTATGGAAATTATATTGAAAGAAGATGTAATCAACTTAGGTTACAAAGGAGATGTGGTAAAGGTAAAAGATGGCTATGGCCGCAACTACCTCATTCCTCAGAAAAAAGCAATTCTTGCAACCCAATCAGCCAAGAAAATGCTTGCTGAAGATTTGAAACAACGTGCTCACAAACTCGAAAGAATCAAAAACGAAGCTATCGAACTGGCTGAAAAAGTGAAGGACATCACTTTAACTGTTGGAGCAAAAACCAGCACAACCGGAAAAATCTTCGGTGCTGTGGGCCCAATTCAGATTGCAGAAGCATTCGAAAAAGCCGGATTCAATGTCGACCGTCGCGTGATTGCCCTCAAAGAACCGGTGAAGGAAATTGGTTCTTACAAAGCTACACTCAAACTACACAAAGAAGTAAGCGTGGAAGTAGCCTTCGAGGTTGTTTCAGAATAGTAGAAAGACTGTTATTTCAGTCAATTCAAAATCGACAAAAAACCGATACTATCTCCTTAGAAGTGTCGGTTTTTTTTGTGCTATGGCCGGAATTATGTTTATCTTTGCAAATCTTAATCAATTTAGTAGCAATGAAAATATACATTTCCGGCCTGTTATTGTTTGTCAGCGTTGCTGTACTGGCACAAAACCTCCCGCTAACCGGTGATTTGCGTGTTCACGACCCGGTAATGATTAAACACGACAGCACATATTACATTTTTAGTACCGGTCGAAATATCAGCATCAAAAGTTCAAAAGATCGACTGCACTGGAAAAATGCAGGCAGTGTATTCAGCAAAGAACAAGCCTGGTGGAAAAACGACATTCCTGAACACGACGGACATATTTGGGCACCCGATATCCATTACCGCAACGGGAAATACCACATTTATTACTCGGTTTCTGCCTGGATGAATTTCAACTCATCAATTGGATATGCCAGCAATACAACTCTGAACCCCAATGATCGTGATTACAAATGGGTTGATCACGGTAAAGTGATTGATTTCCGCAATGGCGGTGAAGGAGTGAACTGCATCGATCCGCAGATTCATGTGGAAGAAAACGGCCGCGTTTTGATGTTTTACGGATCGTATAAAGCAGGTTTGCGTGTGGTGGAGCTCGATGCCGAAACAGGCTTACTCAAATCTGAGAATCCTCCGCTAACTGTGATTACACCATCATTGGGAGAAGGTGTTTTTGTGATTAAAACTGATGACTGGTACTATATTTTTGCTTCGCGGGGGATTTGTTGCAAAGGGCTCGAAAGCAATTATCAAATGGTGATGGGCAGGGCAAAACAAGCTGAAGGACCCTATCTTACCAAAGATGGAAAAAGCTGGCTTGAGAATCAGTACTCGTTATTTCTTGCCGGAGAATATGCCGAACCGGGTCGCGGGCATAATGGCTTTTTCACTGAAAACGACACGACTTTCATTGTATATCATGCTTACGACAGGGCACACGAAGGTAAATCAATGCTTCGTATCGCACCGGTTTATCTCGACGAGAACAACTGGCCCTGTTTCACTCCTACCGGAAGAATACTCCATGCAACTCAGCAATCATCGAATATGATTTATGATGCCAAACTGGCCAAACAACTGGGAGCAGATGATTATGGCATGAAAAGCTATTATTTGGTTATCCTGAAAACCGGAAAAAACAAAACCAAGGACAAAGAGGCTATTGACAAAGCATTTGCTGCACACATGCAAAACATTAAAAACATGGTTGCAGAGGGAAAACTGATTGTTGCAGGCCCCTTAACTAAGAACAAAAAAAAATACCGGGGAATATTCATACTGAATGCAAGCAACGAAGGCGAAGCTATGGAGATGCTCCAGTCTGATGCGGCCATCAGAGAAAAATATTTGGAGCCTGAAATTTATAAATGGTATGGATCTGCAGCCTTGCCGCTTTATCTCGAAAAGTCAGCAAAAATCTCAAAAAAAAAACTAAATAACTTCAATAGAAATTACAATTTACAACATGTTTTCAGAAGTATTGCTCCCCGAACTCAGCAAGCGCCGGAGTAAGCTGCAAAAAGAAATGCAACGTTCCAATGCCGATGGCTGTTTGGCTTCTATCAATGTCAATTTATTTTATCTGACAGACACTATATATAACGGATATTATTATCTTCCTGCTGAGGGTGACCCGTTTTTATTTGTACGCCGGCCGGCCGGTTTAACTGGCAAACAGGTGTTTTACATCCGCAAACCAGAGCAAATTACTGAAATACTAATACAACATGGCTTATCACTTCCCCGGCAACTCATGTTGGAGCTGGATGAACTGCCTTACAATGATATAATCCGCTTACAGTCGATATTTCATTCTGAAAAATTGTTGAATTGCACGGCCGCAATTCGTAAAATCCGATCAGTTAAAACGGACTATGAAATAGCTTTACTTCGACATTCAGGAAAAATACATGCCGATTGTTATGCTGACATCCCTTCACTTTACAAGCCCGGCATGACTGACCTTGATTTTTCTATTGAAATTGAGCGCCTTTTTCGCAGGAAGGGCGCAACCGGACAATTCAGGGTATTCGGACAAAGCATGGAACTTTTCATGGGCAGTGTAATTGCCGGCGAAAATGCCAATAACCCATCTCCTTACGATTTTGCCATGGGTGGCAGCGGGGTACACAAATCAATGCCCATCGGACCCAATGGCACGGTTATCATTGATGGCCAAGCAATTATGGTGGATATGGGTGGTACTTTTACCGGATATATTTCGGATATGACACGCATTTTTGCGCGGGGAAGAATCAGCGAACTTGCACTCAAAGCACACAGTATTTCGATAGAAATACTTCGTGAACTCGAACAAGCCTGCAAACCCGGCGTTGCCGTTGCTGATTTGTACCATCTGGCACTCGGTATTGTGAAAAAGAATGAACTTGAGCAGTATTTCATGGGATACAGTCAGCAGGCAGGATTTGCAGGACATGGTATCGGATTGCAAATCAATGAATTGCCTGTTTTTTCTCCCCGCTCCCGCGATATCCTGCAAGCCGGACACGTTTTCGCCCTGGAACCCAAATTTGTGATTCCCGGCACAGGTGCTGTAGGAGCCGAAAACTCTTATGCACTCCATGAAACGGGAATAGAGAATCTTACAGTATTGAACGAGGAAATTATTGAATTGTAGTATAACCACCATCGTGTAAGGCAACGTTCCCATTGCCTTAAGGTAAAACATAAACAAAGATGTACAAAGAATTCATCCAAAGTGTAAAAGCCCAAATCGATCAACAAAAAAATCCTGAAGTTGCTGCATTATCACAACGCTATTTCAAACACAGTATTCTGTGTCACGGACTGAAAATGAAGGATTCGGAGCTGATTTCCAGAGAGCAATTCAGCAAAATCATGCATCTTCCAAAAAATGAGATTTTTATAATTTGTGAGATTTTCTGGCAATCCGGTTATCTCGAAGAATCATTCTTTGCATGTCAATGGGCGCTCAAAATGCGCAAACAATATACCCGCGACGATTTTCCCATTTTCGAAAGATGGATTGACTCCTACATCAACAACTGGGCGAGTTGCGATACTTTCTGCAACCACAATGTGGGAGATCTGCTCATGATGTATCCTGAATTTGTGCCTGAACTTTTCCGTTGGGCGAAGTCGGAGAATGTATGGATGCGCAGGGCTGCTGCAGTTTCGCTCATCGTACCTGCACGCAAAGGCTTGTTTCTCGATGAAATTCTGCAAATTGCGGATATCCTGCTCACTGATCAGGAAGACATGGTTCAAAAAGGATATGGATGGATGCTGAAAGTAACAGCGGACAAGCACAGACAGGTCATTTTTGATTATGTGATGGAACATAAGCACAAGATGCCCCGCACTGCTTTGCGCTACGCCATCGAAAAAATGCCGCGGGAACTTAAAGAAGAAGCAATGAAGAAAGACTGGTAAACACTTAGTTTACCGCTTACCGCTTATCATTTATCGCTGTTTTGAAGTTTCAATTCGCCCACAAAGGCAATACTTTGTCGGTTGTTCGAATTTACCCTGATTTGTGAAGAGCCATTGTCGTATATTTCGATACTGAAAACATAAGTATCTTCAGGAGTTTGAGACTTAAACGAGATTCGATATACACCTTTATCGTTCTTTTTTTGATGGTATTCCTGAACTAAACCATCGAAAATCAGTCCTTGTCCACCCCCGTATGGTACACTGTAGGCTCTGCCAAAAAAGGGTAAATATGAATACACAGAATCGCTTTTAACCTTTAGTGAATAAAGTGAGGTAAGGTGCTGTGCCCTGCCCATCATTGGAAGCATTTGATTAACTTCAATGGAAAAATCACGATTTCCGATTGCCTGAGACACTTTGCGCTGAACATCAGAATCAGTCAACTTTTTGGAACTGCTGCATGAAGTTGAAACTGCAATGAATATTACAGTTGCAAAAACACTAATAATCAAGCTATGCATCTTCATAGTAAATTCATTTTTAATTGATTAGTTATCGCAAAGATAACAAACAACAAGCAGAAAAGATTCATAAAGTTTCAAAAAAACTGCTTCTTTTTCTTTAATGGAAATGCAAATAGCCCAATGCTTACAAAAAGTCGCCGAACCAGATGAAGCACCAGTACCCTCCTTCAGGGTAGTTACTTTGCGGTAAATCAGATTTTGTTATCTTTGCGTTCTGATTCGAAACTAATAATGATGAAACATCTCAATCTCACAATATTGCTTCTCCTTGTTATCGCTTTCATTTCCAGGGCTCAGCACTATGATTTTATTGTTGCGAAAGACGGTAGCGGAAATTTCACAAGCATTCAGGCGGCCATCGATGCAAGTAAGGCTTTTCCTGATGCTCCGGTGCGTATTTTTGTGAAAAACGGCACTTATCACGAAAAGGTACGGGTACCGGCATGCAATACAAAACTACAACTTATCGGCGAAAGTACAGAGAAAACCATATTGACCTACGGCGATTATTTCAGCAAAATAGACCGTGGACGAAACAGCACGTTCTATACTTACACCCTGATGATAGAAGCCGATGACTTCAGGATGGAAAATATGACAGTAGAAAACTCAGCCGGACCAGTGGGTCAGGCTGTGGCGCTCCATGTGGAAGGAGACCGGTGCGCTTTTATCAACTGTCGCTTTCTGGGACATCAGGATACAGTATATCTGGCCGGACAGACAAGCCGCAATTTCTTTCAGCACTGCTACATAGATGGAACAACCGATTTTATTTTCGGGGCTGCCACCGCTTTTTTCGACAGATGCATCATTCACAGCAAATCTGATTCTTATATAACTGCGGCCAGCACTCCGAAAGGGAAAAAATATGGTTTTGTTTTCTATCAATGTAAACTTACGGCGGATGAAAAAGTCAGGAAGGTTTTTCTTGGAAGACCCTGGCGCGACTATGCTCAGACTGTATTTATTGAATGTGAGATGGGCAGTCATATTCATCCTTACGGATGGGCCAACTGGGACAAAACCAACCGCGACAAAACCGCTTATTATGCCGAGTTCAAAAATACAGGAGAAGGGGCTGCTACCGCGGGCCGCGTAATGTGGAGCAAACAACTAACAAAAAGGCAGGCCCGCAATTACTGCATGGAAAAAGTGCTCGCTCCACACTTGCCTTCACCCGAACCGGATTTAAAAGCGTGGGCAAGGTAATTATTCCAACAAACTCATCACTTCATCAATTTCAAGTTGTTTCAAAATATTATTATCATCAGAAAGCATGGTATCCGAAAGTAATAGCTTTTTTTCCTGCAATCGCTGGATTTTTTCTTCAATGGTATTGCGGGAAATAAATTTATACACAAAAACACTTTTCTGTTGTCCGATTCGGTGAGCACGGTCGAATGCCTGCATTTCGGCTGCCGGATTCCACCATGGATCCAACAAAAACACGTAATTGGCTTGGGTAAGATTTAATCCTGTACCCCCGGCTTTTAATGAAAGGAGAAAAACGGGAAAATCATTGCCTGACTGGAACTTTGCAACCTGTTCTTTTCTATCCTTTGATGCACCATCAATGTAGCAATAACGAATACCCTGTTCATCAAAAAGCTGACGATACAGTTTCAGATGTTCAACAAAAGTACTGAATATCAAAACCTTGTCGCCCTGCTCAATAACATCACCCAACAATTGAAGCACCATCTCAAACTTACCTGAACTATCATTAAACGCTTTATCGATGATTACTGGATGATTGGCTGCCTGACGTAAGCGCAATAAACCCTCAAGCAAAACAAAGGGATTCACCTTTTCTCCTTTTTTAGTACCGCTCAAAAACTTTTCGCGATAGGTATTTCTCAAAGTTTTATAAAAAGTTTCCTGTGCAGGCGGCATCTCACAATGTTGAACAATGATATTTTTTTCGGGCAGGTCTTTCAAAACATCTGATTTTTTCCTTCTGAGCATAAATGGTTTGAACAGTTTGCGATAGAGCTCCTGTTTCCCCGGTTCCTGCACCTCTTTCAGAAAATGAGTTAATGACCCAAGCATATTTCTGGAAAAAAAATGCACCTGCGACCACAAATCAGAGAGCGAATTCTCGATAGGAGTTCCTGTAAGTGTGAGAAAATGCTTTCCATTCAAATTTAAGCATACCCGGGTTACATCAGCGATCGGATTTTTAATCATTTGTGCTTCATCCAGAATGATGTAATGATAGTGATAATTTCCAAATAGCACTTTGTCTCTTCTGATTACAGGATAACTGGTAAGAATTAAGTCATGGTCCGTAACAGGCAATTTCTCTTTATCTCTTTGCGATCCGGCATGAACATAAACGCTGAGTGATGGCGTGAATTTTTCAATTTCCTGTTGCCAGTTATGAACCAAACTGGTGGGAACGATCAATAAATTCACACCGCGCTTTTCCTCCTTTAACCATTGTAAAAGGCAAAGCGTTTGAATGGTTTTCCCAAGACCCATATCGTCGGCCAAACAACCACCCAAGCCAAGTTCATCCAATAATCTTAACCAGCTATATCCATCAGACTGATAAGGCCTTAAGTTGCCAACAAAATGAACCGGCAACTGATAATTCATTTGATAATCACCCCGCAAAAGCTTCGACAAACTATCTTTGATATCCAGTTTTATATAGGCAGCAGTTGCCATGTTTTGGGCTAATACAGCATATTGCTTTGAAAAAGTGATGAGGCCATTTTCAAATTTGCTAAGTTCAGCAAGTGATAAATATTCATCGAACCACGACTGCGGTATTTGTGCATATCGGCCATCAGGCAACAAAATCTGTCTTTTGTTTTGCCTCAAATGATGTAAAACAGTGATTAATGGAATTTCAAATTCACCAAAGGTTACTTTTCCACGAATATCAAACCAATCATTCTTTTCTTTAAGCGCAATCGCAATACTTCTTTCGCCCAAAAAAAAATCAGGTTGATTTACATTTTTCCTGATAAATTCCAATTCAATTCCCTGAGATTCAATTTTAGCCTTGTGTATGTTAATCCATTCCAAACCTTCATAATATGGGAGTTTTTTTACTTTCCCATCCAAATCCAACCCAGCTTGTTTTACAATATTAACAAAATATTTTTCAGCAACTACATCTCTTTCCACAAATTCGATTGAAAATGTTTCACTGCCATGATTCAATTGGGTCGTTTTTCCGATACTACCAGCCCTAAACTTAAAGCTGTTATACCTGATTAACAATTCAAATATCAAATGCTGATATTGTAATGGAGGACTATCACCATCGAAAAGTACTACTTGTTGTTCTTTAGCAATTTCACTCACACGCAATTCCACCCCAGTTACTTTTGAATGATGAATGATGTCGAACCCACTCGCAATCACTCTTTTGGTCTTTACCAATGGTTGAATTACTTTTTGAATATATTCTGTTTTATTTGCAGCCGGAATTTTAATGGTTTCCTTCGTAAAAAAGGGCAGGAGTTTTGTTCCATCTATTTCTTTGTCAAATTCCAGAATTTTGTTTTTCACTAAGATTCTGGCCGCCTTTCTTGAAATTAATTGTGCTCCTTGCAGTGATAGTTTTCTGTTATCGAAGTCAGTAACCAAATTATAACTGATGCAATCTGACTGATTTTCAAAACGATAATACAACTCAGGCATTTCATCTTCATAATAAATTTTCTTCCATGAAAAGGGAAAATTACCTTCAGGAAGGAACAAATCTTTGTTTGCAATATTATTGAAAAACCGGTTTTGGTAGTTACTCACATAATCCAGTATATAATCTCTCAGATAATCGAAATCGCTGTTGGTTTTTTTCTGCTTCACTTCGATATAAGCAGCAAGCAAATCGTCAAATGTCTTTATTCCGGTTTTTGATATTTTGGTTGTAATACTACCGATACTCAACTTATTGCAACAATCAATCAGGATTTCATCATTTTCATTGAAAAGATATTTGTAAAAAGACTTATTGGCAGCATTGAGGGAAACGAATTTCGATCCTAAAGCACCCTGTTTATCTACCTCGACGACACAACATTCGGGAATCGCACCAAGACTACCATGTAACTGAAGGGTGTAAACTATTTTCTTATTCATGAATAAGTACAATCAAACTGATTTTTTTTGACCCGCAAAGTTAGCATTATTATAATTAATATAACTACTATTTTACCTGCAAATTTGTATCTTTGCAGTCACAAAAAAAAGAAAAACCATGCTACTCAATTACGCTCCACAGATTATTGCCAGTATTGTAATTATACTTACAGCAACTGCCCTGAGGCTTATTATCAAAAGACTTACAAAAAAGTATGTTGAAACTCACGCTAATTCAGAAATTAAGGTCACGCATACCAATCGTGTCAGTGCCATGTTTATCAATACTGCCAGCCTGATTATTCTGATTGTTATCTGGGGTGTGGATACCAAAAATTTATTTGTAGCACTATCTTCTGTTTTTGCAGTGGTTGGCGTAGCTTTGTTTGCACAATGGTCGGTGCTCAGCAATATCACTGCAGGAGTTATTATCTTTTTCACCGCCTCTTTCAGGATTGGCAATTACATACGTATATTGGACAAAGACATGCCGATTGAAGCCAAAGTTGAAGATATTTTCACCTTTTACACCCACCTGCGAACCAAAGATGGGGTGTTACATGTTTTCCCAAACAATGTGCTACTTCAAAAAGCAGTAACCATAATTCAGGAGCCAGAGTGAATTTCTATTCGAAATAAATCCGACAAAAAACAGGAAAGTGATCTGAAGGAAAAGTATCTTGTGAATATTGGTCGTTAATTACGCGGTATTCTTCAACACCAATGCCAATTCCGGTAAACACATAATCAATCCGTACATTTTCGTTGAAAGTGGCACTTGTTAAATTCCATCCGTTGAAAGTGCCGGGGGTACCTTCTACAATTTTTGCTTTTTGCCTGGAATCATTCAAGGCATTTGTCAGCGTTTGGTAAACAAGTGTTTCAAAGGGAGATGCATTAAAATCGCCAACACAAATAACCGGCTTATCATCGGTCAGTTCAGCTATTTTCCTAACTATCAGTTCAGCACTTCCTGCTCTTGCTCGCTTGCCAATGTGATCAAAATGGGTATTGAAAAAGAAAAATTCCCGCTTTGTGATTTTATCATACAACAACACCCACTGACAAATCCGGTTGAGGGCAGCATCCCAGCCTTTGGATACCTGATCGGGTGTTTCCGAGAGGAAAAAAAAACCTTCCTGCTTCAAAGTAAAACGATTTTGGTTAAAATAAATGGCCAATCGTTCGCCTCTGCTACCCGACTGATTATCACGACCATACGATACGGATGCAAAAGAAGGCAACAAGCGGCTGAGTTCCTGTTCCTGTTCTTTATCAACTAATTCCTGCACACCCAAAACATCCATCTTATACGAATTGATGATTTGCGCTACCTGCGTTTTACGATTTTCCCACGAAAGCGCACCTTTATCTGATGTTGTACGTATTCTGACATTGAATGTGGCAACACGCAAAGTGTCGGAAGTAGAAGTGATGACGCTTCCGGGGTTTGGGTCAGCTTTGCAACTGAAAAAAAGTGCCAGAAAAAAAATGATGAATATTGTTCGCATGACTACACCTATTAATTTGGTTACGAATTTACAAAAACAATTGGAATTTTGATGTTAAGTTACAGAAATAAAATAATGTAGCATTTAAAAAATTTCAAAATAGCTATCAAAATTTACGACATTTTTTTCTACTTATTACTTATATCATCGTTCCCCGAGAGTTGACCTACGGTGGCCTTGATTAAAATCACACTAAATTGATTAAATTTGCACAGTGAAAAGTACAAACCGTCATATATTAATTTTTCTGATACTCACAGTAGCACTTTGTGTTGCTTTCGTAGCAGATTTGATTCATGGTAGCATTCCGGTTTCGGTGAAGGAAATCATACAAATACTCTCAAATAAAGGTGGCGACCCCATCCATACCGAAATCATTCTCAATTTCAGACTTCCCAAAGCCATTACTGCGGTATTGGCCGGGGCTTCGTTATCGGTTGCAGGCTTGCTCATGCAAACATTATTTAGAAATCCTCTTGCCGACCCATATATATTGGGTGTGAGCTCCGGTGCAGGTTTGGGTGTGGCTGTCACCATGATGAGTGCCTCCCTGTTACCTGCATTCTGGATTAGTAGTGGCTGGGGAATCATTGCAGCAGCAGTTACAGGCGCATCTGTCATACTGCTTTTGGTGATTCTTGTTTCGTATAAGCTCAACAATGCAGTGTCATTACTCATTGTGGGAATCATGTTTGGTACCATAGCCAGTTCGATAGTAAGTATCCTGCAAAACTTTTCGAATCCCGATGCCATAAAACTCTACGTGATGTGGACATTTGGCAGTCTGAGTGCAGTAAGTTGGGAAAACATGCAGGTTTTGCTTCCGGTAACCCTTGCCGGCATGGGACTTGCTTTTTTTATTCACAAACGTTGCGATGGTATGTTGCTGGGCGAAAACTATGCCCGTGGTCTTGGCATTAACATCCGGACTACACGCATCATGATGGTGCTGGCCAGCGGAGTACTCGCAGGAAGTATCACAGCATTTACAGGCCCCATTGCCTTTGTTGGAGTGGCTATCCCTCACCTCGCCCGCGGCATATTCAAAACCTCAGCACACAAAATTTTAATTCCCGCTTCGGTACTTACCGGAGCTATCCTCATTCTGATTTGCGATTTGATTACCCAGATTCCGGAATATACCCTGCCAATCAATACAGTAAGTGCACTTTTCGGTGCGCCGGTAATTATCTGGATCATTCTCAGGCGGAAGTAATTTGAAAGCTATGACCCTCAAACAAAGATACAAATACATCATCGACTGGTTTCAGAAAAATATGCCAGTGGCCGAAACCGAACTACAACATCAGAATCCTTTTCAGTTGCTGGTAGCCGTGATTTTGTCGGCGCAGTGTACCGACAAAAGGGTGAACATGACCACACCCCGGCTCTTTGCCGATTTTCCGGATGCCGAAACCATGGCTGCTGCCTCTGCGGAATTGATTCTGGAGTACATCAAATCCATCTCTTATCCCAACAACAAAGCGAAACACTTAGTGGGGATGTCCCGCAAGTTGTTGGAGGATTTCGGAGGCCAGGTACCCGAAGATGTGGAAAAGTTACAGCAACTGCCCGGCGTGGGCCGCAAAACTGCCAATGTGGTGGCTTCTGTAATTTTCAACAAACCGGCCATGGCTGTCGATACTCATGTTTTCAGAATTTCGGAGCGGCTCGGACTAACCACCAATTCGAAGAATCCTTTGCAAACTGAACTTGAGCTTATCAAACACATTCCGGAAAAACTTATTCCCAAGGCGCATCACTGGCTCATACTGCACGCACGTTATATTTGTCAGGCACGCAAACCCAAATGCGAACAATGCGGCTTAACTGACTTGTGCCGTATGTATCAACAAAATGCAATCAAATCTCCACTTTCATAACAACTTCAATTATTCATGTTCTTAGCTGACTCACTTACTGTCGAATTCGGCGGACAAACATTGTTTGCCGATATATCTTTCGTCATCAACGAAAAAGACCGGATTGCCCTGATGGGTAAAAACGGTGCAGGAAAATCGACGCTGCTCAAAATACTGGCAGGCATTCGCGAACCCTCCCGCGGAAAAATCGTGTATCCGAAAGATACAGTGGTAGCCTATCTTCCTCAGCAATTGCTTCTCGACGATCAGCGAACAGTTTTTGAAGAAGCTTCCATGGCTTTTTCGGAGATCAATGCCATGGAGCAGAAAATCAATGCGCTGAATGAGGAATTGGCTACACGCACCGACTATGAAACCGACAGCTATATGGCTTTGATAGAAGAAGTTTCAACACTTAGCGAACATTTTTATAATCTGGGTGAAATCAATTATGATGCAGATATTGAAAAAACACTGATAGGACTGGGTTTTCAGCGGGACGACTTTCACCGGCCAACCAAAGAGTTTAGCGGTGGCTGGCGAATGCGTATCGAATTAGCCAAAATGTTATTACGCAGGCCTGATATTATTCTGCTCGACGAGCCCACCAACCACCTCGATATCGACTCAATACAATGGCTCGAGGATTTTCTGATAAATTCAGCCAAAGCAGTGGTGGTAATCTCCCACGACCGTGCTTTTGTGGATAATATCACCACACGAACCATCGAAGTAACCATGGGCAGAATTTACGACTATAAGGCAAAATACTCTCATTACCTGGAACTACGCAAGGAGCGACGGATGCATCAGCAAAAACAATTCGACGAACAACAGAAGATGATTGCCGAAACTACCGGGTTTATCGAGCGATTCAGAGGTACTTATTCGAAAACCTTACAAGTGCAGTCGAGGGTGAAAATGCTTGAAAAGTTAGTAATACTTGAAGTTGATGAAGAAGATACTTCTGCACTTCGACTCAAATTTCCGCCCTCACCGCGTTCAGGTGATTACCCGATAAGCGCTGAAGGTGTAGGGAAGGCCTACGGCGATAAAAGGGTGTTTGCCAATGCTAATTTCATGGTCGAGCGGGGCGAAAAAATTGCCTTTGTAGGCAGAAATGGCGAAGGAAAATCGACTTTGGTAAAAGCCATCATGAATGAAATTGATTTTGAAGGCTTGCTGAAAACCGGGCATAACGTCAAAATCGGATACTTTGCACAAAATCAGGCATCGATGCTCGACGAGGAAATCACTGTTTTTCAAACCATTGATGATGTGGCTGTGGGTGATATCCGCACTAAAATCAAGGACTTGCTCGGAGCATTTATGTTTGGGGGTGAAAACTCTTTCAAAAAGGTAAAAGTATTGTCGGGTGGTGAACGTCAGCGGCTTGCCATGATTAAACTCCTGCTCGAACCAGTGAACCTATTGATTCTCGATGAGCCAACCAATCACCTCGACATGCGCACCAAAGACATCCTGAAACAGGCACTGATCGACTTTGATGGCACCCTGATAGTAGTGTCGCACGACCGCGATTTCCTCGATGGTTTGGTAAACAAAGTCTTCGAGTTCGGCAACGGAAAGGTGACCGAACACCTCGAAGACATCTACGGTTTCTTAGCCAAGAAGAAGCTTGAAAATCTGAAGGAAATAGAAAGGAAATGAAACAATTTACCACATTAGTCACATAGAAAACATAGCAAATATTATTTAAAAACCATGTGTCTCATGTGACTAATGTGGTAAAATAAAATCAATAAACCCCACGCTCGACATAGTGAGTATGCAGCAGGTGATGCGACAATTCTCCAAGCGGTTCATGCAGAAAATGATCGTACAGGTACTTAATCTCCGGATTTTCATGCGATTTGCGTAAACCCTTGTGTGCATCTTCAGCATAAATGGAATCGGAACGCATCTGACGAATTTCAGCAGTGGATGGTATGGGCTGTCCGCCTCCTCCCAAACAACCTCCCGGACAAGTCATTACTTCGATGAAAGTATAGGGCGATTCACCCTTTTCTATTTGTTCGAGCAGGATGCGGGCATTTTTCAATGTATGCGCAACCGCTACTTTTATTACCGTACCGTTGAGATTGATATCTGCTTCCCTGATACCGTTCATGCCACGAACTGCAGTTAAATTTACATCGGGTAATACCTGACCTGTAAATACTTCGTAAGCAGTACGCAAAGCTGCTTCCATCACACCGCCAGTTGCTCCGAAAATTACGGCTGCTCCTGTGGATGTACCCAGCGGATTATCAAATTTTTCGGCCGGAAGTCTGTTGAACTCAACCCCTGCTTCCTTGAACATACGCGCCAGTTCGCGGGTGGTAAGCACATAATCCACATCGCAGAAACGATCGTTAGCACTGAGATTCAACTTTTCCTTCCAATAATCGAATGCGCTATCAATTTCGGGTCGCTGAGCCTCGAACTTTTTCGCCGTACAGGGCATGATGGAAACAACCACGATTTTCCGCGGATCAATGCCGGTACGCTCTGCATAGTAGGTTTTAGCTATCGCTCCGAACATTTGCTGCGGCGATTTACAGGTCGAAAGATGTGCCAATGAATTCGGAAAAAAATGTTCGATGAACTTAATCCAACCGGGCGAACAAGAAGTTATCATTGGAAGGGTTCCACCTGTTTGTATGCGTTTCAGAAGTTCGTTTCCTTCTTCGATGATGGTAAGGTCGGCTGTAAAATTGGTGTCGAAAACACGATCGAAACCAATACGACGCAATCCGGATACCATTTTACCTGTAACCAGACTGCCATAAGCCATTCCCATCGCTTCGCCTATTCCCACCCTGATGGCTGGTGCTGTCTGAACAAGTACTACTTTTTCCGGGTCATGAATTGCTTCCCAAACTCCATGGGTATGGCTTTGCTCAGTGATAGCTCCTGTCGGACAAACCAGAGCGCATTGTCCGCAATTGGTACATGCCACATAACCTAAACCGCGGTCGAGGAAGGTCGATATTCTGCTTTTCAATCCGCGACCGGCAAAATCAATGGCCTTAACTGTCTGAATATCATTGCAGGCAGCCACACATCTACCGCACAAAATACATTTTTCAGCATCTCTGCGTAATGAAAGTGATGTAGTGTCTTTCAACTGCAATGATTTTCTTGTTCTTGGGAACCGACGTTCGTGAATGCCAAACTCATAGGTGATTTTTTGCAATTCACAATTCATATTGCGGTCGCAGGTCTGACAATCGAGCGGATGGTTGGCAAGCAGCAATTCCACATTCATCCTGCGGGACTGAAGAATGCGCGAGTTGTTGGTAGTTATCTCCATTCCTTCAGTAACTTTAGTGATACAGGAACGTAACAATGTTCGGGCTCCTTGCACCTCAACCATACAAACCCCACAAGATGCATTCGACGATACATCCTTCAGAAAACAGAGTGTCGGCACTTTAATACCTACTGAACGACAAGCCTCAAGGATAGTTATACCCTCATTGACTTCAACTTCTTTATGATCGATGATAATTTTCATGAATGGTGTGTTTTTACATTAAAGATGCACATCACAACGCAGGCAACGATTCACTTCATTTCTTGCCTGAACACCGGTATAACCACAGTCAACTTCATGGAAATTACCAACACGGTCTTTCACCATGAGTTTGTATGATTTATTTTTGGGCGATTTTACAGTATTGGCTGTTACCAGATTCCGGTAGTCAAAATCTCTGAATAGCAGATGAAAACGTTTGTCTCCCATCAGTTTTTCGTCGATAGCCTGAGCTGCCTGTCGGGCCATACCCATGGCTTCGGCTGCCGTAGAAGGACCGCTGACAGCATCGCCGCCGGCATATACATTTTCGAGTGAAGTCTGGTGACTGAATGGATTCACAATAATGCGACCGTCACTTTCAGTTTCAATTCCTGCCATTCCTACTGAATCAACACGTTCTCCGATGGCAGTAATCACCGAATCGCACGTTATCACATCGAACTTACCCGTTGGTACAGGCTTTCTGCGTCCGGATATATCAATACCTCCGGTTGTCATTAGCTCAATGCGAAGCCCTTTAACCTGCTGCTTTTCATTGGTTATTATCTCCACAGGTGCCGACAGAAAATGGAATCTGATGTTTTCGGCCTCCGACTCTTCAATCTCCACATGATTGGCGGGCATATCACATTTTTCGCGTCGATAAACAACCGTTACATCCTTACCCAACCGCCACAAACTGCGGGCAGCATCAATCGCTACATTACCAGCGCCAATAATCACTACATTATCACCTGTTTCCGGCGATTTACCCATGGCCAGCAGTTTCAGGAATTCAGTACCTCTGTAAACACCCCGTGCATTTTCACCGGGTATATTCAGCCCCAACTCTTTCCATGCTCCTATTGCGATATATACGGCATCGTTTTCAGCTTTCAAATCAGTGAGTTGAATATCCTTTCCCATCCGGATATTGAACACGAACTTAACACCCAGCTTTTTAATCATTTTTACTTCCTTCTGTAGTACAGTATGTGGCAAGCGATACTGAGGAATCCCGTATCGAACAACTCCACCTGCTTCCGGAAATGCATCGTAAACTGCCACTTCATGCCCCAATCTCACCAAATAATATGCTGCTGTTAAACCGGCGGGACCAGCGCCTACGATGGCAATTTTCTTTCCTGATGCAGGTAGTTTTTCTTTAATGAGCTTGTTATAGATATCGTTTTCCTTACCAAGTTTATACATGGTATCGGCAAGATAACGATGAATTTCGCCCTGAGAAACCGGCTCATCGAGCATTTCCCGCCGGCAGCGCATCTGACAATGAAAGTGGCAGATACGACCAATGGTACCCGGAAGCGGATTATCCCTCAAAGTAAGTTCGAACGCATCTTCAATCCTGTCTTCTTTGATGAGTTCAATATATCCAGGGATATTCATGTGCATCGGGCAGGAATTTTCGCACAAAGCCATGAAGAGCTTTTCGCACACACCGGCATGACAGCGCTTTTCCTGTATGTGCTCTTCGTATTCGTGGCGGAAATACTTTAAAGTGGTAAGAATCGGGTTCGGCGCTGTTTGTCCGAGTCCGCAAATCGCTGTATCTCTGATGGTTTTGCTTAGTGCTTGGAGCATATTTATATCACTGAAAGTGCCTTGTCCCTGCGTTATGCGGGTCAGTATGGCCAACGCTTGTGCCAGCCCTTCGCGGCATGGAGTACATTTTCCGCACGACTCACCCGAGTTGAATTCCAGAAAATAGCGAGCCACATCCACCATGCAATTGTCTTGATCCATCACAACCATACCACCCGATCCCATGATAGCACCGAGCTTCGTAAGTGATTCATAATCAACAGATGTATTGAAATATTCAAGAGGGATGCATCCACCTGATGGACCACCGGTTTGGATAGCTTTCACCCTTTTACGGCTTCCGGTTCCTTCTCCAATGTCGAAAACTAACTGATTGAGTGTTGAACCGAGAGGCAATTCAACCAAACCGGTATTTTTAATCTTTCCCACCAGAGAGAACACTTTGGTGCCGGGACTTTGATCGGTTCCGGTAGAACGGAACCAATCGCTTCCCTTTTCGATGATTACCGGAATGTTGCACCAGGTTTCCACATTATTGATGTTGGTCGGGCATCCATACAAGCCTCTGGCAGCAGGATATGGCGGACGTGGTGTTGGGCGTCCCGATTTCCCTTCTATAGAGGCTATCAGGGCTGTTTCTTCTCCACAAACAAAAGCACCGGCCCCCTCAACAATCTCCATTGTAAAACTGAAATTGGCTCCTAAAATATTTTTGCCTGTTAAACCATGAGCTTCTGCCTGATTGAGAGCATGTTTAAGTCGCTTAACCGCCAACGGATATTCGGCCCTCACATAGGCAATGCCCTCTGTAGCACCCATGGTAAATGCTCCGATGAGCATACCCTCAAGTATCGAATGGGGATCACTTTCAATTTCATTTCTATTCATATAAGCACCGGGGTCACCCTCGTCGGCATTGCAGATGATATACTTTATCGGCGCATCAGCTTTCCTCATCATCGACCATTTGATTCCTGTCGGATAACCGGCACCACCGCGTCCACGCATCCTTGAGTCGAGCACCATCTGAATAACACCCACAGGATTTGATGCACTCAGCACAGAAGCCAAAGCCCTGTAACCTCCCACAGCAATGTAATCTTCAATTGACTCCGGGTTAATTAATCCTGCATTACGCATTACAATTTTCTTTTGCCCTTTAAAGAAAGGTATCTCATTCCATTCCGTCACTTTCGGAAAATCGTTTCCATATTCAATATTACCAGTGAGATGATCCCAACTTGAAATTTTACACAATATCTTGCTCTTATACATTTTGCCTGAAACAACTGCATCCAGCATTTTCAATGCGTCTTTACTGGTAAGCCGACTGTAAACCAACAATGGTTTGCCGGGTTGATATAAAGTTAGCAGTGGTTCTTCAGCGCAAAATCCGAAACATCCTACCGGTTTTACAATACACTGCAGTTTTTCCCTGATGATTTTTTTATCCAATGCCTGAAATATATCATCCGCTCCGTTTCCTATCCCACAGGTTCCCATACCAACCATTATCATGGGCATTGGGGGAGTAATTCGTGATTTAAACTCCTCCTGAAGCTTATATAAATCCTGAAATATCATGTTACTATTTTTTTGAGATTCAATTTGATAAACATAATTCTCAAACCCGTTTGAAAAGCTCAGATTTTCTTCAGCTTTTGAAGAATTTTCTTCAGCTTTTGCGAATTCACATTACTGTGAATGACATTATCCACAGCAATTACAGGCGCCAGAGCACACTGACCAAAACAGGCTACTGTCTTGATAGTGAATTCATTGTCTGGTGTGGTGTAACTGGGCTCCGAATCGTCCCATGCGCAACAGAAACCAAGAACATGCCCTACATCATCGAGCAGCGTTCGCGAACCCTTGGTATGGCATGCAGTGCCCCGGCAAACCACGATGGAGTGCCGTCCCTGTGGCTTCAGATTGAAAAATGAGTAGAAAGTGGCAACACTGTAAACCTGTGTGAGTGGAACACCTGTTTTTTCCGAAACAGCTTTGAGGGTTGCGGATGGTAGATACTTGAGTGGATTTGCCTCCTGTACTTCTTCGAGTGTCGATAATAATCTCCCCGGCTTATTCCGGTATTTATCGATAATCCCGTCGATCTCAGCAGCGGCAACTTCATGTGTTAAATCAGATGCCATAGTGTTATTTGATATAAGATTGTGTTTTGCTCCCGCAAATGTATTAAATTTAATTATAAAAAACTACATTTATTAACAATTGTTTACTGATATTTTTCATTAATCCTTTGCATCAAAAAACCGGAAGGGAATTACCCCCTCCGGTATTAATTTATGCATCAGAAAATAAACTTGTTAGCTTGCGATGCTTTGTTACATCATACCGCCCATACCGCCGCCCATTGGCATTTGCGGTGCCGGATTATCTGCCTTCTTCTCGGTGATAACACACTCTGTAGTGAGGAACATTCCGGCGATAGAAGCAGCATTTTCGAGTGCAACTCGTGTTACCTTGGCGGGGTCAACTACTCCACAGGCAAAGAGGTTTTCATAAACATCGGTACGTGCATTGTAACCAAAATCACCTTTACCTTCCCGTACTTTCTGTACAACTACGGCACCTTCTTTACCTGCATTGGCCACAATCTGACGGAGCGGTTCCTCGATGGCACGTTTTACAATTTCCACCCCGGTTGCTTCGTCATCATTTAATGTTTCAACCTTATCAAGTGCATCGATAGAGCGGATATATGCAACTCCTCCTCCCGGTACAATACCTTCTTCGATAGCAGCGCGGGTAGCACTTAGAGCATCATCAACCCTGTCTTTCTTTTCTTTCATCTCTACTTCTGAAGCAGCACCAACATAAAGCACCGCCACACCACCAGCGAGCTTAGCCAACCGTTCCTGCAATTTTTCGCGATCGTAGTCGGAAGTGGTGGTTGCAATCTGTGATTTGATTTGAGTAACACGCTTTGCAATATCGTTTTTGTCGCCTGCTCCGTTCACAATCACTGTATTATCTTTGTTGACAGTAATTTTCTCAGCTGTCCCCAACATTTCGAGGGTAGCCTTGTCGAGGGTGATGCCCTTTTCTTCTGAAATTACCAATCCTCCGGTTAAAACAGCTATGTCTTCGAGCATTTCCTTGCGACGATCGCCGAAGCCGGGAGCTTTTACAGCGCAAATCTTCAAAGAAGCACGAAGGCGGTTCACCACCAAAGTAGTAAGAGCTTCTGATTCTACATCTTCGGCTATAATGAGGAAGGGGCGGCCCGACTGTACAGCTGGTTCCAGAACTGGAAGCAGCTCTTTGAGGTTGCTGATTTTTTTGTCATAAATCAGGATATATGGTCGCTCCATTTCCACTTCCATTTTTTCGGTATTGGTAACAAAGTAGGGTGAAATATAACCACGGTCGAATTGCATACCTTCTACTACATCGATGTGGGTATCAGTACCCTTAGCTTCTTCGATGGTGATTACACCGTCTTTGGTAACTATACGCATGGCATCAGCAATCAGTTTACCAATTACAGCATCGTTGTTGGCAGAAACTGTGGCTACCTGCTCAATTTTATCATAATCATCGCCAACTGATTGTGCCTGTGCAGCTATTTGCTTAACTACTTCTATCACAGCTTTGTCGATGCCGCGTTTCAAATCCATGGGGTTGGCTCCCGCAGTCACATTCTTAAAACCAACACTCACAATCGACTGAGCAAGTACAGTGGCAGTAGTTGTACCATCACCAGCATCGTCGCCTGTTTTCGAAGCTACTTCTTTTACCAGCTGTGCTCCCAGATTTTTAAACGGATCTTCGAGTTCAATTTCTTTTGCTACTGTAACACCATCCTTGGTGATATACGGAGCACCAAACTTTTTCTCAATAATCACATTACGACCTTTGGGTCCGAGTGTAACTTTCACTGCATTTGCAAGCTCATCGACACCTTTTTTAAGTTCATCGCGGGCGTCAATATTGAACAAAATCTCTTTAGCCATATTCTTTAAAAATTTCAAATTGTTTATCTAAATTATTTTCAAACTATTAAGTAATCGCAGCCCTGAATAACGGGATCATTACTATACAAAAACAGGGGCATTAAAGAACCGCAAGAATGTCCGATTGTCTCATAATCAAATACTTCTCACCTTCCCATTCGAGTTCGGTACCCGCATATTTTCCATACAGCACAGTATTGCCAACTGCAACTTCCATATTTTCATCTTTGGTACCTTTACCTACTGCCAGCACTTCACCTTTCAGAGGTTTTTCCTTGGCCGAATCGGGAATGATAATTCCACTGATTGTTTTTTCTTCTGCCGGTGCCGGTTTAACCAACACGCGATCTGCTAATGGTTTGATGTTCATACTCATAACTCTTTTTATAATTAAATAATTAAAAATGTAATGTAAATGGACTGAATTATCCAGTGCGGGGTTTATCGAATTTTGTGCCATCTGGCTCTAAACTCAATTTTGGCAGACTGTTAACCCTGATTTGGTGTTATTGTGGGGCAGCTTGCTGACAACTTGTCATTTTTTTTTAGCAATAGTGCAAAGCCACCCAAGTTTGTAAACATCATATAACAATAATGATGGGTTCTTCAGGCAAAGCAATTTTTCGAGAAATACAGAGAATATTTTGTAAATAAAGGCAGATAATCCTACAAGCCGCCATTGTTTTAACCTTAGAAAAAAAGCAAGTAAAGCCGACTCCCCGGCCAGCGCTTGATGATCATTCATGTACAATTGATAAAGATTGGAAACTGCTTTACGGGTTTTGGCCAGAAACACCAAATTTTCCTCTAAACCGATATGAACCACCGGATTATCAATGAAAAGATATTCCACACCCAGGGCCTTCAGTTTGATTCCAAAAAGGGTATCTTCATGTCCGTAACCTTCGATTTTTTCATCAAATCTTATCCGATTGAATTTGCTCTTGGGAATCAGGAAATTGGGAGTAGTAAACATGGGGTATTTCCGGTGCCTTTCCTCGTTTTTCAAGTCGTTTCTTTCCCTGGCGACACCATATTTCCTGATCAGGCTGTAACGCGGGTCCTTATTTTGCAGATCATAAATCCTGCCACCTAACACAATAAATTCATCACGACAAAAAGCAAGATAACGGGAGATGAAGTCGGGATGTGCAACCATTGAATCACAATCCAGGAAAAGTAATTGATTGTACTGCGCTTCATCAGCCAGTTTATTTCTGATGGCAGCACGACCAATATTCGATTCAAGAATCACGTGTCGGCAACAGGGAAATTGTCTGATGCTTTGATTCTCGTTAACAAAAAAAACAGATCCATCCTCTATTACAATGATTTCATACTTAACTCCCTGGCCGGAGACCTGATGATATAAAACCTCAACCAGCCTCCTGACATCGAAATTATATGCAGGAATCAGGATAGAAATCATTTGTTAACGGGGCGTTTCGTCGATTGCAATGCCATGGGCAGCGATGTTGCCGGGCATATATTGAATGTTTTTATCGACCGTAAAACTCTTAGCAAGGCGAACATATTTCACACCCGACCGGTGATGAGGATTCATTTGGAAATGAGCTTCAGTAAGACCTATCGGAGCCAGGTACGACCAATAAACCCTGTTTGATACATTATCAATAATAATTGATGAGATGTAAATTGCCGGATTATTTACAGGAGAATCATCGATGCGAACAGGATTGGTACCAGTAAGATTCGCAACCCACAGTCCGGTTTTCTCTGCAGGACTGGTAACTGAAAAGTAAATCTTCTGGTTGATGTGGTCGATTCTGAATGCATGTATGGCATAATCGGTCAGTATAGCACCCAGAGAAGGTGACACGCCCTGTCCACTGACGACATTGGCAGTGCGTATATCAGCAGGTGTAAATCGATAAATACCCTTACCAGAACCTCCTTTTGCCCAGAAATAAACCTGATCGTAAAAATAAATCCCACCATTTTTCTGTCCGAAATTCAGTCCGTTACCGAAATACCCTACTCTGTCGGGCTTCAGTAAATAATAAGGCACTGTAGCCTGATCGTTGCTATTTCCTTTCCAGTTAAAACTTCCGACAACCTGATTATTGTCGGCCAGGCGATATACAAAGTCAGCGAAATCGGTCCAGTAAATATTTCCATTATTCACCCACCCGTGATAAAATCCATGGATAGCACTCACATTTCGATTATGAATGAGCTCTATTGTTTGTGAGTTCAACATATTCACTTTCCGGATATTGCCACTACCGGTTTTACTTTCCAGCACTGCAATATCGGTACTGAGTTCATTTCCTGCATTGAAAAGATACAAATAATCGCCGGAAGTCTGAATATTCAAAGGATGCCCGCCGCCACTGCTTAAAGATGTAGCGAAAGGTGCCTCCAATCCGTTGAGATACATGCGCTGGCGGTATATTTTACCGTCGGTGCCAGCCATTAACATACTTCTTGATGGCACATCTTTTACAAAAATCTTTTTGGTCACATTAAAAACCGAATCTCCCACAGTGATTTTCAGTGCAATATTTTCCTCAACTGCCTTTTTGGTAAAAAACACTACCGGGGTCGCCTTCGACGATTTTCCCGATACAATATCATCACCCTGTGCATTAACCGAAAAACTCCATTCATAAGTTACAGCATATCCAAAGGGATTGTAAGCCAGCACCTGCAGGGTAACCGATTGGTAATAACCCACAGTATCGTTTGCAAGGTAAATGGAAGGTATGGTATCGTAGATGATGATGGTTTTGGTTGTGATATAATTATCGTTTGAGTCGGCTCTCAGGGTAATATCATATTTGCCCGGCTTTTTATAGGTATAAACAGGATTCTTCAATATCGATTTTGAATCATCACCAAAAGACCAGTTCCAGTGCTCACCACCTACAGTCAGGTTTGTAAAAGTCACTTTTTGTCCTGCTTTAGGCAACTCGGGACTGAAACTAAAATCGGGTTCAATGGGTTTTTCACAGCCGGCAAAAGAAAAAAGCACAAGAATAAGTACGGTGATTGCTTTTAAACTGAATTTCATACCTTTATAATAAGTGAATTCTATACTTGATTTGAACCGCAAATATAATCAAATTAAATGAATTGAAAATTCTGTATGAATAAAAAGATGAATATAAGGGTTGATCCAAAAAAAAGACTAATTTTGTCTTGCGATAAGGATTGAACATGTTAATTGTAGTATCGAAACCCAAATTAAGACAATGAGCAGATATTTTTACTTACCAGCCTTATTCCCAATGTTGTCTGATTTGGCTCTGCTTGCTTTTTCAATATTTCTTACTTTGTCGTTTGCGCCGATGGTCGCTGATGAGCCTTTTCAAAAATATCAGGCTATCAGTTTCTTATATGCTGTTTACTGGTTGATTTTTTCTTTTTTTACAGGCAGATATAAGCATCTCAGAGAACAAACATATCATGCAGCTACACGCAAGTTAACACTAACATCAATACTTACAACAATGATGGTTGGTTTTGCCTTCTTCACACCTTTCAATACCGGTTACTCAATTTGGGTCATTATATCCTACACTTTTTTAAATTTCCTTTTTTCTACCATTGTAAACATTTTATCATTTAGCGTGAGAAATGCGATTGAATACAAAGAACCAGACTTCATAACTAACAATATTAAGATTTCCAATGACATTGAAAAAGAGAAAATACCCCTTGAATTAGATGCTAAAAGTGCGAAACTATTAACAGAATCAATCATAGAATATGCCGGATCTGAGGTTTTTTCATACGTTTCCAAATATCTGAATTTTGGCCTTTCAAATACCCTCACCCAGTTTTCATATAATTTTTATGAACTTAAATCGAAGTCTGAGGACAGATATACCGGTTATGCTCAGTTTAAAATGCTTAATGAAATCCGTGGCATCAATAAAATGTTTTCTCAGGCAAATCTGAAACTGCCACTTTCCGGCACCATCATATGTTGTTTTGAACAGAGCAGCATGAGAAAGAAACGCATCATGGAGAAATATCCGCCGGGGTTAAACGGGATCATATATTTCTTCGACTATATATTCAGGAGGGTAATACCTAAACTCAATATCACCAAAAGAGCCTATTACAATATCACCCGCGGGAGAAATCGTGTATTCTCAAAAACAGAAGTTTTAGGTAGATTAGTTTATTGTGGCTTCGAAATTGTGGATGTATGTAAAATCAACAAAATCACGTGGGTTGTTGCGCGCAAGGTAAAGAATCTACAGGGTATTCTTGAGAGTAAAAAGTACGGTATCTTCATTCAACTAAGAAGGGTAGGACGAAATGGGAAAATAATACATGTTTACAAGATGCGCACGATGTTCTCGTATTCTGAGTATCTGCAATCTTATATCTTTCGTCAAAATAACCTTCAGGAAGGTGGGAAATTTAAAAATGACACCCGTATTAACTATTTGGGAAAAATAATGCGAAAATACTGGATAGATGAAGTGCCGATGATTATTAACTTGCTGAGGGGTGATATGAAACTGGTTGGTGTCAGGCCGTTAAGTCAGCATTACTTCAATCTTTATTCACCGGAACTTCAGCGTAAAAGAATCAGGTATAAACCGGGTTTGCTTCCACCATACTATGCTGATTTACCCTCAACCCTGGAAGAAATCGAGACATCGGAAATGCGATATTTGATATCTTGCGAAAAGAATGGATTACTTAAAACCGACTTCATCTATTTCTTCAGAATTCTGAAAAACATTGTTTTACGTAAAGCACACAGTGCCTGATTAAAAAAAATGGAAGCCATGATTAAAAAACTGATATTTTTCTCCTTGCTATTAAGCAGCGTTGTAACTTATGCACAGGATATCCCGCAACACATTTCTTATTACAGGATTTATGATTTGCTCGACGAATTTGCCAATTTGGGCATCATCGATCTGAATTCGGCCGTAAAGCCTTATTCAAGAAAATACATAGCACAACAACTTTTGATTGCAGCTGAAAATGAAAACAAGCTCACCAATCGCCAAAAACAGGACGTGCGTTTTTACATGGAAGAATTTGCTTTAGAAAATGGCCGGTTACCCAAAGGAAAAATCCGATTACTGAGAAAGGAGAAAACCACCGCAACACTTTGGCCACCAGCATTCAGTTATCAGGATGCAAATTTCTCGGCTCGTATTACACCCATTCTGGGGATGCACCTAATTTCGAATCAGCACGGTACCATTGACAAGCGATGGTATGGCGCAGAATTTCAGAGTACTATAGGCGAAAATCTGGCCGTGTACGGAAGCTTACGCGATATTTCGCATGCTGGCAACGCTCCACTTTCAAAAGCTTCGTACCTCAATAATGAACCTGGTTACGAATATACCATGGGAACCGACTTCAGCGACTCGCGGGGAGGAATCTCCTATTCCAATCAGTTCATGACAATCGGTCTCAAAAAAGACAACATCGTTTGGGGCGACAGTTACCATTGTTCCAATATCCTTTCAGGCAGAGCACCATCTTTTCCTATGCTTCATCTGCTTCTGAAGCCTGCCAAATGGTTCGAATTGAATTATTTTCATGGATGGCTGGTTTCGAATGTTTGGGACAGCACCAATTACTATATTGACAATCAGAATGCTAAACACTACAGGCTCCAGAATAAATTCATCGCTGCCAACATGTTTACGTTCACGCCATTAAGTAAACTGAAATTGTCGGTTGGAAATGCGATTGTATATGCCGAACAAAATGTGTTACCATCCTATTTTATACCTATTGCCTTTTACAAGTCGATGGACCATGTGCTCAATAAAGGTTTGGGAGCAGAAAATCAGAATTCGCAGTTATTTTTCAATTTTAGTTCCAGAAATATCAAACACATACATCTGTATGGATCCCTGTATATTGATGAGTTTCAGTTGAGAAGACTTCGCCTTGATAGTCCGGATAAAAATCCTGTTTCACTGAAAGCAGGCGTGCATCTGTCTGATTTCATGCTGAAGAATTTCAGTTTTACCGGCGAATATACCCAAACGAATATCATCAACTACAAACATTCGATACCTGCACTCACCTATGCATCAAATAGTTACTTCATGGGCCATTATCTGGTAGATAACTCCCGGGAGTTGTATCTGGGTGTGAAATTTAAACCGATTCGGGGGCTCGATCTTGAAATGTCGTATGTGAATGCACTGAAAGGCAACGACTATGATTATATCCGCAGAGGGTTTTTCAGGGGAGTACGTGGCACCATCATCGATATTATTAGCTATCCTACTCCCGGTGATGTGATCTGGAAAAACGAAACATTCACGTTCAAAGCAGTGTATGAAATATTCCGAAATGGTTACGCTGTCGTAAAAGCCGACATATCAGACATTCAGGGTTATGATGCTGCCAGTGATGTGGTTTTTGCAGAAAACCGCATGACTGCCCAGGAAGTACTCAACAGATTTACTCCGGTAATGCTTCACGGTAAAAACACTACAATAACCATGGGTTTCAGCTTTGGTTTTTGAAATTAACGACCGGCATCAATATCGAGCAAAACGGCAAAAGCCTGCTCTATATTTCTGATTCCACCAAATATTACCGAGCGTTTTCCATTTTGCTCACGTAATTTACACAGTCGGGGATGTCGTGTTATGTAACGCAGGATATTGCCAAAATGATCCGACTGATAATAAACCGACATCGGGTTACCAACCAGATAACAAATCATATTATCGCCCTTGAGGATAAGTCGTTCGATACCATAACGCACTGCCATCCAACGTAAACGCACAACCATCATCAGGCTTTTTGCTTCCTCGGGTATAGCTCCAAAACGGTCTTCAAGCCGCTTTTCAAATTCAAGCAGCGATGTTTCATTTTCGGTGTTGTCGAGTTCGCGGTACAATGCAATTCTCTCTGATACATTTTCGATATAACTGGCCGGGAACATCAGCTCCAGGTCGGTATCTATCTGACAATCGGTCACGTAGCTTCTCCCCGAATTCTCACGGGCTATTTCTTCGGCAAACAATTCCGAGAACTCTTCGTCTTTGAGCTCGTGAACTGCCTCATTCAGAATTTTCTGGTAAGTTTCGTAACCCAAATCAGCAATGAAACCACTTTGTTCGGCACCTAACAAATTCCCCGCCCCACGAATATCGAGGTCTTGCATGGAAATATTGAATCCACTTCCCAGCTCCGTGAAAGTTTCGATGGCATTGAGTCGCCTTCGTGCATCCGGGGTGACCAGATTTAACTCAGGTGCCATCAGATAGCAATAGGCTTTTCGGTTGCTCCGTCCTACCCTGCCCCTGAGCTGATGCAGGTCGCTCAAACCAAACTGATGGGCAGAATTAATGATGATGGTGTTCACATTGGGGATATCGATACCCGATTCGATGATGGTAGTTGCTACCAGCACATCATATTCGTACTCAATAAAATCTTCCAGTATTTCCTCTAACTTCTCCGGAGGCATTTGGCCGTGCCCTACAGCCACCCTGATTCCGGGGATCAACCGACGTAGCAACGATTCGATATTGTATATACTCTGAATGCGGTTATTGATAAAAAAAACCTGTCCGTTTCGGTTCATTTCCAGCAAAATAGCTTCGCGAATTACTTCTTCATCAAAAGTATGAATTTCTGTTTGTACAGGGAAACGGTTTGGTGGAGGCGTGTTGATAATCGATAAATCGCGGGCTCCCATCAGCGAGAACTGAAGCGTTCGCGGAATGGGTGTTGCAGTGAGCGTAAGCGTATCCACATTGGCCTTCAACTCTTTGAGTTTCTCCTTCACTGTAACGCCGAAACGTTGTTCTTCATCAATAACAAGTAATCCAAGATCTTTGAATTTCACCGACTTACCTACCAGTTTATGTGTCCCGATGATAATATCGACCTGACCGTTTGCCAGCTTTTCCATCACCTCCTTCGTTTGTGTTGCGGTACGAGCGCGACTCAGATATTCGACAGTTACCGGAAAATCGCCCAACCTGCTTCTGAAAGTATGGAAATGTTGCAAAGCAAGCACGGTGGTAGGAACGAGCACAGCAACCTGTTTGCCATCAGTAACCGCCTTGAAGGCAGCACGTATCGCCACTTCAGTCTTCCCAAAACCCACATCGCCACAAATAAGCCTGTCCATGGGCAGGCCCGACTCCATGTCCTTTTTCACATCGGCTGTCGATTTCACCTGATCGGGAGTATCTTCGTAGATGAACGACGCCTCAAGTTCCTGTTGCAAATAACTGTCGGGAGTAAACCGAAAACCATCTTGTGCCTTCCGTTTGGCATAAAGCCGTATCAGGTCGCGTGCAATGTCTTTGACCTTTGACTTGGTACGCTCCTTCATACGCTCCCAGGCGCCTGTACCCAGTTTGTTGATTTTGGGGGCTTCACCTTCTTTGCCCTTATACCGGGAAATACGATGTAGCGAATGTATGCTCACAAAGATAATATCATCGTCACGATAAATAAGCTTCACCATTTCCTGCATTTTGCCATTTAGATTGGTACGTACCAAACCACCGAACACGCCAATGCCATGATCGACATGCACCATATAATCGCCCTGGCGGAACTGATTCAGCTCCTTGAGTGTCATCACTACCCTACCCTGTCGTGCTCTGTCGGTTCGCAACTGATAGCGGTGAAACCTGTCGAAAATCTGATGATCGGTGTAAACAAAGACGGCCATATCGTGGTCGATAAAACCTTCGTGCAAAGTGTTCTTAACAGGCTGAAAAACAATATTATCACCCCTGTCCTGAAAAATGGATTGAATCCTGTCGGTCTGCTTAACACTATCGCTGAGAATAAAAATGCTATACCCTTCCATCATTCCCTTTTTCAGATTTTGGGATATCAAATCGAAATTCTTATGAAAAACCGGCTGGACTGATGTGTTAAAATTAATGCACAATGCATTGCGATAATGCGCTTTGGATGCAATCTGAACCTTACGGAAAGTCAAAATTTGATTCTCAAAATCATTTCCGGTGATGTGCGTTTTCATCAAATCCGAAACTTGCTCTTCCCCTGCATTGGCTTTCACCAAAGCTTCATCATACAACTTATTAATTTTATCGCGGACGATATTTGGATGTTGCATCCACACCAATGTTTCCGGTGCGATGTATTCAAACAATGAAATACGGGGCACTGATTTATCCTTCAGCAAATCGGGTATTATTACCACCTCGCGGATTTTTTCTTTCGATAGCTGACTCTCAATATCAAAGATTCGGATGGACTCAATCTCATCGCCATAAAAGTCGCAACGGTATGGCAACTCGAATGCAAAAGAAAAAATATCGACAATCCCTCCCCTCACCGAAAACTGTCCGGGTTCGTATACAAAATCGACGCGGCTGAAGCCATATTCGGTTAGCATTTCAGCCAGAAAACCGATGCTGATCGACTCACCTGTTTTCAATTTTAACATGCGGGTTTTCATGCCATGAGCCGAAACAACTTTCTGCAGCAGCGCCTCGGGATAAGTTACTACCATGCACGATTCCGACCTGTTTACCAGGTGGTTAAGCACCTCCGTTCTGAGTATTTCATTGGAAGTATCATGTCGCGATATCTTAATTGCTTTCTTGTACGACGAAGGAAAGTAAAAGGTTTGCCCATCTGACAACATCTGTTTTATGTCATTATAGAAATAGGCTGCCTGTTCTGCATCTTCCAAAATAATCAGAAAATCCTTTCCTTGTTCAGCATGTTGTTCGAATAATGATGCGGATACAATCGACAAGGATGACCCGTTCAGACCACTCAGCAGGGCATTTTGCTGGTCCGATAAATACCAATCATTCAGAGCCTTAACTCCAGGATGTCGGCTATATAAATGTAATAAATCGACTGATGTCAAAGTTTAATTGCAAATTTCTTTAACCGGGCATCGAGCATATGTGCCGGAATAATTTTTTTTACACTGTTGGCCACGGCATTCATCAAACCTTCACGTACATAATCGTGCCTGATCACCAGTGAAATTTCCCTGATAGCTTCAGGATTAACCAAAGGACGGAGGTTTCTGCGTTGTTCGTCGGTCAACAAATCAACATGTAGTTCGGGAATAACCGTATATCCGCCATTCACATCCACAATTTTCACCAGGGTATCAATACTACCGGCTTCATAAATGGAAGCTTGCCGAGCGGAATGATCACAGAAATTAAACACCTGTTTGCGCAAACAATGCCCTTCTTCCAACACCCAGATATTTTCGACCGGTAACGCTTTCGAAGAGATTTCCTCCTGATTGTACAGCGCTTCATTGGGAGCGATATACAATACAAACTTCTCGTAATACAAGGGTACTTCGAGTATGCGCGGATTGTTGAGCGGTGTTGAAAGGATGGCCATATCTATCTCGGCTGTCAACAACTTCTGAATGACGGTTTCTGTTCTCATTTCCGCTACTTTAAGCGCAATTTCCGGATATTCGGCATTGATGATCGAGATGAAGCCCGGCAACAAATAAGGCGCTACGGTTGGAATAATAGCCAAACTCAGACTACCTCCGATTCCTTTTTTCCGGATGTTGATATTTTCTTTCAACTGGTTGACATTGAATAGAACTATCTGCGCCTGACTGACAATCATTTGTCCGGCTTCGGTTGGCACCAAAGGATGTTGCGAACGATCGAATATGCGACAATCGAGCTCGTCTTCAAGCTTTTGAACCATAGCACTCAGTGTTGGTTGTGTAACTCCGCACATTTCGGCTGCACGAACAAAATGGCGAGTTTTATCCAGTGCTACAATATATTCCAGTTGTTGTAAAGTCATGGGAAAATCTTTTTATAAGCGTGACAATATGGTGTGCCATTCTTTTGGGCATAATACTCCTGATGGTAATCCTCTGCAGCCCAGAATTCGGGCGCAGGACGCAACTGAGTGGCTGGATTGTATCCCATATCCTTCAGAATGCCGATGTATTGTTGTACCAACAACTGCTGAGCTTCATTCACATAGAAAACTACCGACTGATATTGCTCCCCGATATCGGGGCCCTGTCCGCCCACCTGTTCAAAATCGTGGGTTTCGTAATATAGTTTCAATAATGACTCGAAACTGATTTCGGCAGAGTCAAATATCACTTCTATCGTTTCAATATGACCGGTTTGCCCTGTGCACACTTCCTTATAACTTGGTGCAAAAGTATTTCCTCCCATATAACCCACGGTGGTTTCGAGCACTCCGGGAACTTTCATAAAATGATATTCGGTTCCCCAAAAACAGCCTGAGGCAAAATAAGCTTTTTCCATACTTTGTATTTTTGCAGAAAAAATGCCTGCCAATATCAGTAAAAGAACAATGTATTTACCGATTTTGAGCATTAAAATTTAACGATAAAGAATTGACACAATGCCGCACATTTCGGGGAGTGAATTCCTCACCATCAAACACATGTCCTAAATGACCACCACAACGGGCGCAAACAATTTCGGTTCTGCGACCATCGGCATCGGGTACACGACCCACCGCACCGGGTATCTCAGCGTCGAATGATGGCCAACCACAATGCGACTCAAACTTATCATCCGACCGATAGAGTGCTGCATCACAACGTTTGCAGGAATAAACTCCCTTTCCCTTGTTATTCAGATATTTGCCTGTAAAAGGATATTCGGTGGCCTTGTGAACAATCACTGCCTCCTCTTCTTTCGTAAGCTGATTATATCTCATAACATCTTCCATCCTGAATCCTGGTTCTTAACTCTTGACTCTTGGCTCTTGGCTCTTGACTCTATCTGATTCGATTCAGCGATTTAATCAAAGCCTCATCTTTTCCAATGGCACGAATTGCCAATACACTCAAAATGATATTCACCAATGGAAATGCCGCTACCATTTCCAGATACAACTTTGTATCGGTCGATTTGCCAAATTGCCAGAGATAAATAAAAAGCAAACCATAAAAACCAGCCATCAATACCAGGTTGAATATGAGCAGTCTGATCTGAAGAATCCTTCTTTTAAATAAAAAAACAGCAATCAACGAAATAATCGGTATGATAACCATCTGCGCGGTAAGCAACCACACACTGCTACTGAATATCAAATCGTTAGTCGCATCCCTTTCGAACAAACCCCGGTAACTGAGGGTATATAACTCACCGGAATCCTGATTTTGCAATCCTCCGAGATTAGAAAATAAGGTAATGGTCGAAAGTACGACAATTACCAGCATATAAAAAGTTTGAATTCTCTGAATCATAATGCTAAAAAATTAGTAAAATATCCCTATTTGAGCTTGGCAGTTTTCATAAAACGGGTATCACGTTCGGCATAAATTCGCTCTATTATTTCTACTACTTTCAGACTTTCGAGTAAATTGGTACTGATATTGGCTTTATCGGTGAGCTTATCCACCACATTCTGAATCACATAATGATGATTTTGAGCAGAACCCTTATAAGTACCATAATCGTTGGGTGGATTTGAAGGTGCAAGCTCGGGCATTACATAATCTTTTACGTGGCAATAAACCACATCATTCATGTATTGACCTGCAACTTTTACTGTTCCCTGCGAACCAATGATGGTGATGGCACTTTCGAAATTTGTGTCCCATACTGAGGTTGAATAATTCAGGCAACCCATTCCTCCATTCACAAAGTTGAAGGTAACTACTCCACTATCCTCAAATCCAGTAAGTTGACTGTGATTAAAATCAGCAAAGTTCCCGGTGATATTGGTAATATCGCCGAAAAGCCAGTACATGATATCGATAAAATGCGAAAACTGGGTGAAAAGTGTTCCACCGTCGAGTTCTGAATCTCCGTGCCAGCTACCGGCTTTGTAGTATCGATCGTCCCTGTTCCAGTAACAATCCAGCTTGACCATATAAATTTCGCCCAGCGTTTTTTGAGTAATGAGTTGTTTAAGCCATACTGAAGGGGGCGAATAGCGGTTTTGCATCACACTGAACACATGTTTCGACACCTCCAGCGATTTGAACAGCACCCTTTCGGCATCGGCTTTGTTGAGAGCAAGGGGCTTTTCAACTACCACATGCTTCCTCGCTTCGAGCACCTTTACAGCATAATCGGCATGAAAACCGTTGGGTGTACATATATTCACCACTTCGATTTCTAACGATGAAGCCAGTAACTCTTCGATAGAAGAGAAAAAAGGAACATCCAGGTCTTTCAGTCCGATATTTTCAGGCTGAAGAACATCACATACTGCAACGAGTTCCGAATGCGAATCCCTGCGTATCATTTCAGCATGTCTTTTTCCGATGTGGCCCATACCCACTACTGCAAATTTGATCATAATATATCGTTTCTGATTGTTAACAGATTTTCATAACTTCCCCATTTTCAAGAATATATTCCTGACCGCTTTCAGGACAAACAGCCCTGTGATTGTGGTCGAAATGCAGTTTATGCCCGTACTCGCCTACCCAACCTGTTTGCCTGGCAGGATTTCCCACGACCAATGCAAAGGCTTTTACTGGCTTTGTAACCACAGCACCTGCACCAATAAGGGCAAAAGCACCTATTTCATTGCCACAAATGATAGTTGCATTCGCACCTATACTAGCTCCACGTCGCACCACCGTAAGTTGGTAAGCATCCCTGCGGTTGATATGACTGCGCGGATTAATCACATTGGTAAATACCATCGACGGACCCAAAAACACATCATCTTCACAAATAACACCGGTGTAAACCGAAACATTGTTTTGTATTTTCACATTGCGGCCCAGTTTTACTCCCGGCGCAACAACCACATTTTGACCGATATTACACTGCTCACCAATTTCACAACCACCCATAATATGTGTGAAATGCCATATTTTGGTGCCTGCGCCGATTGTGCAACCTGCATCGATCACGGCTGTTTCATGTGCAAAATAATCGTTCATACGAAATTCAAAACATTATCGGTGATGTATTTTAATTGCTCCACTGTTAGTTCGGTATGCATAGGCAAAGATAATACTTCTAAGCATAGTTTTTCAGCTACGGGCAAATTAATCCGACTAAAATTTTCGTGAGCGAAAACTTTTTGCTTATGCAGTGGAACAGGATAATATACCATAGAAGGTATTCCTTTAGTTTCGAGATGCTTCTGAAGTGCTTTGCGATCATTACCCGGCAAGCGCAGTGTGTACTGATGAAATACATGTGTAGAATCGGGATTCCGAAAGGGTATAATGACTCCGTTTACTCCGGTAAAAGCCTTGTCGTAAAATGAAGCAGCCCACTGTCTTGCACTGATATAAGCGTTGAGTTGCTTCAGTTTAACATCCAGTATGGCTGCCTGAATACTATCTAACCGCGAATTAACTCCCACATAATCATGATAATACCTCTCAATCATACCGTGATTGGCAATGGCAATCATTTTTGCAGCTAACTCATCATTGTTTGTAAAAATGGCACCTCCATCGCCATAACATCCGAGGTTTTTGGATGGAAAGAAGGAGGTACAACCAATATGTCCCATGCAACCCGACTGCACTTTTCGTCCGTCGGAAAAAGTATAAACCGATCCAATCGACTGACAGGCATCTTCAACAACAAACAAGTCATTATCTTCCGCAATCTTCAGAATATTCTCCATGGAAGCATTTTGTCCGAACAGGTGCACCGGAATGATGGCTTTGGTTTTATTGGTAATCGCTGCTCTCAATGAATTAACATCGATGTTAAACGTATCGGGATCCACATCCACAAACACTGGTGTTAGGCCCAGTAATTTGATTACTTCGGCTGTGGCAATAAATGTAAAAGCCGGTGTTATAACCTCATCACCCGGTTTCAATCCGAGTGCCATCAGCGAAATTTGTAATGCGTCGGTACCATTTGCAACAGGTATCACATGCTTCACCTGTAAGTATTGCTCCAGATGTCGTTTAAAATCATTCACTTTACTACCTTTAATGAAGGTAGTTGAATCGATTACATCCTGAATTCCGGCATCAACTTCTAATTTAATTTTAAGATACTGACCCTTGAGGTCTACCATTTGTATTTTGTCCATGTTTTTTTTCCAGTAAAAATTCCACTTCTTCAGGTTCGATTCTGATGTTGGAGATATAGGGTTTATTGTTGATTACCCGCAGTCGTTTGCGGCTTAAATTGTTCTTTTCTATTTCTTTATAGTCAACAACAACGTGAATATCATTAACATCAAACTCATTGTAATGACTTACTCTGATATTGAAAGTTGCCTTCACAGTGGCTGGAAATGAGCGCAGGTTAATATTCTCGGGGCTATTGATAATATGCACTGTTAATTCTACTGATTTCTCAGTAAACATCACCACGCACACATCCACAATCACCTTATTTTCTGAAAATCTGAGTGATGGAATACTTATTAATTCAACACTGCTTCGCACACTTTCGTTCACTTGTTTCAATTCGAGCACTTGGGTTGAAACACTATGGATGGTATCAAGCACATGATCAGGACCGTAAACAATAACCGAATCGGGCGAAAATATGGGTCGATTACAAAGCATATACTGATGTTCGGTGTTTATCAGTGTCTGTAGAATAACCGGAACTTTTTTCTGATGTTGTCTTACATATGCACCCACAAAATTCGCTGGTTCAATGTCGAGAATTGCTGTTGTTGGGAGCAACCTGTCGGATATTATCTTCTGCATACTGGTATTTGTGATGCTCACCAATCCCTGTTCCATAAATTGATGTTTCAGAACAATGCTTACTTCAGAGAGGGGATTGAGGTGATAAAACCAAAGATTTTTACCGAGATCTCTCACCTGTACCCTGACCATCCGGGGCATTTCATTTTCAAAAATAACATCTTCGGGTACACCCGCATACGTAAGTGGTACTTTTAGTATCATCACCCTTTCCTTTTCCAGGGCATTTACTAACCAAAAGGCAGCTGAAAGCAACAAAAATATCAGAAAGCTTAAAACATCTTTCGAGAGAAAAAATGATTTAAGCTTCCAGCTAAGATATCTGATTATTCTTTTGATGCTCAGATCAGCCATCTGGTTTGATTATTTCTGTGCGCCTGCCTGCACGTCCTGTACAGATGCAAAAACCGAATTTTTGTCTATCTTAATTCTAACGTTTTCAGCAATCTCGATAATCATGGTACCATCATCCTTCAATTCGCGAATCTTACCATAAATGCCTCCGGAAGTAACTACTTTATCGCCAACCTGCATTTTTTCTCTTTGCCGTTTTATTTCTTTCTGCCGTTTTTGTTGTGGACGAATCATGAAGAAATAGAAAACCACGAAAATAAGTACCATCATCAGGATTCCCTGTAAACCGCCACCTCCGGCAGTAGGCGCTGCATCTGCCTGTAATAAAATGAAACTAAGTAAATTCATAACGACTATTTTTTGTTTTTGATTTTGCGCAAATATAAGGATAATATTTCTCAGATTAATGAATTTTGTGCCCAAAAATCACAATTCACTAATTAACGATGAATCATCACCACTTTGACCAATTTATTTTCCTGTTTAAACTGATTGACAATGTTATCCAGCACACCGTTGATGAACAGTCCGCTTTTCTCTGTACTGTAAGTTTTTGCAATTTCGATATATTCATTGAGGGTAACATTAATAGGGATGGTAGGAAACTCAAGCAGCTCAGTAATAGCCACTTCCATTATCAACGTATCCATAAATGCAATTCTCTCAAGCTCCCAGTTGCGGGTATGTTTATCGATAATTTCTTTAAATGAAGCTGAGTTTTTAATCGCTCCACTCAGCAAGCGGCGGGCAAAGTCGGAATCTTCATCATCTTTAAACATGGGTAACAGGGGCTGCGAAACACCATTGTCGTGATCAAACTTTTTGATCGTTTTAATGATAAAACTAATCACTAATTCCACATCATCAGTCCAGAAAATGCTTTGATCTTCTATATTATTGTCGAATTCCTCGCTTGTGAGAATTACCTTTTTGAAAATCTTCCTCCATATATCCTTGTCAGAAGCATAGTTAGCTTCTTCAGCTTGCATGTATTCCTGATAAAAATCGCTTACAATGATTTGTTCGTAAAGTGCTTTAACAATATCAGAATCATGAACCCATGAAAGTTTTTCCTTTTTGAGATGATCTTTAAGTTGCAGGTTTGAACGCAACTGTGCAATAAACGTATTGTCAGCAAAACGGGTATTGGGATGCATTTCTTCCGGGGTTGGACGGAATTTATTTTTACGCGATTCGATGCGACTCAGGGCGTAATCAGTAATAACCACAGACAGGTTAAGCAGATGATAATAAAGGTCGTAGGTTTTTTTCACACTGTAGAATAACTCCTTTTCTACCATATACGGGGTTTTGCCCTCGCCTTTGTAATACGCATACAGAATCTGAATGATTTTGATACGTAATAAAACTCTGTTAATCATATATGCAAGTGAACGTTTTCAATTTTGTGACAAAGATACTGATTTTTAGAGAAAATATGTCGGTTTACTTGTTATTTTAAAAAAAATTACTGAAATTTGAAGTCGGAAAAAAATTACCTGCAATTTTCA
>CAYGJI010000003.1:0-9076 GCA_964350125.1 uncultured Paludibacter sp. | reverse complement strand
AAATAACTCAAAGTTGTTATGGAATCAGAGAAAAAAAAGCTGGATTTTGAGAAGAGAGACAATGAGATTATTTATTCTAAAGCCATCAAAGCCGGAAAAAGGATTTATTATCTGGATGTTAAGAAGAGCCGAAATGATGATTTATTTCTGGCCATTACCGAAAGCAAGAAACGGATAAGCGGTTTTGAGCAGGATACGCAGGTGACCTATGAGAAACACAAGATTTTTCTTTACAAAGAGGATTTTACCAAATTCATGGAAGGAATGGAGGACGTTATTGGATTCATTAAAAGAGAATTGGGCGATTTGCCCGAACGTACTCCTGTCGATATGCCTACTACGGACGAATCGGTTGAGGATGTTACTCAGGCACCGGATACCAAAAGGGGCTTTTTCGACAAATTCAAATTCTGAAAAAACATGAAATCATTTGCCAGCGATAATTATTCAGGTGTTCATCCTGTAATACTTGAAGCTATCAATAATGCCAATACACTTCACGAAATATCTTATGGCAACGACACCATAACAGCGCGAGCCAACAAACTTTTTGCTGAGATTTTCGGACCTGTGAAAGTACTTTACACTTTCAATGGTACAGGTGCCAATGTTATTGCACTGAAATGCTGCACGTTACCCTTTGAAGCTGTAGTATGTGCCTCAACTGCACATATTCATGTCGATGAATGTGGAGCACCGGTTCAGGCAATTGGTTGTTCGCTGATTCCGCTACAAACTCCCGACGGTAAACTAACTCCCGGATTGGTTAAGCCAGTGTTGAAATCGTTGGGAAATGTGCATAACAATCAACCAAGGGTCATTTCCATCAGCCAGAGTACCGAACTCGGAACAGTTTACTCCCTCGCCGAACTTCGCGCACTGAGCGATTTTGCCCATACTCACGGCATGTTCCTGCATATCGACGGGGCACGGATTGCGAATGCAGTAGCAGCACTTAACACTAACCTGAAAGCTGCAACAGTTGATTGCGGGGTGGATATCATGAGCTTCGGTGGTACAAAAAACGGGCTGATGCTGGGTGAGGCCATCCTTATATTCAATGAAGAATTAAAGAAACATGCCGACTTTTATCAGAAACAATCGGCCCAACTTTTCTCAAAAAACCGTTTTATTGCCGTTCAATTCGCAGCATTGCTCAACAATGAACTCTGGCGCACGATGGCAAAGCATTCCAACAATATGGCTCAACTGCTTGCCACTGAATCATCCAAACTTCCCGATGTGTGTATTGTCAGACCCGTTGATGCCAATGCAGTGTTTGCGATTATCCCTGAAAAAGCGATAGCTCCCCTGCAGAAGCTATATCCTTTTTATATATGGGACGAAAAAACGCTTGAATTGCGCTGGATGTGTTCCTTCGATACCCAACCCGAAGATGTGTTTGGGTTTATCGATTCTCTAAAACATATAATTGACCAAGTTCGAATCTAACCACTTTCACTTCCGTACCTTTGGCAATAAAGCCTTCGTCGGTGGTGGCATCGTAGGTAGTTCCATCCACGGTAACTTTACCTGAAGGACGTAAATCGGTGTGTGCAACTCCGCTTTTTCCCACCAGTTTTTTGTTTTCAATGGGAACTCCGATATAACCGGCCTTGTTTTCGAGGTTGGTATTCAGCGCTATACTGCGGAATATTCCCCGTGCTCCAATCCTGCTACTGAAGTACAAAACCAAACCGAAACCCAAAGATATCCCTGCGGTAACTGTTAACAAAGCTTTTCCAATTTTACCTGATTGAACCGGTTCGAAGTCAAAATTCACATTTTCCAGCATACTTAGTGTTAGCCCGGCTATCACCAATACAATTCCCGAAATGCCTGTAACACCGAATCCCGGAACTACAAATATTTCGATGGCAATAAGTATCAATCCGATTATGAAAATCAGTATTTCCCAGTTTGCTGCTAAACCTTCCAGATAAAGTGGAGCAAAATATAAGAGTGCAGCTCCTACTGCCACTGCCAGCGGAAATCCAATACCGGGTGTTTGCAGTTCAAAATATATTCCTCCAATGATTAGCATAATCAGTATCCCCTGAAAAACGGAACTCATCAAAAATCCCCTGATATTGTCCATTGCTGTTGGTTGAAAACTAATCAGCTTATAATCCTCAAACTGCAGATGTTTTGTAATTATTTCCTTCACGTTGTTCGCTATGCCATCGCAATAATTGTATTTCATCGCTTCCTGAGCAGTGAAAGTAAGCGTTTTACCCGAGTCAATCAGGTTAGGCACAATAATACGTTCATCCACCATAGCCTCGGCAATCAGTGGATCACGCTTCCACTTAAAAATTGTATCGCCTCCCTGCACAATCGTGTCCTTTCCATGAGCTTCCGCTGTGGCACGCATGGTGGAACGCATGTACGACTGAAATTTATCATTCATTTGTTCACCGGTTTGGTTTACAACAGTAGCTGCTCCGATACTGGCTCCGGGCCGCATGAAAATTTTATCAGCGGCAATCGAAATTAAAGCACCTGCCGATGCTGCATTATTATCGATGAAAACAACCACAGGAATCTCCGAATTGAGAATCTTTGTTCTGATAGAATCGGCATACAGCACTTCACCACCATATGTATTCATGTGAATCAGTATCACATCTGCATTCTTCTGCCTAGCTTCTTCGAAGCCCTTCTGTGTGTAAAGCCAGGTTGTGCTACCTATATCTTTCTTAATATCAATCTTATACACAATTTTTGATTGGGCATTAAGCATCGGGGAAGATAATACCACCAATATAAACAAAATCAATACATTTATTTGTTTCATCTCTTAAAATATTTTGCCCAAATATACAACAATTTCAAATAATTATTTTTACATTTGCATCGAGAATAAATTCAAAAAATTCCAAAAGAGCTCTTTTTAACGAGGCCTTCAGTATAGACAGCTGACAATCAATCACTTGCTTTTTCAGGAAGTTTTTTTCCTGCTCCGGAATTAATGGTTCTGCGGCAGATTCTGTTAAATTCACACAAAAAAATTACAGAAAATGAAAAATGTACACATTGAAAATGAATTGGTAGCATTGCAGAACAACATGAGAAACTTTGCGTTTTCGCTTACGCTGAATCGCGAAGAAGCTGAAGATCTTTTGCAAGATACTACCCTGAAAGTATTGGACAATCAGGAGAAATTTACTGACAACGTAAACTTCAAGGGATGGGTTTTAACTATTATGAAGAACATCTTCATCAACAATTATCGAAAGATTGTACGAAATCAAACGGTAATTGACAGAACTGAAGATATGCACCATCTGAATTTACCTCAGAATTCCGGATTTGAGAGTCCGGAAAGCTCATATTCAGTTGGTGAAATTACCAACAGCATTGAATCATTTGTCGACGAGTATCGCATTCCATTCTCGATGCATGTTCAGGGGTACAAATACGAAGAAATAGCTGAAACAATGAATCTTCCGATAGGAACGGTTAAAAGCCGTATTTTTCTGGCAAGAAAGCGATTGCAGGAGCAATTGAAAGATTATAGGTACTAACAGTATTATTGAAGCCGGATTTATAGCCGGCTTTTTTAAATCAAAGTATGAACGAAGGTATTATCATGCTCGGGAGTAACCATCATCCCGAAGAAAATATCGTAAAGGCCAAAGATAAAATCAATGATCATTATGAAATCATTGACGAAAGTGCTGTGCTTATTACCCTGCCACGGGGCGAAAAGTACAAGCATTACTTTCTGAATCAAGCCATTAAAATACTTTCTGATGAAAAGGCTGAGGATTCTATCCGTTTTTTCAAACAAATTGAGGCTGAACTCGGTCGAACACCTGAAGGTAAAGCACAGGGAATCATCCCCATAGATATTGATTTTGTTTTTTGGAATGAAACAGCCATGCGCAACGATTACGACAAATGGGATTTTGTGCGTATCTGCATCGACCAGATCAAGGATAAACCTTCAACGAGCAAAGTGTAAACTTGAAAATGGTATCAACTGCGCAAATCACTTATTGTTGATTTGTGCAGTTTCTTTTTTACTGATTCTGAAACCAATAGCAGCAATCAGAATGCTCATCAATGGACTAACATAATTAAAAACCGCAAAAGGTAAATATGTCAGGGTGGCTACGCCAAGCACCGTACTTTGAGTCATGCCACATGAATTCCAGGGCACAAGCACTGATGTAACTGTAACACTGTCTTCCACCGAACGGCTCAGTAATTTGCTTTCATAACCTTTATGCTCGTAAAGGTCCTTGTAGAGATTCCCGGTGAGGATAATACCAAGATACTGATCACCCATGGTTAAATTGGCCAGCAGTCCGGTGAATACCGTGGAGCCAACCATGCCCGGTGTTTTGTGAATTTTGCTAATCCGGGCTTTGGTCAAACTTTCGAGCATTCGGGTAGAGGCCATAGCAGCCCCAAAACAGGTAGCACAAATGATTATCCAAACCGTATAAAGCATCCCCTGCATCCCTTTTGTTGCAATCAATGAGTTTATGCCTGCATTTCCGCTATCGATGGCAGTCGGACCAAAAGTCAGCGACAAAGCACCCCGAAGCAGTGAACCCTTATCGTGTACGCTTCCGGCTATCTCTTTCAGCAAATCCGACTGGAAAAACAGTGCAAAAATCAAAGCCAGAATCATCGACAGGAAAAGTGTTACAAGTGCCGGCCAACGTTTAATTATCATAAAAGCTGTAACAACAGGCACAATCAACAACCAGGGCGATACATTGAATTTGCTGAGTAGAACCGATTCAAATTCGTCGGCACTCACAGGAGCTCCCTGTGGAATCATCCATCCAGCAATGGCATAAACAACTAATGTTATGATAAGGGAAGGAACTGTTGTAATCAACATGAAACGAATGTGGGTAAACAAGGGTGTACCAGTTACCGAAGAAGCCAACACGGTGGTGTCGGAAAGCGGTGAAATTTTATCACCAAAATAAGCACCTGAGATTACAGCACCTGCAATCCAACCTGCAGGTAATCCCAAGGCAATTCCAATACCCAGCAGGGCTAAACCTACTGTAGCGATGGTTGTCCAGGAGCTACCGGTAAGCACTGAAACAACAGCGCTAATAAGACATGCGGAAACCAGAAATATTTCGGGAGTAAGAATTTTTATTCCGTACACGATAAACAGTGGCACTACTCCGCTTATCATCCAGGTTGCCGATAAGGCCCCGATTACCAGCAGGATAAGCAAAGCCATAGAGATGTTTTTGAAATTCCTGTGGAGGTGTTTTTCAAAATCATGCCAAGTTGTGTAGATGGTGAATTTCCCTATCAGCAAACATATAGCTGTGGAAATAAGCAGTGCCATCTGACTTGCACCCATCATTGCATCGCCCCCGAACAAAACTACAGCAACGGCCACCATTAATATCAGCAGAACAACCGGAACAAGTGCTACCAGAGGATGAGGAAGTCGGTGAGAATCCATTTTTTATGAACAGAAAAATTGTTGTTACGGAAAAGATTTCATTATCTTTGTGCAAAGATAAGAAAAAACCAATACAACAATAGATGAAACATTTTCCTCCCTCCGAGCTAATTATCAACAGCGACGGAAGTATTTTTCACCTCCATCTGAAGCCGGAACATTTGGCTGATAAAATAATTCTGGTAGGTGACCCCGGACGGGTTGAGACAATTGCAGCCCATTTTGATTTCCGTGAATGTAATATCTCGAACAGAGAATTCAATACGGTAACCGGTACTTATCTTGGAAAAAGGATTTCGGTAATTTCAACCGGCATCGGCACCGACAATATCGATATCGTTGTAAATGAGCTGGATGCAATTGCCAACATTGATCTTGAAACAAGGTTGGAAAAACCGGAATTCAGGCAGTTGACCATGGTTCGTATCGGCACCTGCGGTGGCATGCAACCCGACATTCCGCTTGGCAGTCCTCTCATTTCGGAGAAATCCATTGGCTTCGACGGAATGCTGAATTTCTATGCAGGTCGCGATCAGGTTAGTGATCTGGATTTTGAAGATGCGCTGAAACAACACCTGAACTGGAATCCACAACTGGCAGCTCCCTACGTAGTTGATGCCGATGCTGAGTTGGTAAACCGAATTGGTCAGAATGACATGATTAGAGGCGTAACCATCTCGGCAAATGGATTTTATGGACCACAGGGAAGGGAATTACGCATAGGATTAGCCGACCCTGATTTAAACAATAAAATAGAAAGTTTCAGATTCGACAGATTTAAAATTACCAATTATGAGATGGAAGGTTCGGCTATTGCCGGATTAGCGCTGCTCATGGGTCATAAAGCGATGACTGTTTGCACGGTGATAGCCAACCGCCGTGTCGCAGCAGCTAATACCGACTATAAACCCTACATTGCCAATCTTATACACACCGTGTTGGAGAGAATCTGATTAAAGGTTGCACATCACAGAATAATTTAATACCATGAATCAATCGCCTACCATATGCGCTATTTCAACTGCCCCCGGAACCGGCGGTATTGCCGTGATACGCGTATCCGGCAGCGAAGCAATATCTATATCCGAAAAACTGCTCTTGTTTCATCAGGAAGATAAAAAACTGAAGATGCTTGATGCAAATCAGGCTGGGTTTGCCCATATAAAAAGCGTCGACGGCGAATGGATTGATGATGTGATAGTCACCGTATTTAAATCGCCTCATTCTTTCACTGGAGAAGATGTGGTAGAGATTTCCTGCCATGGTTCGCTGTATATTCAGCAACGTATTTTACAACTGTTGATCCAGGAAGGCTGTGAATTAGCTCAACCAGGGGAATTCACTCAGCGGGCATTTCTGAATGGCAAAATGGACCTGGCGCAGGCAGAAGCAGTAGCCGACCTCATCGCCTCCTCGTCGGCTTCGGCACACCGGATGGCCCTGCACCACATGCGGGGTGGTTTTTCTAAACAACTGAAACAGCTCCGGGGCCAACTTCTTGATTTTGTTTCGCTAATCGAACTGGAACTCGATTTTTCGGAAGAAGATGTGCAGTTTGCCGACCGATCACAACTGAAAGATTTAGCAACTGATATCACATCGATCATCAGCAAGTTGGCCGATTCTTTCAGGGTTGGTCAGGCTCTGAAAAACGGGATACCGGTAGCTTTGGTGGGCGAGACCAATGTTGGTAAATCGACATTACTGAATCTGTTGCTCGACGAAGACAAAGCCATTGTTTCCGATATCCACGGTACTACACGTGATTTTATTGAAGATGTGGTGGAAATCAAGGGCATCACTTTTCGTATTATCGACACGGCGGGTATCCGCAAAACTTCTGATACCATCGAAAACCTGGGTATTGAGCGAACTTACCAAAAGATTGAACAAGCCAGCATTGTGCTGTGGATACTCGATTGTACTCAGTTGAGTGAACACATGGAATGGTTAACAGAAAAAATCCATAAAAAAGCTTCCGACAAGAAAGTGATACTGGTATTCAATAAGATAGATAAAATTACCAATGAAGAAACTGAGGTGTTAGATCAGCTTTTCAGTTCGTTCGAAGCTGAAAAAATCTATATCTCAGCCAAACAAAAAATCAACCTCAATTTACTCGAAGACGCTCTTCACAGAGCATCTCAAATCCCGGAAATTAATCCGGGCGATGTGGTAGTGAGCAATATACGTCATTACGAAGCACTACACAAAGCCCTGAATGCAATCGAAAGAGTTAATGAAGGTCTTGAATCAGGCATTACAGGCGACTTCCTCTCACAGGACTTACGCGAGTGCATGCACTATTTGGGTGAAATTACCGGGAAAATCAGCAATGATGAAGTACTTGGAAATATCTTTGGTAAGTTTTGTATCGGAAAGTAAGATTCAGAAAATAAACATTTTTTTTTACTGTAAACTTACCCAATGAATCATTCTTGTGTAGGCATCTTCGTTCTTTTTAAGCCAGTTAACAACATCTTCGCCCTGCGACAATGAAATGTGATAGAAAAAAACTTCTGTCATTTTTTCTTTTTGTATTGTTCCGAAAAAGGGGACATAGAATTCCCAGAAAATACCTTTATTATCTTTTTTGAAATCCAATGCACTTGCAAACAGGTGTGCAGTAAGTTGCTGATATCGCTCCATGTCACTGATCTTCGATTTCTCTTCCAACAGGAAAATGGATTTGTAAAGGCTGAGTGTGGTTTCAACAGCACTAAACGGGTCATCGCTTAACAAATTGAGATACACGGAAATATTCTTATTATCCTTTCGTTCAACACCTTCCTTTAAGTACTTGATTAACCGGGGATACTCTGCTTTTGCACGTTCCGAACCCGGCTCAAGCATTAGAAAGTAGTAAAGAGCAAGCGCCGATTGTGTTTTCTGATTCAATGCTGCGCAAACTTTACTGAGCAACAAATGACTTCCGGGATGTTGCGGACGATTATGAATAGCTTTTATTAATGCATTGTAAGCCTGATCAGTATATCCTGCATTCATACAGGTAACGGCAAGATTATAATGAATGAGATAATGATCGTACTTTTTTCCGGCCTTTTCAAGCACTTTTATTGATTTTTTTGTTTTGCCCATCAAATCGAGCGAACTGCCATAAATGATATAGGCCTGAAGCATATGATCCTTGTTGGCCTGTATTACTTTTTTGCTGAACTTAACGGCATTTTTATAATCCTTCATTTCAAAATATGAAAATGCGATTTCATAGAAAGCCAGCAGAGATCCGGGCTCCAGTTTTAGTGCCTGCTCATAGGCATTGATGGCGTTAGGATAATCCCTGTTATCGTGAAACCCAATCCCCTTCTGAATAAGTCTTTGAAATTCAGGATTTTGAGAGAATAAGTTAATTGTAAAAACTGCCATTAGAAGCAGATAAAAAAAACGGGTTTTCATAAGTTTAAAATTTAATACTGAAAACGGAAAAAGAGAATTTTATTGTGCAAATATAGCGTTATGTTTACTATTGCAGGCAACTCAATTGGATATCGATTCATAGTTCACATCACATTTTTTCCTGCCGTAAGTACAGTACATGAAAAAAGCACTTCGGTTAAGTAACAGGAAGAAAATAATGTCATATTTTAAACGTATTTAAAAACAACATAA
>CAYGJI010000002.1:39566-85309 GCA_964350125.1 uncultured Paludibacter sp. | reverse complement strand
TACGAAATTGTCCAACCTCAAAAGCTAAGGAAACCATTAAATGTCCGCTAATTTAACCCTTTTTTTAACTGTTTTTTAACATAATCGGAAAGTTGAGCTGTAAAATGGGTTAGTGCATGACTGTAATATTTGCACAAAAAAAGCATCTTCAACCGGTTTTACCCGGCCAAAGATGCTTTCAAAAAAGGTATTCTGCGAATTGAAATTAATCAATTCGCAGAATTTTTATTAACGATTAAAGGATCTTTCTTTGTTGAGATATTTGATTGTAGTAACACTATTGTCGGAATAGGTTGTCCTCTTTATGATGGTGCCTTCGTGGTATTTGGTTACTTTCTGACCCAGCATATTAAAGTATTCAACGCTCTTGATTTCCTTGTTAGCATTTACATCATTAATGCCTGAGGTTCCAATATGGCCCAGAATACCTGTTTCAGGATCGAAGTAATAAATTCCGCCACCTGCAGGAACTTCTGTTTGTGGAGTGTTTCCGGTAATGTTCTTTCCATTTACCAATATCTGTACAAAGGCCATATTATCGAGAATGTCGTAGTTACCTCCGGCTTTCAAAATGGTTATCTGTTTACTTCCATGAATTGGACTTAGTACTGAAATATCGATTATACCCTTTTTGATGCTGATATCGCCAAAAGATTCAACGAATTCAAAATTGCCTTCTTCGAAACTATTTACTTTGAGTTTTAAAATGGCAAGTTCACTTGTTAAGGAGAATGAGTTGCCAAAGGTACCTCCACCCTCTACAGTTCCGTTTACAATAACTGATGAAGCCCCAATAAAATTATTGCCCGTTTTCAGTATACCTGCGGCTTCGACAGTAAGTGCAATTTGATTCATGGCAGGAGCTTTGATCGAATCGCGCAATTGTAAAGTGCCATTAGTAACTCTTATTACATGCGCTGAGGAGTCAGTAGCAAAAGTAATTTTGCCATTAACTTCCATCACTCCTGCGCCGGTGATATTCATTTGACTTCCTTCTCTGGAATGATTTGGGAATAAAACATTGCCATTAACAACAAACTTACCACCACTTACATTCAACTGGCTACCTCTGGTTCCGGTCGGGAAATTGAAATTACCGTTAACAGTCCAGGTTCCGGCACCTGATTTAGTGACTCCCACGCCGTTTGCTGCGTAAGTAGTTACGGCAGGCGTTGTTTCGGTAGCTGCTACGATAGTTCTGGTAAACGCTCCAATTTCTCCATTGAAAACTGCATCGGTACCCAAACCACCAATATCGTAACGGAAATAGCGACCATCAACAAATCCTGATTCAATGCGGGATCCGGCAACACCTGTTAATTCGCCGATCAATAAGACGTCAGCATTATTCGAATTTTCATTGTATTGGCGTACAAGGCGTGTATGCGGTCCCAAATGTAGTTTGGCATTTTGCAATACAGTGTTAGTTACACCCAAACCGTTAGGAATCATGGTTCCTACCACATCGTTGTAGTAATTAACCTGTGCATTCACGGGCATCGTACCACCCCAGCCAGTGCGCCATGTAGCCGACTGTAAACTTGTTTGCACTCCCTGACGGATATTTACAGTAGAGAAACCGCTGATTGCAGATGCATATTCGTTCAGTGAAACAAGATTCAAATTCAAAGTTCCACCTGCAGGGCCTTCGATTGCTCTTGTGAAAGTTGCGCCTGCTTCAAGATTTAAAGAAATTTCAGGTTCGGTTGTGCTGAATTTCGCTGCAGAGTTCGCATGTTTCAATGTAACAGGCTGACTTGTTTGAATAACTGCTCCACCCAATAAACGGTTGTCAGCACCCAGTGTTACCGGTGCACTTACAAGGAGTGTACCTGTACCAAGAATTCTTCCGGTTCCGGTAAATGTATAATCCGGAGCTGAAACTGTCATATTAGCATCGTTTAGTTCGATATTACCCACAACTTCAACAGTTTTACTAAGTGCATCAGCATTCGAAAATACTGCTGCATTTCCTGGTTGGTATGACATGGGTACACCACCGGAGATTCTGAAGTTGTCATCCAGATAATTCCACTTACCTGAAGCATCACCACCCCAAATATAAGAGCCTGCTGTAATAGCTGTTTTTTTGAAGACCACAGACAGGGAATTGTCGACGCCCGGGGTCGAAATAAAATCAACTTTTACACTTTCACCATCTGCACCTTTTGCGGCATTTGCTAATTTAGTGGCAGGTTCATCGTAGAAATAATAGAAGAGTCCGTCAGAAGAAGTGAAATTGCTTTTGTCAATATCGGAAAGCCAAACAGTTGAGTTTACCTGCTGACCTTCAATTACTCTCGGGTCTTTAACCGGATTGCCCAGGCGATCTACATATTTAATTGTTACATCAGCAATTCCAATTGATTCTTTCCAAACATAGGTTTGCAGATTATCATACGAGTGATTTGCAACTCCATTCGCACCCGGGGGTCTTGTAGCCCATGATGCCAATCGGTCGAACTGTGTAACTTTACGATCTTCAAGATTTACTACTGTAGGCGCAGTACCAACTGCAAAAGGTGCAACAAACGTTTTATTGTAGATTGTGTCTCCATTTGCAGGATTTGCAATTTCGTACATAACGAACTTTTGTAGCATTTGGGTAGCAAAATTCATTTCTGCAAAAACGCGATACTTTCTACCAATACCAAATGCAATTTTAGTTCTGTTAGTGCGGTTCAAACTGTCGGCTATGGCAACAGTTGTTCCCCTGCGTCCGAAGTATGAATTATTGCCATCAGAACAATAGCCCACCGGAGTTGATAATCCATCAACGTGCAAAGGCCGCCCTGTTACAAAATCTGTCCCCAGGGGATCGAGATTGCTTAAATAAATGTTGCCAGTTGCATTGTAAACATAAAATTCGAAAATTGAGGCAGCCCAGAATGTTGTAGTATTAGCAAGGTTGACGCTATTCGGGCCTAACAATGTTACTCCGGTGGCAGCTTGCATGCCATTTAAGCCTACTGCATTGGCTGTCCAGTCGAATTCAACGACCCAAACTGTTGAATCTTTGAACTGACTTGTTGCAGTTGAAGGGAAACGCAACTCACCACCACGGGCACCTGAGCCTGAACCGCTGATTGTAACAAATCCCTGTGCAGGCGAACCAAAAGATGCACTTGCGCCAGCACGACCAATGTATGCTGTGGCGCCACTACCAAAGCTCCAACCTGCCGGCATAGCTTCAACTCCATCAAATGTTTGGTTAATAAAATAGTTCGGGAAGAAATGTCTTGTTTGTGCATGAGCTGTTCCCAAACTCATTATTGCCGTAGTAACGACAATAATTAGTAATGTAATTGTTTTTTTCATTGTAATTATAAATTTAATATAACACCTCTGTTGATTATTTCTTTTACCACTTTCCACATAGCAGAGGTGTGGTAATGCTATGTGAAAGTAGTGTTTTTGATTTATTGATTGAATAAATTTATTAAATTACTGTGTACGATCTTACTATTTACAGTTATTTTTTTTCAACACTAAATGAATCAGAAAATTATTCGTAAAAAGGAATATACCAGCTTTGCTCATTCGCAGTAAAGGCAGGAGGTGGTATATTTGCCCTTTCATATTTCTTTTTGATGTTTTCATTGAAAAGGAACCGGAATCCGTCGCGTCCTTCTTTGTTCATTCGGCGGGCAACGCGCACCAAATCGCTCCAGCGATGTCCTTCAAAAGCAAGTTCAAGACCTGCTTCGCGAATAATCTGTTTTTCGAGCCATTGAATACTGTCTAATTGCGTTGTAAGCCCGGCAGGAAAATTTACAACGGGCATAAAAGCACGGCCACGCACTCCTGCATTTTGCTCCCATTCACGCGGATAACGGGCATCGAAACGATAATCAATCGGGTATGGATCGAACGGACTTGTACCGGTTACATAGCACGAATCGTCGGGGAAAAAAGTTCCATCTGGTTTTTGAAAACGATATTTTGAATTTCTGACTCCATTGTTCAGGAAACACCATGCCAGATATGGATAACCAGCCCGATTAGCTGCTTCGGCATACCTCAGATGTAAACCTGCAGCTCGGTTTAACATCCAAAAACCGTGTTGTCTTGCTAAAGAGCCGGAATTCCTCCCACTGTATTTGATAATTAACCCATCGTCAGTGTACGATCCGCCCTTTCCGCGGGCATCATAAGGGAATTGATTGCGCATTGGTTTACCCCACAAAGAGTCCATGGCGTAATCTGATGCTTTGAGCTGATAACCTTCAAAGAGTTTGGTAAAGGGGTTGACAGGTTCAAGCTTGTCATCGAATGGAATGTACCAAATGCGTTCCATTGCTGCACGGTCGCTTGCTCTTCGTGATGAAGAGGGATCGGTAAAGATGTACCTCCAGGTATTTATCAATCCGCCTTCATCTTCAATTCGTCCGTCGCGAAAAACAATCGCATACCAGCCGGGTTCTCCGGATGTAGCGGTAAAAGGAAAATTGTATAGCCGGTAGCGTTGTCTGCGTAAAGTTAAATTGCCACTTGTTTCGTCGGTTGCCATCATTTTGCGGTAATGGTGGGCTGCCTCTGCATACTGATTATTATGGAGATACAGATCGGCTAATACAAGTCGCTTGCTTACAAACATGGGATCAAGAGAATACCCATTGGGCGTTCCACTCACCAGACTGGAGTAGATATAATCATCGAGCAATGGTAAACTATTCATGAAATTGATTAGTTTGGGCAAAAGGACATCGGCATTTTCACGTTGTCCTTTGTATTTCTCCACATCAGAAAGATTTACGAGTGGTTCGGTAATGTAGGGAACGCTTCCATAAATGTTTAATAGCTGAAGATAAATCCAGGTACGCAATGCTCCAATATCGGAATATCTTTCGTTATATTCATCGCGGGTAAATTTATTTTCAGCTAACATTTTGTCAAAATTTGCCAGTACATCATTGCACGAATTTATTACGGCATAAAATTGTAAAGGAGTAACCCACTCATTGCTTTCGTCAATTTTATTTTCATTGAGCCTTTCGAGTTCGGGAGTTGCAGCACTTGTTACATCCATCAGGTCGGCACGTAACTCGTTCAGAATGATAACTTGTTTGGCCAAAGTTGTGAATTGCGCATACACCCCTAAAATGGCACGGTCTGCATCCGAAAGGTTTTGATAAAACTTTTCGTAAGGAACTGCATTTCCCAGGTCATCATCTTTACAGGCGTTGAACAACAGTGCGCTTGTTACAAGCATGAGTGTGAAGAGTATTTTTTTCATATCCAAATTCTTTATTTCTTTTTCAAACACTTATTTTGATTACAGCCCCAGTTTTATGCCTGCTGAAATTGTACGCGCATGTGGTACAACTGAAGGATCGATACCCATTAACAGTGGATTAGCACCGGCTGCAAATTCGGGATCAAGCCCTTTGTAACGGGTAAACGTTAGCAGGTTTTCGCCCGTGATGTAAATCAGACAATTCTCAATGATTGGGAGTTTTAAATCCACATTGTATGATAAAGTAACGTTTTTGAGTCGCATATACGAACCATCTTCAATCCAGCGATCAGAAAAACGGGCATTACCCATCCGGTCGCCGGGAGTGGCTTTAGGTACCGAAGTAGCATCGCCTTCCATTCTCCAGCGGTTAACAATAGTTTTCAGTTGATTGTAAGGCATCGACATGCTTTCGAGCTGTGAGCGGGTGTAATTATATACATCGCCACCCAGTGAATAAAAGAATGTGGCATTCAGTTCAAAATTCTGATATTTCAGTCTTGAATTGATATTACCAAAGAAGTCGGGATTTGGATTGCCAATGACAACCCGGTCGCTTTCGTCTATTACTTTATCGTCGTTTTGATTTACAAATCGCATATCTCCTGCGCCAAAAGGTATCAGCACCAGCCCTTCACGTATGCTGAGTCCATCGTTAGCAGCATCGGCAGTTGTTGCATATACACCATTGGTTTTATAGCCATAAAACTGACCAAGTGATTGACCCACTTTCGATTGTATTGTAGCTCCGAGAAAATCGGTATAAAATTCTTTTCCACCCAAATCGAGCACTTTATTAGTATAGTTGGACACCATTAATCCCAAATCCCACTTTATTATCTCGTTGTTAACAATCCGCGTATTGATGTTTATGTCGAAGCCGGTATTACGCATTTTTCCGGCGTTTAAAATAATATTGCTCTGCGATCCGGAAATACTTGCAGGTTTTACGCTCAAAACCATATCGTTTACTGTATTTGAATACAGATACAAGCCTAAATTAATACGTTCGTCGTGCATGGAGAGGTCGATGGCCATACCCAAACGCTCCAAACGTTCGGGTTTAAGTTCGGTGTTTACCAGCGATGTGCGCACCAGTCCGAACTGTCCGACCAGGGCGTAGGGATAATAGTAGCGTGCACCATTGTAATTTCCAATGTCATCATTGCCCGAAATGCCATAGTTAGCACTTACTTTAAGCAGATTTATCCAATTCTGATCACCCAAAAACTTCTCGTTCGAAATAAGCCAGGCTGCACCTGCCGATGGAAAAGGCTGGAACTTTGATATATTTACTCCATATCGTGATGATGCATCGAAAGCACTTTGCACATTGAAAAAATATTTGTTTAGGAATGAATAATCCAAATTGGCATAAATCGATGTCCATTTCCAATCGTTAATACTTCCGCCTACCCTGCGCAGGGTTGCAGCACCATATTGAAGCGATTTGAATTCGTCGGATGAAGTATTGAAAGCTAAGCCGTAATTATTATTGGCAGCATTATCCTGATAACGAAGCCCTGCCCGAATATTCAGAGCATGTTCGCGGTTAAAAGTGTTCTTGTAATTGATGTAGGTGTCGCTGTAAAGCGAGAATAACCTATCAACACGATGATGCGACTCGTTCAAAACATCTACCGTGTATTCATCTTGTTTAAAAGCCACTCCTGTACTTGGATAGAAGGCTTTTTCACGTTCTTTGTGAAAATTCAGTCCGAGCTGTGAAGCCATATAAATATGGCTGTTTATGTTGTAAATAAACTCAAAGGAGCCAAAAAACCGGTAGTTAATATTGACAATATTGTTTTTATTATTAACCAGCACATAAGGATTCGACAAGTTCCAGAAATCCGCATCTTCAAGATTAGGCGATTTCCTCCCTTCTGCATTATATATGTGAGGTGCTGTAAATGGGGCTTTTACCAACGAAGCAAGTATGGGGTTCAGAGCTATATTTCCACCCTCATTTGGCAGATGTTTGGTTGCATACATAAAACTCATGTTAGCCAGCACTCTGAACTTCTGTGAGAATTTAATTTCAGAATTGAAACGTGTATTAAAACGTGAGAACCCTGTGTTTTTAACCATTCCGTCATGATTCAGGTAACCAAGCGAAAGTACGTAAGTAGCAACCTCATCTCCTCCCGCAACATTCAGATAAACGTTCTGTTTCAGCGATGGTGCAAGTACCTGGTTTTGCCAGTTTGTATTAGCATTGTAGCGGTAATAATCAATATTTCCTTCGTAACCCCAGGGTTGTTTTACCGGTACGTTCTGATTGAGGAATGGCAATGTATTGTTCAGCGTTGCGGGCGATACATCGGGGATTGCTTTTTGGTAAAGTTCAGCAAGAAGATGTTTGTGTTCCATGTTGTTTAAAAGAGGCAATTCACTACGCTCAAAGCCGATTCCGGTATTTACGTATGCATTAATGCGGGTTTCGAGTGAATTTGATCGTAATGTTCTAATCAAAACAACGCCATTAGCACCCTTGGTTCCAAAAAGTGAAGTTCCATTTTTAAGTACAGTGATGCTTTCAATATCTTTGGGGTCGATAGATGAAAGTGGATTTGACAAATAGTTGCCAATTAATGAGTAAGAATAAAAAGTGTTTTCGTAAGGCATTCCATCCACCACAAACAGTGGCATCGAACCAGCATTCATTGTGTTAATACCATGCAGGTAGAAATTTGATCCGCTTGCGGGAGTTCCTGATCTGGTAAGCACATTAAGTCCGCTTGCCTGTGTTTTTAGCAATGCATCAGGTGTTACTGATATTGCAGCAAGATTATCTTCTTTAATCCCAAACCAGGAATAAACAGATTTTGTTACCGACTGATCGCCTACCGGAGTATGTATTGTTTTTGAAGCACCCTTGTAGTTTTCCTCATTAAGTAATATTTCAATAACACTACGCCCCCGAATTGAAATTTCCCGTTTGTTGTAACCGGTAGCAGATACATTCATGATGATTTCCGCATTATATATGGAAATACTGTAATGTCCGTTATCATCAGTAATAGCTGAAGCAACACCGGGCACTTCTAAATTTGCACCAGGTATTGGTTTGCTGGTAGCTGCATCCAGTACAGTGCCGGTTACAGTATGTTTTTGAATTCCTGTTTTAATCGTTTGCGCCACGGCAATTTCACAGAAAAAAATCAAAATAGATGCTGCTAAGAATATGGTTTTCTTCATTTTATTAAATTTGCTGTTTTACTGTTAATCATTAGGGTCAACCTGAGGTTCTAAACGTATATAGTCAAGGAAAATAATACCAGCAGCATTGGAGGCTTTATTTGCCTGCAAATAGGCCTGAACTGTTCCGTCGTGATGTGTGAACTCACCAATACATGTGTTTGATACAAAAAAGGTTGCCTGTCCGTAGAATGGACAAATAAGAATGCCTTCTCTACCATAAATATCTTCAGATCTTGTTGGTTGAGGATTATTTGGAGTGACAGCATCGAAAAGCACAAAACTGTTAGGATATATGTTATGCCCCTGATTTACTCTATAACGTGAAAGTTGCGTTTCGATATTCTCGCCGGCTGTCATACGGGCAGCCATAATGGTGTGATTTGGCGTGAATCCCGGTTTGGCAATAGTTGAGAATTGTCCTGTAATAACATTGGCTGATGTCCGCTGTAATACCCTTTCACCAGGGAAACTGATGTACATTTTCTGATAAAAAACCATGGGTACGCCGCGCGCATCAATGTGAACTTCTTCGGCATTGTCGTTATAGGCTTTCCAAAAAATCTTATATGCGGTCGAATACATTTTCGGATTGTACGAAATAAACGCATTAGGTTCGCCAAGAGTGTTTTGTCCCGGCCATTCATTTTCGCTTCGGTAGTTGAAACTATACAGATTGTTGATTCTCGTAATGATTGTGGTATCGCGGGTAACCACTGTATCTTTACCCGATGGTGTTTTTGTGTTGAGCTGATAGGTACTTTGCACTGGCCAACCATAAGAATGTCGCGAACGTGATTTTAGTACAACATCTTTTCCGCCACTTGCCCATGTGCGCGGTCGGGTTTGCCATGCATTAGGCCAGCGGGTTACAAAATCTTCAGCTTCAATTAACAATGGTTTTATTTTGTTCTGAAACATCTTAACTTTGACTGATTTTACTTGATAGATAGTGCCATTGGATGTAATGATGCTATCTGTAATGTCATTCATATTCACATCTACGAATACATTTGAAGCATTGAGAAAGCGACCGCTTGTATTTATTTTTGTATATGGCAACAACATATCGGTAACTATTTCCTTCATAATTTCCTGATACATTTTAACAGTATCTTTTTGGATGAAATATTTGGCATATTTTGCTGCGAGTTCATCCAATCCTTTTTTTTCGGGTAAAATGAATGTTGAAGTGGATAATTCATCAGCCAATGGTAATGCATCAAGCAAGGTGTTGCGGTAAGTCCAAACAGTGTCGTATATCGGCTTTCCGCTGGCGTTTACACCTGTTTGAATACTTCTGGTCATATCCATTACCTTTTCATTGAAGGATGTTATGAAATTGACAACTGGATTTCCCTGCAGCGTTTGAAGATATTGCCATGAATTTTTTCTATCCTCAATAATACCCGAAATTTGATGTATAACCCCATTTTTCGAAGCTATATTCCACTTGCTTACAGGTATTCCTGAAACTAAATTGTTGATAACAGTTGCTAATTTTCCATTCAACATTAAAATGCGGTTTATTGCAAATTTCCCGGTTTTATCTGTATAAGCAATATTTTCAGAAATGTGATTTTTTACGAGTGCTGTTAATGCGGCTGTGTCGTTTAAATTAATATTCGCAAGTGCGGTATTGTTAGGAGCAAAAACCGTATAACTCATATCTGCGCTCAGCTTTTCAGCAAATCCTGTATTTTCGAGTACTTTTACGAATGTTGAAAGATCAGGTTTTTCAACGAGTATTTCTAAAAGGTTTTTATTGCGTTCATCCTGAATATTGTTTATATCAGCCCATGGATCACAACCTGCAAATGCAGTTACGAATGCGACAAATATGAAATATTTGATAATTTTCATGATTGTATTATTAACTTATTACCTGGTACAAATTTGTTTCTTTACTACAAAGAAGTTATGGTGTAACTTCGGGACATTCCTCCAAAGGCCATATCTGGCAGTTTCTGACATTGGAATCAATCCAGTTCCCTTTAACATCTACCCGCGGCCAAAGTTGGGATTCATCAACAGGTATGAATTGTATCATATCTACATTGCCTAATTGTTGAACACGGCGGCTTGTAGTAGGTTCCAAACGCAAAGTGTGCCTGCCGGTAGTATAAACCTTGATTGTTCCCAATAGTTTTGAAATAACAACCGAGTTGTATCTCTTGGCATTGTACATTTTATAACCATCGAGCTCGGCAACCTCAGGAGCAGACCATATGGTATTAGGAGCATACAAAGACATGTCGAAAATATAGGGCAGTATCTGGTCATCTTTTCCGGTTTGTTTGAAAGTGGTTTTAACAAAACATTCAAGTTCCCGGCGATAGCATATCCATACCTTGTAACTGGTGCCTTCTTCGCTGCCAATAAGTACAGGGGTAATCAACTCCATCCACTGAATTGCTCCTAAATCCAGATTAAATCTGAGGTAATCGGCATATATATATTGCGACTTATCGTCGAATGCGGCAATTGTTTGTGGAATGGTACCACACCAGTAATGTATTTGTTGTTGAGCAACGGGAGCACCGGACCTGTAGCGCCAGGTTATTTCAGAAAGATCGCCGGGATTGAAACTGGCAGCGCTTCCGGGTTTGCGGAAGTTGCGCAATGCCATAATTTCTGGCTGTTCGGCAATATCCCAGTATATTCTGTAAGCTGAACGTATTTTTATCTGAATATTTCCATTGATTTTTTGTAATACTCCATTGGAGCATGTCCAATCTGAAAACTCGCTGTTTCTGTCTAATGGAACGCCTGCTTCGGTTGTTTGTCCGAGTTTAAGTTCATTCAGTAAAATCCTGGTTTCTGTATTGCTGATTTCACGGGAAAAAGTAATCACCTGATTTTTCACTAGTGTTTCAAGACTTGAGACCTTAAGCAAGTCAGTTACATACTGCAAGCGCGGCACAGTGCGATATCCGATATAGTTGCGAAGCAGTGAGTCCTCGTTTTCCACGGCAGGAGTGTTTGTTTTTAAATCGGCTATTAATTGTGCCATGTTGTTAATCCCTGCAGAAGCGAAAGCTTCATTATCCTGAATAAACAGTGTTTTCCATTGTCCTTTTAGGGTTACAGCAAGAAGATCAGCCAGGCCAGAACGTTCAAAAGCCTCTTTGAACAGTGAAAATTCAGCAGGTAATGAGCGAACTCTCGCAGTTAACGATTCAGTTGCCGGATCGGGAGGAGTTAATACATGACTAACAATATGTAAATGGCCATTGCTTGCTTTAATATCACGCGGAGATAAAATAAGCGCTTTACGGTTGATTCGGATGTTTTCGCCTTCCTGTTTGGTTGTTAGGTATGAGCCTGAAAAATTGGGGTATGCCATGCGTCCATCTACAAATCCGTTCGTTGTTACGCTGTCGGAATTATTGGTAACGTTGAGCAGATGATACTTTACAATTTCAATTGCTTCTTCTTTGCTAAAGTCATTAACCGAAGATTTGCCATTCTGCTGCAGGTAATTGGTTACTGCTTCGTCGGTTGGGACAAAAATGGCATAGTTTCCATAAGCGTGAACCGTGCTTCTCATCTCACTTTTATCAAGAATTGCGAGAAATAAGTTTAGTTTATGTTCTTCCATTAATTCATCCAACTGTTTGTCGTCTGAAATTACTATTTGGCGCACATCTTTTGTGCACGAACTTATTGAAATGATTGTCAATAAGCCTGCTAATAATGAAATAAAATTATTCTTTTTCATGGGTAAATACATTTTTTAATCACTATTGAAAATGTTTCTTCAATGTGTTGTTTTATTTCCTGTAAAAATCATTTTGAACCAGATTTTTGTTGCGTTGCAATTCACCTGAATTAATCGGTAAATATAAACTTCCCTGATTGGTTTGCCATTTACTCTGAATAATAGATGTTTTTTCAGGTGGTGAGGCAAGAACAACCATTCGTAATAAATAACCCATGGTACGAGTGCTGAAATTATCGCGTTGTGCCATACGTACCAGGTCGAACCAGCGTTTCCCTTCAAAGGTTAGTTCTCTTGTTCGTTCGGCCAGAACAAACTCTTCCATTGTTTTTGCATCGAGTTCTCCGCTTTGTTTATAGAACATATCGGTCGACTCGGGAGCATTGCCCCGTTCGCGTACTTTGTTTACCAGTTCCAGTGCCTGGGTTAGTTTAGCCTGGTCGTTGTTACTGAAAGCTTGTTGCGTTAATGCTTCTGCTTTCATTAAAATGATATCGGCAAGGCGATAGAAAATCCAGTTGCTGTTTGATGTGGAAGATGTACGCCACAATACCGGGCTGGTTGTATTGTTTAACCCTGCCCATTTCCACACATACTTTCCCTGATAAGCAATTCCCTCTGTGCGTATATCGCGCCAGATTCTGTCGATATTTGAAGGTGTGAAATACTCATTTGTGAAACTAGCCTGGTTCACTTCAATGGTATTGGCCACATTGGCACTGAACATGCTTACGAAGGGGTTAATATATGTTGGCGGATTTTGCAGTTCGAAAATGCTTTCCACGCTATTGCCTAAAGCGTACATCGAGTTAAACATTGCAACAACATCGCCTTGTTGAGCTTCGTAAACAGTGTCGATTCGGCCTGTTTCAATATTGAAACTTAATACTTCAGTACGTGCAACAGGTACCAGCGAGTATTGTCCTGACTCAATAATGCGCGTGGTAAGATCAATGCATTTTTCGTATTCACCTTTCCAGAGATATATATCGGCCAGCAAACTAGCCCAACCATAGAAGTTGATACGCCCTTTGTTATGACTTGCATTTTCCTGTGTAGCTGCGCTGGTATTTTCATACTTCAGAGGAATACTGTTTTCAACAGCCTCAAGCGAAGCAATGAGTTTGTCAATAATTTCTTTACCATCGGTTTTTGGCAGCGAAAAATTCTGATAATCGTATATGCTTGCTTCTTCAGTATAAGGTACATCGCGGAATGTGCGTACCAGATAGAAATACATGAGTGAGCGGATGGAGATTACTTCGGCCAAATATTCGTTAAGTTGTTTTTCCGTAAAAGATTCGTCAATTTGCAGCACTTCTGGTGCAAGTTCTATCACCGTATTGCATTGATTGATGACAGTATAAAATCCTGCCCAGTCGGTAAAAGTATTTGTGGGGGTTATTTCGCCTGTGTTCAGGGCAACAAGGTCTTCTCTTGCTGCGCTTGCCGGCATGGCCATTTCGGCTCTCATTTCGCCCCATACAAAATAACTCTGCATCATTCTTGAGTCCAGCATTTGGGAGTAACATCCCAAAACAGCCGCCCTTACTTCTTCTTTTGTTTTCCAGTAGCGTTCACGTACCACGCCGTCTTCAGGCTGTACATCAAGCCATGCATCACACGAAGAGATGGCAGAAATGGTTACTAATAGTATTGTTAATTGAATGAATTTCATGATTGTAATCATTTAATTTTGTTGTTTAATCTTACAATAAACCTGAGTCATATTTTATCAGAATGATAAACTAAAACCTAAAGTATAACTTTTTGGTACTGGTGCCCGGGCATTATCCAAAAAAGAACCAATTCTGATTTCGGGGTCCTGTCCTGTATAATTCGTTAGCAGCAATACATTTTGCATGGTAAAATACACAAAAAAATCTGTCAGTTTCAGTGCTGATAAATTTTTCTTCGGCAGATTGTAGCGGGCAGTAAACGATTTCCAACGAATAAATGAGCCATCTTCGACAAAACGGTCGGATGCAAGCCAGTTATAGCCCTGTGCGTTTAAAGCACGCGGTAAGAGGTTGTCGGGTGCATCAGCCGGGTCGGCATACTCATGTTGCCAACGACGTAACACCGACTTGGCTTGATTGTCAAAGCTATACATGTTTTCGAGTTGCATTCGGGCAGCATTTACAATTTGATTTCCGTAACGATAATGGAATACAGTATTTAACGACCAGTTTTTCCATTTTACTGATGGCGTTAAACCGCCATAAAACAAGGGGTTATAATCGCCTAAATATACAATGTCCTGATAGTTGATTTGACCATCTTTGTTAACATCAACATACCGGGCATCTCCGGGTTGAAATGTATAGTTCACAGTTGGGAAACCAAATTTCATATATACTGGCACTATGTTGCCGTTTTCATCAGTTGTGGTAATTTGTTTTCCATTACTTCCAATGGCAATGGTCTGATCTTTATTTAAGAAAACGCCGTCATATTTATACCCATAAAACGATCCTCTGGGTTGTCCTGCAACTATATTGGTTATATATACTCCATTTCTGCTCCAGTCTTTAAAGTTATCCAATTCAGCATATTCCGAGAGTTCTTTCACTGAGTTTTGTTCTCTTGCAACATTGAAAACAACATTTACATTCCAGTCTTTGGTTTTTACAGGAGTAAAACTTACACTTAACTCCATGCCTTTGTTTTGGAGTGTTCCATAATTCAAAGCCATGGTTGAAAAACCGGATGAAGTAGGAATATTTGTTCTCGCACTGAATTGGTCTTTGGTTGTTCTGATATAATAATCGAATTCGACATTTAACTTATAGTCGAATGCTACTAAGTTTATACCGAAATTGTTCTGTATTGACCGTTCCCAGCGCAGCTCCTTAAGTTCAAGAGACGATGGGTATGAAGCAGATTCGCCCAAATAACCATAACTGTAGGTGCTGTATCTGTTAAAGTACAGATAATCAGCATCGGGACTTTTACCTGTTATACCGTATGAGCCACGAAAAGAAAAGTCGTTCAGCCAACTTTCGGTAATTGGTTCAAGCCATGGTTCGCCCGAAACGCGCCATCTTCCCGAAATAGCAGGGAAAACACCATAACGGTAGTTTTTACCAAAGCGAGAGTCCCCGTTTAAAGATAAATTTCCGAAAATTGTATATCTATCGAGGAAAGTATAGTTCACATTAGTATATGCGTTCATGCTGCGTTGTTGGCCCACTCCCGAATAAAGGCCGCCGTCAAGTATATAATAATTTACAGGGTCAGTCAGGTAATTTGATGGCGATCCGGCAGTTGACACATCAAATGAGTAGCTTTCGCGTGAATAAGTATTCACTCCCAACAATGCTATCAAACGGTGTTTGTCTTCTTGTAAGCGGGGCGTGAAAAATAGTTTATTAAACGTTTGAATCACGAAAGATTCAGGCTCAGATACAGAGGCAGCATTAAAATACCTGTTATCGAACCAGTTCACGCCAGATGCTGATTGAGTAAGGAATTTTTCTTTCCGATCGTTCCCTACATCAAAGGCCACATCAAACGTATAACGCCAGGTTTCATTCGGTGTAATTGTAAGCATTAAGCGGGGAATCACTTTTTCACTTTTTATTTTGAAATAGCCCAGATTTGCTAATGCAACCGGATTGAAAATATTTGGATATGAGCCCTGTGGGCCGTTCAATGGCGTAAAATATGTTGGCATTTGAACACCAAATTCGTTAAATTCGTAAATCCCCTGATTAGGCATCATGGTATATGCTCGTGAACGAACATCGTTTCTTTCATTACCATCGGGTAAAAAATTACGCCGGTTATCAGAATGTGTATATGAAATGTCGGCTGAGAATTTAATTTTGTCTGAAACAAAATAGTCCAGATTCAAACGGGTATTAATACGCGAAAGGTTGGTGCCGATTGTGTTCCCTCTTGCATTATAATATCCGGCCGAAAACGAATAGCGAACTTTGGAGCTACCGCCGCGCACCGATAAGTTATAGTCCTGCGAATAGCCGGTTTGCGAAACAGCTTTCACCCAGTCGGTATTGTTGCTATAGTTATAGAAAGTATATGGGTCGCGCGGGTCATACGAAAATGGTTTTCCTGTTACTGTCAGCAAGTTCAATGGTCTTCCGGTATTCATGAACGATTCAAGAATCATGGTGGAGTATTCATCTCCCGTGAGAGTCGGTATAGCGTCAGGCTGTGGCGACAAACCATTTTTAGCGACGAATGTAATTCTGGGGGGTGAAATTGTGCCACGTTTGGTAGTTATTTGCAAAACACCGTTTGCAGCTTTCGAACCCCAAATCGCCGTAGCAGCGGCATCTTTTAAAACCACAATTTCTTTTATATCGGCAGGCGCCACATTGAGAAGTTGTGAAAACTCCTCCTCGGTAGCGGTTGAAAAATCAAAGTCGGCACCGATAACAGTTTCAAGTGGAATTCCATCTACTACGATTAAAGGTTGGTTATTTCCACTAATAGAAGTAATACCCCTGATTCGAATTGACATACCACTACCCGGATCACCCGAATTAGCCATAATATCAACACCAGCCATTCTTCCCTGCAGGGCCTCGTCGACTGAAGCCACGTTTAATTCCCCTATTTCGTCTGCACTTAATCTCGAAATTGCCATCGAAATATCACGTTCGTCGATGTCGAGGGAGCCCACGCGTTGTCTTTGTCTTGCTAATACAACTACTTCCTGCAACTGATCCATTTCAAACAGCGAAATTTTCAAACTTGTATTATTTCCAATTACAATTTCTTGCTTTTTGAAACCTACGTAACTGAAAGATAATCTGTTTTTATTGCTCGACACCAGAATGCTGAAATTGCCATCGAGATTGGTAACTGCACCTCCGACTGTACGATTATCCGGATTAATTTCAACAACTGTAGCTCCCACAATAGGTTGTTTGTCGGTGGCCGAAATGATAGTACCACGTACCAGAAATTTTCCCTCCTGTGCTAAAGATGTTCCTGTGATAAGAAGCAGTATTACAACGAGTATATTAATTTTTCCTGTGTTTTTCATCCGATATTCAATTTATTATTTAATATTTCTTCGATTGAAATTATTTCATGGATAATTGATGGTATGTTTTAATTTAGTCTGAATGTGAAATAGTTATTTACTTCGTGCAGAATTGCTTTACAAGCGATTCGGTTACATCGGTAATTGTTTGGAATCGTTGTTCCGGTAGGTCTTCCACGTTGTGTACGCATGGTGCCTGAAACCCCTGCTGAAACAAGCACTTTACTGCCTTGTAATACATTTTGCGGTATCCAGTTGATCAATCCGGTAGGTGTTTTGCTTACTTCTATTAACAAACTTTGGTTTATTAGTCCAAGTCTTTCATTATTAACTTTTGCCTGAACAGGCGAAAGTGCCTTGTTTGGCGAGTGTGCATTAGCCGGATAAAGGAATGTTTTATTATCATCAACATAAACACGCCCCTGTATAATATGCGAATTGATAAAGAAAGCAGCTCTTGCAAATGCTAATGGAAAAGATGAATTTATGGAGTCAATCGGGGGAATTACTTTTGCGTTAATGGCAGCTGTCATAGCTGTATTATTTGGCATTAACACGGTATAGAACTGTTCGGTGTTGATGCCGTCCAATGCGGTGCTGGTGGCGTCATCGGGAATGGTTTTTATACACCTCTGCAAATAATCCACAAAAAGTTTCACATTTGGATTTTGTGCACGTGCTCTGTCGAGATATTCCCAAAGTGTTAAATCTCTGAATTTTCTATCATCGGTGGAACCTGATATGCGCGGTGAGTATTGAAGAGGCCGATCAGCTCTCCAAACTGTTCCATTCAGATAAGTGTCATTTATTTTGGTCACGTTAACGAAGGTGTTATCTTCAATATTTCCTGCTGCTTGTATCTGATTGTTTTTATATCGAACAGGGTCGCCAAAACTTGTTACAGCAAAATTCCAGTTATCCATGTTTGCAAAACCTGCTGTCGCAAAATCGGTAATTTCCGAATTAATTTGATTGTTTTTTAGTCCTTCAAAAATATGAGAGCGAAGTAAACGTGTTAACCGGCTATTGGCAGCAACACCGGGTACTGAATGAGAAAATACGTTTGTGCTGCTATTATATAAAAACCCATCGTCCCTGAGAAGTTGGTCGTCGAAGGTGATTAGCGTATAACGTTCTGATGTAAATCCATTTAAAACACACTTCTGCAAATCCTCTCTCAACGAGTTATTGTAGTTATTGATGAATCCGATATTTGACCATTGAAGAGCGGGATTCAGGAATATTTCCGAATATACTGATTCGAAAATCCGACTTTTTATTACGTCATTGCTATGATATACAAATCCATTGCTTGCAAGTGTTGCCGCATTGATACCACTTTGTGAAAACTGCAATCCGCTACTGCCCGAACCATTCAGATAGTCGCCATTGCCGTTCACTGTGTTCGCAAAATTCGCGGGCCAAACCATCGAAGGCACCATGTGAGCCTGCACCAAACTCCTGATTACTTCTCTTGGTAATTCTTCTTTATTTTTGTAGTATTTCAAAACGCGATTTCGCAAATATTCATTCAGCGATTCATTTGATGGTAAAATCAGGGTATAACCGCTTTTTTCGGGGTTATATCTAAAACTTTCATCAATCACATTTTCCAGATTTAAGGAATAACTCAAACCGGTATAGAACTTGATGAATATCTTCTCAATGGTTTCTTCAGGCATTATTTTTTGTAAGGCTCTGAATATGGTTGGTGATGTTACTTCAGTATAATTTCGGAAAAGATATTCGCCAAATATATCTTTTGCATCGACCAATGATTTAAAGATATTGTATTCCGGTTTAGTTATTATGTCGGCAATATTTTCCAGCGGCAAATTTACTGTGGAAACTTCATGCACAATACCATTTTTAGCACGCAAATCAGCTTTTACTATTTCGCCGCCCTGAATGTTTTTACCAGTAAAAGGAACATTTGGATAAAATACATTGTAATCGGAAGTAGGTAAGGGAGGACTAAATGAATTGAAAAAGGCATTGGTAAATACCGGCACGAATTTATAGTTGTTGGTCGTACTGCTCCAGTTGTTTACTATAGTCTGATCAACAACCCATTCGTTGCCATATTCCGCATCACGATAAGGAAGGGCATAATACTGTGATTTGTATTTAAATGTGCCTCCGACACCAATGGAGTCGAAAACAAAAGTACTGTAGCAAATTGAATAAGCTACAATTTTTTCTATTTCAGCATAAGGCATGTTGGCTACTGAAGCATAACCTTTTGCTGTCAGATATTTTGAAAAAGCTTCATCGTTTGGTGCAAATACAGTGTACAGCCCTGCCCCTTTCAATACCGGGGCATACATAGTGCTGTCGACACATTGAAGGTATGAGGTGAAGTTTCCCTGTTTTTTTAAAACTTCGTAAATGGGAGGTTCGAGCCATTCGGGAGTTTCGTAATAGTCGTAATTTTCGGTACACGAAATAAACGAAATTGCCATGAACGAAAAGGAGAGTAATAATTTAGTCAATTTTTTCATCGAATTGCTTCTTTTTCTGGTAATAGACTTAACTTTTAAAGTGATGTCAAAAAGGTTGTTTTTTAACGATACAAATATACAGTACATAGCATCAATCGGGTTTGTTTTATTGTACAAATACATAGAATTCCATACATCAGATTCATGTGTTGTTGGGTTCTATTGCCCTTGGAGAATAGTATTGTGTTAATTTTCAGCTTTTCAGCTTATTGTGAGTGTGAACAAGTTTTAAGTTCAAAATATGCTGTATCAGCTGAATTATTTTATTTCATTTGCTTTTATGTATATTTGTAGCTGATTTTTTTTGAATCACTCCCGATAGCTTTCAGTAGTGGTTAAACAATGAATAAAAGTGAATCACTGGCGCATATTCATACTTGCTTTTTTCATCTTAGCGGCGACTTGTAGCTTCGCTGATGAGTTGCATTTGCGCTTTACAAGGTATTCGTCCGACGATGGGTTGTCGCAAAACAGTGTGTTGGCCATTGCACAGGATAAATACGGGTTCATGTGGTTTGGCACCTGGGAAGGTCTGAGTCGTTTCGATGGATATGAATTCAGGGTGTTCAGGGCGGTGGCCAACAACCCCGGTAGCATTACAAACAACCGAATCAATGCTTTAATAACAGATGATGCAGGAAATATCTGGGTCAGTTCGGGCGATAACCGTTACTTTTTCAGATTTGATTACCGTACTGAACAATTTGAGCGTTTCGTACCTGAATCTGTCGATAGTGTGATCAGAGTAAAACTGAATACTTATGCATCTCAACGACGTTCAGTTGCGAATAATGAGTATCGGTGGCAAGCAGGCAGGAACCGACTGCTCCAAACCAATCTACACTCAGGTAAAACCGTGGAATATAAACCCGATATTTATTCTCCCTTTGCTCTGCGCGATGAAGTGGTAAATGTACTCTTCATTGATAAAAGTAACCTGTTGTGGGTGGGCACACAGCATGGTGGGGTGCATGTTGCAAATCTGAATTCCCGGCATTTTGGTTATTTACGGCCGGGTATAAGCAAAGTGTCCGGTAATGTTGTCAGGGCTATCCACCAGGATAATGCTGGGCGGGTCTGGGTAGGTACCGACTCCGAAGGAATTACGGTTTTCGACCGCAGCAAAGGAGAAGCAGCAACCCGTGTTTTCGGGAAGGAAAGCCTGATAGACCCCAATATAAGATATATTTACGCCGACCGTACCGGACAGATTTGGATTGGCACAAAGGGAGGCCTCGATCGTTACAATCCGGCCACCGGTCGCTTTCGGCATTATTTTGCGCGGCAGGAAGGAAGCATCAATCATCCGTGGGTGTTTTTTATTACCGAAGATTTTCGTGGAGATTTGTGGTTTGGAACTTTCGCAGGCCTGGCAAGGTATAACCGAGCCGACGATCGGTTTATTAACTACACCGATGCCCCTTTTCTCAACAGCAACAGCATTCGTTATATCCTAGAAGACAGGAACCGCGATTTATGGATTGCTACCGAAGGAGCCGGAATCACACACTTGCGCCGCGATACCACAGGTGGGGTGTACGACCGTTTCAATCCTGTGCATTATCGTTTCAACGAGCATGATATGAATTCGCTGATAAACGATCTGGTGTTATCACTACAGGAAGATGAATACGGTTTTATATGGATTGGGACTAACAGTGGTCTCTGCCGACTCAACCCGCAAACAGGTGATTTTTTACGTTTCTCGGTAGCAACCGGCTTCCCCGATGACCTGATCATGGGCATGATTGCCGACCACAAGGGGCATGTGTGGATTAGTCACAAAAAAGGGATTACACGTATGAACACCCAATCACTCAGAACACGTACATATAATAGATACGATGGCTTACAGGGTGATGAATTTTTACAGAATGCCTGTTTTTATAATCCGCAAACAGGCGAGATATTCTTCGGTGGAACCAGGGGTGTAAACTACTTTTTTCCGGATCAAATAAAACCGGTTTCAGGCATACCCTCTCCGGTTTTAACATCACTGCACGTTTTGAATCAACAGTTGTTTCCCGGTGTTGAAATCGGGGGTAGGATGGTTTTGGAAAAGTCGTTGATAATGACAAGAGACATTGAACTGAAACACGCAGATACCTATTTCAGTATTTCTTTCTCTTCGCTCGATTTTAGCAATCCTCAGAGTTGCAAATACAAGTACAGGTTGGTTGGCGCCCATTCGGAGTGGATTTATACCGATGCGTCGAAACGCGATGCAACCTATTCGCATTTGCCGGCTGGCAATTACCGTTTTGAAATGCATGCAGCCAACAGCGATGGTGTTTGGTCGAAAGACCCGGTGGTGCTAAATATCAGCATATTACCTCCATGGTGGATGAGCTGGTGGGCGAAGTTAATATACGGATTGCTCATAGTGCTGGCAGGATGGATGCTGTACCGGTATCTGGTAGCCCGTTTTGAATTCCGAAATCAACTGGCTTTGGAGCAACATAAAAACGAAAAGAATGAAGAACTGACGAATATGAAAATACAGTTTTTCACCGAAATTTCTCATGAATTTCGAACACCGTTGTCGCTCATTATCGAACCCTTGAACAGACTGATGGAGGAGGAGACCGACGAAGCTAAACGGCAGTATTATTATCAGTTGATGAGCCGAAACGCGAAACAATTGCTGGAGCTGATTAATCAATTGCTCGATTTCAGAAAATTACAATCGGGCAAAATGAAAATGCATTTCGTATCAGGAAATCTGGTTTCATTTGCACGAAATGCAACCCTGGCGTTTGAGCAAAAAGCACGCGATAAACAAGTGCGCTTTGTTTTATTGTCGAACCTTGATGTGATTGAAGTTCACTTCGACCACGATAAAATGCACAGAGTGCTTAATAATCTGATTGCCAATGCATTTAGATTTACACCCGATTTCGGCGAAATCATTGTGCGTGTCTATCTTCCGGAAAAAAAGCCTGGATTTGTATGCATCGTGGTGGAAGATAATGGACCGGGCATTCCCGAAGATCAGCGCGAAAAGATATTTGATGCTTTTTATCAGAGTGGTGCCGGCAAGCAATCGGGGCAGGGTACAGGTCTCGGACTTGCACTTTCGAAGGAGCTGGTTTTACTCCACGGAGGCGAAATTGCTGTTGATCAGGGATATGCAGGTGGAGCCAGATTCAATGTCTGCATTCCACTGGTTCAGGAAGAAGTTGTAACAGGGGAGTTCGCGGAGTTGAAACAACCGGATACCGGTAATTCAGTTGCAGCAATTTCAGGTGCTGTGGACATGGATTCCGAAAAGAAACCTTTATTGCTGCTGGTCGATGATCATGAAGATATCCGTCAATATATTATTCAGCAGTTAAGCAGCAGTTTCAGGGTTGTTGCCGCTACCGATGGGCTTGAGGGCTATCAGAAGGCTTGTGAGTTGATTCCGGACATTATTGTAAGTGATGTGATGATGCCGGGAATTGATGGTAATGAGTTATGCCGGCGACTCAAAGCCGATGAGCAAACCCGGCTTATTCCGGTTGTCTTGCTGACTTCGCGCAATACCGATGCATCGCGTATCGAAGGTTATGAAACGGGTGCCGATGCTTATATTACCAAACCCTTCAACAGGAAAGTACTCGAATCACGTGTGAAGAACCTGCTCGAACAACGCAAACAATGGCAAAAGAATTATACTGAAAGTCCGGTTGCCGATGCCCGTCGGGTACCAATCAATATTACTGACGAAGCATTCCTTGCCAAAGTTTCGTCGGTTGTTTTTGATAATATGGAAAATTCGGATTTTGAAGCCGGAGATCTGGCAGAAATATTGAAACTGAGCCGTACTCAGCTTTATCGCCGAATAAGGGCTATCACCAACCGTTCGGTACACGATTTTATCATTACTCTTCGGATGAATCAGGCCCGTGAGTTGCTGCTCAGCGGTAATTTCAGTATTTCAGAGACTGCATATAAAGTAGGATATTCGCTCCCTACCAATTTTACCCGCACATTTGCTAAGTATTTCGGAATGAGTCCGTCAAAGTATATCGGGAAGTATAGAAAATAGTACAGTGATAATTATATACCTGTTGTTTTGTAACATTTAAATGCGAATGATTTGTTTTGAAACATCATGATTATTAGGTATCCTCGGGTACTGATTATCTTTGTTTCGTATTATTTCGGTTTTCCCGGACTACGATCTGAAATTATTTCAATTTTTACATTTATAAATACCATGAAAAGAAAATTTTTACTGATTTTTGTCGCTGTTTTGATGCATGCCGCTTTCCAGTATGCCACTGCAAATCTTCGTCAGATTTACAATTTCAATTCCGACTGGAAGCTTCAGGTGGGCGACATTTCCGGTGCGCAGGATCCCGCCTTCAACGATGCTTCCTGGGAAAAGGTAACCCTCCCCAGGGCTTTTAACGAGGACGAGGCTTTTCGCTTGCATATAGCCGACCACACCGACACCATTGTCTGGTACCGTAAGCATTTTAGATTACCAGTTTTAGATCGTGGCAAAAAAGTATTCATCGAATTTGAAGGTGTGCGTTTTGCTGCTGATGTTTACCTGAATGGAAAACATATTTGTTTGCACGAAAATGGAGTCATGGCTTTTGGTGTCGACATTACACCGGATATTAATTTTGAAGGTGACAATGTAATAGCGTTACGAATTGACAATAACTGGAGATACCGTGAGCGTGCCACCAACAGTATCTGGCAATGGAACGACAGGAACTTCAACGCCAATTATGGCGGAATTCCCAAGAATGTATTCCTGCATGTGACCGGACAGGTTTATCAGACCCTGCCGCTTTACTCCAATTTGAAAACCACCGGAACCTATGTTTATGCCAAAAACTTCGACATCAAAAAAAGAAGTGCAGAAATTCATGCCGAGTCTGAAGTCAAAAACGAGAGTGATCAGTCGCAAAACGTGTCGTTTGAGGTAATCATGAGAAATCCGGAACGTAAAGTTGTAGCGAGGTTTAAAGGCACATCCAAAAGTCTGAAACCGGGCGAAACAGCGATTTTTAACGCTTCTTCGAAATTGAACAGACTGAATTTCTGGAGTTGGGGCTACGGATATTTATACGATGTATATACTGTTTTGAAAATCAACGGCAAAGCGGTTGATGTGGTAAAAACCCGCACGGGTTTCCGCAAAACCGAGTTCAAAAATGGCATGGTTTACCTCAACGACAGAGTGATTCAGATGAAAGGATATGCTCAGCGAACCAGCAACGAATGGCCGGGTGTGGGCATGTCGGTATCGCCGCGACTGAGCGATTACAGCAACCGGCTGATGGTGGAGAGTAATGCCAACATGGTTCGGTGGATGCATGTGGCTCCCTGGAAACAGGATGTGGAGTCGTGCGACAGGGTAGGTCTGATGCAGATGTTTCCTGCGGGTGATGCCGAAGCTGATGTGACCGGTCGCCGGTGGGAACACCGTGTGGAGCTGATGCGCGATGCGATTATTTATAACCGAAATAATCCGAGTGTAATTCTATGGGAGTCGGGCAATAAAAAAGTGAGCGAAGCGCATATGGCCGAGATGAAAGCTTTGCGCGACAAATATGATCCGCATGGAGGCCGTGCTGCCGGTTCGAGAGAAATGCTCGACAGCAGGGAAGCAGAGTATGGTGGCGAAATGCTTTATATCAATAAAAGCGCACGACACCCGATGATAGCACAGGAATACTGCCGCGATGAAGCTCTCCGCAAATACTGGGACGATTACACACCGCCTTTCCATAAAGATGGTGCCGGCCCGCTTCACCGCAATGCCGATGCTTCGGCTTACAACCGCAATCAGGATTCGTTTGCGAAAGAGTCGGTTATCCGCTGGAATGATTTTTTTGTTTGTCGCCCCGGTACAGGTAAGCGTGTGAGTTCGGGCGGCTTGAACATTATTTTCTCCGATACCAATACCCATTGTCGCGGTGAAGAAAACTACCGCCGAAGTGGTGAAACCGATGCCATGAGAATCCTCAAAGATGCTTTTATGGCGCATCAGGTAATGTGGGATGGCTGGGTTGATATCGAAAATTACCGCACACACATCGTAGGGCACTGGAACTACGCTCCCGAAGTAGTGAAAGATGTGCTGGTTGTATCGCCTTCAGAAAAAGTAGAACTGATACTGAATGGCAAATCGCTTGGATATGGAAAACGAAGTCATACTTTCCTGCATACTTTTAAGAATGTTGCTTATCAGGCCGGCGAAATCAAAGCCATCAGCTATACTGCAGATGGAAAATTGCAAAGTCAGGATGTGAAAGTAACTACAGGAAAACCTGCTGCGTTGCGTTTGTCGCTCATCGACAGCCCTGCTAAATTCAAGGCCGACGGTGCCGATATGGTGTTGGTACAGGTAGAGGTGGTTGATGCACTGGGACGCCGTTGCCCTGATGTTCATCCTTTGGTGCATTTTGAGGTGAGTGGTCCGGCCGATTGGCGGGGCGGTATTGGTAAGGGTGAAAATAATTATGTGCTAAGCAAAGTTTTACCTGCTGAAGCAGGCGTTAATCGTGCAATCATCCGCAGTACCACTACAGCCGGAAAAATTGTGGTAAAAGCCATTTCAGAAGGATTGAAAAGTGATGTGCTGAATATTGAAACAACACCATTCATCACTGATAACGGTCTCAGCAAAGTGCTTCCTGCTGATGGCCTGCCTCTGAACCTGAGTCGCGGGGCCACCCCATCAACCCCATCTTTCAAAGAATCACGCCGCACAGTCGAAATTGCTTCGGCAGTTGCTGCTGCCAATCAGGATCAAGTACATTTGTCGTGGGACGATAACGAACTTACCGAATGGCGAAACGATGGCAAACTATCAACAGGTTTTATCACTTATCAGTTTGCCCGCAAAGCAAGCATTTCCGAAGTAAGTTTTAAGCTTTCTGGTTTTAGGTCAAGAACTTATCCCATCGAAATTCTGGCAGATGATAAGTTGGTTTGGAAAGGTGAAACAGCACTTAGTCTGGGTTATATCTATATTTCCTTCGACGAGGTGAATACACAACATCTGACCATACGTCTTACTGGTTCTGGAAAGGAAAAGGATGGTTTCAGCAATGTGGTGGAATTGGCAGGGCATGTGGAGCTCGATGGCTTCAGAGATCCGCCGGGAATGAGTAATGCAGGGAATTTGCGCATTATTGAGGCAGAGTTTTATGAAAAAGTGAAGTAAAGCAACTTTGATGATAAGCGTTTTTATATCAGCATATTAAAGTATTTATCAATACCAAAAACACGTATCGCAAAAAAACAAAATGAACAAAACATCGCTAATTCTCATAACACTTCTCCTGTTTCAATCGGCGACATATGCGCAATTTACCCTAAAAAAAGGCCAGAATCTGGAGTTAAATATCGCACCCAACGAGGAAGAAGTGGTCAATACAGCCCTCGATATACTTACATCCGATTATCAGCGGGTGTTTAAGGCCAATGTTAACAAAAGGACGCATGGTGCTAAGCTTTTTATCGGCACCATCGGTACAGGCAGTCAAGCTGAGAAATTTATCAGCAAGAAGGAAATCGAAGCATTGTCCAAACAGCGCGAAGGATTTCTGATGCAGGTAAAGGGCAGTAAACTCATCATTCTGGGCAGCGATAAACGCGGAACTGCCTATGGAATCATGGAGTTATCGAGGCAGATGGGTGTATCGCCGTGGGAATGGTGGGCCGATTCGCCGGTTGCTGAGCTCGATAAGCTAATACTGCGCAAAGGATTCAGGCATGCACATGCTCCCTCGGTGAAGCATCGCGGTATTTTTCTGAACGATGAAGGCTGGGGTTTGAATCCCTGGAGTTCAATGACATATGAGCCTTCTGATGTCAAAGGCCTGATCGGTCCCAAAACCCATGCCCGGATTTTTGAACTTTTACTTCGGTTAAGGGCCAATACGATGTGGCCTGCCATGCACGATTATACAGTGGCTTTTTATCTGGCACCCGGGAACAAGGAAATGGCTGATAAATATGGAATATATATCGGAACATCGCATTGTGAACCGATGATGCGAAATACCAACGCTGAATGGAGAGTAGCCGGTACCGGGGTGTACGACTTTGTGAATAACCGCGAAAATGTGTTGAAGTTCTGGGAAGAACGTGTGCGTGAGCTGGCTGGTTCAGATAATATCTACACCCTGGGGATAAGAGGCGTACACGACAGTAAAATGCTGGGCGCCAACTCGCTGCAGGAACAAAAAGATGCCCTCGATCTGGTGCTGGCTTCGCAGCGCGAAATGATAGCCCGCTTAGTGAATCCCGATGTCGAAAAAGTTTCGCAGGTATTTATTCCTTACAAGGAAGTACTCGATGTGTATCGTTTGGGTCTCAAAGTTCCTGACGATGTAACCCTGATGTGGACCGACGATAATTATGGCTATATACGTCATTTCCCCGACAGTGTGGAACGTGCACGCAAAGGTGGTAGTGGTGTTTACAATCATGTGTCATATTGGGGCCGCCCGCACGATTATCTTTGGTTGCCTACCAATCATCCCGCATTGGTTTATACGCAACAAAAGCTGGCTTACGACAAAGGCTCACGTGAAATCTGGATTGTGAACGTTGGAGATATCAAACCTGCCGAGTATCTTATTGAGTTATTCCTTGATATGGCATGGGATATTCATGCAATTGAAAATAATGAAGCCGGAATGGAGAATCATCTCAGGAAGTTTCTTGCCAGGGAGTTTGGTGCTGAAATAGCTCCCGATTTGGTTGAAGTGATGAATGAGTATTATCGATTAGCCTGGATACGTAAGCCCGAGTTTATGGGTAATACCCGCACCGAGGAGAGTAATCCCGCCTGGAGAATAGTATCCGATTTGCCCTGGAGCGAATCATATATAAGAAACAGAATCGCTGAATATAAAAAACTGGAGGAAAGGGTGATAGGTTTATCTGCATCAATTCCGGCAGCGAAAAAAGACACCTGGTTTCAGATGATTGAATATCCGGTTCGTGGTGCAGCGCATATGAATTTCAAACATTTGTATGGTCAGTTGGCACGCCACGGAAAAGCTGACCGGGAGTTGAGTGATGCCTCATACGACAGGATTGAATCGCTCACAAACCATTACAACACTATGGCAGGGGGTAAATGGAACAGAATGATGGATTTCCGCCCGAGGCGTTTGGCTGTTTTCGACAGAGCACCGAATGTGGTGGCCGAAAAACCTTTGGTTGAAGATGTGCCGCTTTTGTATTTGTTTAATGGTGCCGAATATCATCGTTTGTTGGGCGAAAAACCTGTGTTACACGGATTGGGTTATCAACGAAAAGCTGTATCTTTAGCTCCCAATAGCAGTCTTATTTACGAGTTTGATGTTCGTAACGCAGATACACTAAGTGTTACCGTTGCCCTGGTTCCCAATCATCCTGTTGATGGTCGTAATATTCGTTATAGCATTGCTCTTAATGATGAAAAACCGCAGGTACTCAATTACCGTACTCAGGGGAGGAGTGAGGAGTGGAAAGTGAACGTGTTAACCAATCAGGCAACACGCACAACCGTACATGTGCCGGTGAGGGCCGGAAAACAAGTGCTCAAAATCACGGCAGTAGATGAAGCTGTGATGGTTGATCAGATTAGGATTAAGAAAAAATAAAAGTTGTTTTTTATGAGAAAGATTGTTTTTAGTTTCTTTTTGTTGATGCTTTTTGTTGGCGTTTCGGCACAAAATGGCAGGAAAATAGTTCCGATGGATTCGCAATGGCGCTTCGCAACAGGAACTCATACTGATGCTGTTAAGCCTGACTTTAAAGATGCCGGATGGCGTTTGCTTGATGTTCCGCACGACTGGAGTATAGAAGGAGAATACAGCAGAGATAATCCTACCGGTCGTGGCGGTGGCTATCTGCCTGCCGGCGATGGTTGGTATCGCAAACAGTTTTCGCTTCCTCAGGAGGATCGAGGTAAAAAAGTATTCATCGAATTTGATGGGGTGATGGCCAACAGCGAGGTTTATATCAATGGTCACTTGCTGGGAATTTGGCCTTATGGCTATACTGCGTTTATCTACGACATGTCCGATCATGTGAAGTTTGGTAACAACGAGAAAAATATCCTGACTGTGAGGGCCAACAATATCGATCAGCCTGCATCGCGCTGGTTTACCGGTGCCGGTATTTATCGCAGAGTGCGTATGTTTGTCAAAGACCCGGTTCATATTCCACACTGGGGCGTTTTTGTAACTACTCCAGAAGTGAGTAAAACAAGTGCAACAGTGAAAGCAGAAGTAGAAGTCACTAATCAAACTTCCCGGGTAAGGAATATTACTGTACATTCGGCCATCATCGACAAAGATGGCAAAGTGGTACGCTCAATCAGTTCCAATCAGCGCTTGCAGCCCAATACTGCCGCGATGGTTACACAAAATATGCAGGTGAGTAATCCGCTTCTGTGGGACTTGAAAAATACGCATTTATATACTTTGGAAACCAAGGTGATGGAGGGAAGAACACTGCTCGATAATCAGCTTACCTCATTCGGTATTCGCAGTTTACGTTTCGATGCGGCTAAAGGATTTTTCCTGAACGATGAGCCAATGAAAATGTACGGTGTTTGTCTGCATCACGATGGTGGAGGTGTAGGTGCTGCCGTTCCTTTGGGTGTTTGGGAGTATCGTTTCGAACGTTTGAAGCAAGCAGGAATCAATGCTATCCGTGCATCGCACAATCCCATGGCTAAAGAGTTTTATGAGCTTTGCGACCGCATGGGTTTCCTTGTGATGGATGAAAGTTTTGATACCTGGGAGTATGCCAAAAATCCGTTCGATTATCATCGTTATTTCAATGACTGGTGGGAGCGTGATACCCGTGCCATGGTGCTGAGGGTTCGCAATCATCCTTCGGTGGTGATGTATAGCGTGGGGAACGAGATTCGGGATAACCTGCGTACACCTGATGGTTTCAGAAAATATAAACAGCAACAGGACCTGATTAACAAACTCGACCCAACCCGCCCGGTAACGATGGCTCTGTTCCGCCCCAATACATCAGGAGTGTATGAGAATGGTTTTGCCGACATGATGAATATTGTCGGACAAAACTACCGTCCTGCTGAATTGCTTGCTGCTCACAGACAGAACCCCAACCGCAAAGTGGTTGGTACAGAAAATATTCACGATTTGGAGACTTATCTGGCTTTACGCGACAATGAGTTTATGATGGGACAATTCCTGTGGCCGGGAATTGATTACCTGGGTGAGGCGCTGTGGCCCAAGATTGCTTTCGATGCAGGATTGCTCGACAAAGCAGGTGGATGGAAGCGCAATGGTCTGCTCCGCAAAGCCTGGTGGGGAACAGAACCGACTGTTTCGGTGGTGCGTAGGTCGGATAATGATGGGTCAGGAGAATGGGTGCACGACTGGTCACCAGTTGATCCAATCACCTACGACGAAGCTCATCTGGAGATTTATACCAATGCCGAAGAAGTAGAACTGTTCCTGAATAATGAATCGCAGGGAGTGTTTAAACGACCTGCCAATAACGCACCAATCAAAACCGTCATCAATTTCCGCAAAGGAGAGTTACGTGCTGAAGCACGAACCGGAGGAAAAGTTGTAGCCCGGGACGTGCATGTTACTGCCGGTAAACCCTTCAAAATTGTTCTCATGCCGCACAGGTCATCCATTTCAAACAATACCGATGATGTTTCGTATGTTAAAGCCATGATTGTGGATGAAAAAGGGGTGCATTGCCCGAATGCCCACAACATCATTCAGTTTAAGGTAGAAGGTGCCGGATACCTGAAAGCTACCGATAGTGGTGATGCGTTCAGTCATGAATCCGGAATGAGTGACATTCGCACTGCCTTTATGGGAGTTTGTTACGCCATTGTCATGGCCAACAAAGATACTGGTGAAATAAAAATTACTGCCTCAGCCGAAGGTATTGAGGGAGTGGCTACAGCAGTAATATCCGTTAAATAAAGATTTTTGAACTTGTTTTGACTAAGATTTTCAATTGATCCCGGAAACAAAACAAAATAACAAAATAATATATTTGCATGACACGAGCATTTAAATAATTCACATCAGGGTTTATAGTGATGTTGGAATGCGAGTTCTCCCGTTAAACAGGGACATGTTATACGACCTTAAAAATACAATTTTTACCGTATGAAAATTAAAATTGCAAAATGGAATCTGCTGTATGTGCTTTTCTCATACAGTTTGGTTATCTCTGCTCAAATGCAGGTGGAGCGACTCGATCGGGGTGCCATTGTAGTTTTCAGCGAAGAGGGTGCATTTTTGTCGTGGCGACTGTTGGCTTCTGATCCATATGATCTCGGATTTAATATTTACCGCGATGGAAAGAAAATCAATGATCGGCCGATTGTTGAGGGTACCAATTTTTTTGATGCAGCCGGGAAGCCGGAAGCTCAATTTACTTTAAAGACGGTACTGAAGGGGAAAGAGTCGAAAAATAGTGAAGCAATAAGTATTTATTTCACCGCAACTGATGGCCCAAACGCCGGCTATTTCGATATACAACTCGACGTGCCTGCGCAGGGTGTCAATGGAGGAGCCTATTCGCCCAACGATGGCAGTGCAGGTGATCTTACAGGCGACGGCCGCTACGAAATAGTATTGAAGTGGAGCCCCAGAAATTCGCGTGATAATTCCCACAGGGGAGTTTCTGATCAGGTGTTAATCGATGCATATACACTCGGTGGGGAAAAACTTTGGCGCATCGAACTGGGGCCGAATATTCGTTCCGGTGCACATTACACGCAGTTTTTAGTGTATGATTTCGATGGCGATGGACGTGCTGAAGTGATGCTCAAAACCGCTCCCGGTACTCGCGACGGATTGGGCTTTTTTTTGTCGAAGGGACCGGCTGCCGCGGCTGATCATAGCATTAATTACACCAACAAGGATGGACATATCATTGAAGGGCCTGAATATATCACCGTATTCGATGGCCTCACCGGCAGAGAATTAGCCACTGAAGAGTATTGGCCTGTAAGAGGTCGGTTACGTGAGTGGGGCGACTCATCGGGCAACCGGAGCGAACGCTACAATGCAACGGTTGCTTATGTGGACGGAAAACGCCCATCAGCCATTTTTCAACGTGGGTATTACACCCGCATGACGCTCGCAGCCTGGGATTGGCGCAATGGAAAACTGTCGCGCCGGTGGTCTTTCGATTCGAACGATGCCGAACATCGCATGTATGCCGGACAGGGCAATCACTCCATCCATGTGATTGATGCTGATGGTGACGGGAAACACGATATTGTGACAGGTTCTGCAGTTGTTTCATCCGAAGGAAAGGGCTTGCATACTACCCGCATGGGGCATGGCGACGCTACCCATGTTACCTATATGGTAAAAAACTTTCCATACCCGCAGATTTTTATGCCTCACGAAAGTGGTGGCAACGGTGTTTCGCTTCGTCATGCTCACAATGGTGAAATTCTTTTTAACCGCCGCAATCCCAATGACGTTGGGCGGGGCGTAGGGGCCGAAATCGACCCCGAAGTGCCTGGCTTCCATTTCTGGGGAACCCATGATCTGGGCTTATATAACATGGCCGGCGATTCAGTTGGACTACCTCCCCGGTTCATGAATTTTGTGATATGGTGGGATGGAGATTTAAGTCGCGAATTGCTTTCGGGTAACCGCATCGAGAAATGGAGTATCCGCAACAACAGCTCTACAGAATTGCTGAGGGCTCAGGGTGCTGCTTCCATCAACGGTACAAAATCAACTCCTGTGTTACAAGCCGATCTTTTTGGCGACTGGCGCGAAGAAATTATTCTGCGTAGGGTCGACAATCTGGCTTTGCGGGTCTATACCACTACCATACCAGCAAAGCATCGTTTATATACACTGATGCATGACCCTGTATATCGGGTGGCTGTAAGTTGGCAAAATTCATCGTACAATCAGCCACCCCATCCGGGATTTTATCTCGCTACAGATATGGATTTTCCGGCGGCGAAACCCAATGTGTTTATCTTAGGGAAATGACCTGTTTTGAGCTTAGTTTGATATAATTTTTGTGATTCAAATGACACACTACATGAGATTTTGGCTTTTAATTATTTGCTTGCTTTCCACTTTTCATATTAGTTTTGCTCAACAAAAACCTTACAACGCCATTCATAGCGGTATTAACTGGTTCGACCAAAATAACAGGGAAGTGAATGCCCACGGATCCTGCATTATCAGGGAAGGCGATAAATATTATCTCTTCGGAGAGTTTAAAACCGATAGTGCTAATGTGTTTATTGGATTCAGCTGCTACTCTTCATACGATCTGATGAACTGGAAGTTTGAAAGGATGGCATTGCCTCAGCAAGCCGATGGTCTCCTGGGTCCAAACAGAGTGGGCGAACGCCCTAAGGTAATGAAATGTCCTGCAACTGGTGAATTCGTAATGTACATGCATACCGACGACAGAGGGTACAGGGACCCACGGGTTGGGTATGCAACCAGTAAAACCATCGATGGAGAATTCGAATTTCATGGTGCGCTGCTTTTCGAAGGACTGCCGATTCGAAAATGGGATATGGGTACTTTTCAGGATACCGACGGCAAAGGTTATCTGCTCATTCATCATGGCATTATTTACGAATTGTCCGACGATTACAGGTCGGCAAAACGGCTTGTGACTTCCGGTCAGAAGGCTGGCGAATCTCCGGCCATGTTCAAAAGCAAAGGCGTTTATTTTTGGTTGAGCTCCAACCTGACAAGTTGGGAGCGCAATGATAATTATTACTTAACCGCTACCTCGCTCGAAGGCCCATGGACACACAGGGGATTGTTTGCACCCGGGGGCACGCTAACCTGGAACTCCCAGTGTTCCTTTGTATTACCTGTTACCAATGGTATCGACAGTATGTTTGTTTACACCGGCGACCGCTGGTCGTTTCCCAAGCAGGGTTCTGCCGGAACATATGTGTGGCAACCCATCACTGTCGATGGTCATTCGATGTCAATCCCCGAATTTCAGGAGAGTTGGAAAATTGATTTTGAGCGGGCTGACTGGAAGCCCGTGAAATTAAAAACAAAAGCAATCAAACAGAGTAAAACTGATGGTAATTGGGACATGTCACGCAAAGCTCTTGTTTCAAATGAAAAAGGGGCGGTTGTAACATATAAATTTAAAGGGCGCAGAGTTGCTATCAAAGGTATATCCAATAATACCAGTGGCTATGCAAGAGTCATTATCCGCAACAATAAAAATGAAGCAATCATCAATACCATTGTTGATTTTTACAGCAAGTATGAATACACATCCCAAAAATTCTTAAGTCCGCTGTTGCGCAGGGATAACTACTCCATTAGTATTGAAGTAATGGGCGAACACGGAGTGTGGACAAATAAACGCGGAGACGTTTTTGGAAGTACGGATAATTATGTGATAATTGAAGAGGTTTTAGTTGTAAACTAAATCGCTCCTTCAATCTTCAAAACTACAACCCCTTTTCCCTCAAATTTTACCGAAAGACCACTGAAGTTTTGTCTCCATTCAGGCTGAGTATTTGTGCCCAAAATGGTTACTTTGCTGATGTTAAATCCTCCCGATACCGGCGAGCATAAAGCTAATGAGTTGATATTGACGTTGGTTTCTCCATCAGAATCCATGATGATGGCATAGATTACACCATCTTTTGATGTGAATCTGATGTCTTTGTTGCTGTAATGTCCACTGCCCGGTTCATTGAAACCCTGTCCGCGCATTTCTCTGCCCGAAACCATGGGTCCTTCGCCAAATACCTTCCAGGGGCGTGTGCCGATAATACTCTCACTGTTGATACTCATCCATGCGCCAATTTCTTCAACTATTTTTTCTGCTTTATCGTCGATGGAACCATTTCCCCGCAACGGAACACTCAGCAATAAATTGCCATTCTTGCTCACAATATCGGCGAGGAGTTGAATAACTAACTTGCTGTTTTTGTAGCCATTACGGTTATATAATCCTCTGTCGTAATGCCAGCCTCCAAGACATGTGCAACATTGCCAGTTGAACGGGAGTATTTCATTGGGGATGCCTTTTTCAATGTCCCATACAATTGCTTTTCTCTGGTCTTCGGATAGGATTTTGCCGAAAACGATGGCGTTGAGTTCACCATTGTTCCATTCCATGCTGCGGTTGTAATAGTTGGCTGTGATTTGTAACCCGGCATCGCTCACAGGCCATAAAGGTAATGCGGTATCATCGAAATAAACCAGTTCCGGCCTGTATTTGTTAATCATGTCCATGGTTCGGTTGTAGAAATTGTCGCAGTAAGCCTGATCGGGCAAACTGGCTCCTTTCCACCAGTTCCACTGGCTGTGAATGCGACCCTGATCGTACCAGCCTTCGCTGGGTTCGTGATTTTGTACGTATAATTCCTGAGGGTCATATCCTTCCCACCATTTACCCGCTCCATCTTCACGTTTTAAATGACCATCGTAGGGTATTCCTGCTTTATCTCCCTTTTTATCCGCACCGCGCGACGACTCATACCATGTCCATGCATGTGCCGAGTGAATGCTAAGTCCAAGCGGCAAACCATGTTTTCTTGCAGCTTTAGCCCATCCTCCGACAATATCTTTTTTTGGGCCCATATTCACCGAGTTCCAGGGCTGGTATTTGCTGTCCCACATGTCAAAATTATCGTGGTGATTGGCCATGGCGAAAAAATACTGTGCTCCGGCCTTTTTGTATAATGCAACTAATTTTTCGGGATCCCATGCATCAGCCTTCCATTCATTGATAACATCTTTAAAGCCAAATACCGATGGATGTCCATACTTTTTAACATGATAGTTGTATTGCCAGTGACCTTCGAAATACATGTGCCGGGCATACCAGTCGCCTGCCTCTGGTTCGCATTGTGGTCCCCAGTGTGCCCAAATGCCAAATTTTGCATTTTTGAACCATTGTGGAACTTCATATTGCATCAACGATGACCACTTTGGTTCAAATTTTCCTTTTACTGGAGGTTCATTCGATGTATCGACAATGACAACAGGAACTTCATCAGACGAAATGATTACCTGAGAAGCAATTTCACTGTGAAGTAACAAAACACAGAAAGTTGCCAGAAATAAGCGCGTGTACACTTTCATAATGCTTGAATAGTATTAGATTTTTGATATATTTCGCAAAAGTAACATATAAAGTGTGGTTAGGGGGTTAAAATCTTCTCATTTCTACCCAAATGAAAGTCAAAAGGTTGCATTGCCAGCCTTTTAAGTGAAAACCGCTTGCTATTCACTTCTTTTTATCAGTTTTATTACATTTTGATAAACACTATCGGAACTCTGCAAGCTAATGCGGCATATGTACACTCCATCGCTCATGCTAATGTTTTTCAGGAAATTCTCATCCAAAGTGAGTGTGTGTTTTCCTGCAGCCGGGTAATTGTTGGCAACATTGATGATTTGCCTCCCTGTCAAATCGTAAATTGTTACATTGAGTAACCCATCGCAGGGAAGTATGTATTCAATATGCACCCTTTGGTTGAATGGGTTAGGGAAGCTGGTTGCTATGAGTTGTTTCTGTACCTGCAATTGAGGGATGGCAGTATCGGTGAGGTCGTCGGCACCCGGTGATCCACCTGTGTTACGTGACGCTTTCCAATAAGCAGGGTCGGAGGGATGACCACCGGGATTTGGCTCAGCAACTGCAAGAGAGTAGCCTTTTCCGGCTGCAAGTGCGGGCCACTGACCATCCTTTCGATAGGCAAAAGAGATAAGTGATTCGCCTGATGCACTTTGCAAAATTAGCTCCTCCCCCTGATTTTCAAGTTGCCCGCGGTATTCTCCGGCAGGATTAAAACCATATCGAGCATAAAAATACTGACTGTTGGAAGCAAGTACTATAAACTCGCCCGGCCTGAGAGGTGTGTCGTTCGGAAAAATGTAAGTGATGCCCTTGCTGAACTGAAATCCACCCAGATTAAAAGTGGACTGTCCGGTATTCTTGATTTCGATGAATTCGTATTCACTGCCTGCCACTTCACCATCAGATGGCTGATAATGTATTTCAGTTATTTTGATGTCTGTCAATTCATCCGGAATAAGATAGAACCGGTTGTGTGCAGCGCTCCAGCTATTGTTGTGCAGCGTTCGGGCAACGATATTCACCGAACGTTCAAGTGTAATTACCTGACTATACAATTTTGCTTTTGGAGAGAGTATTCCTGTAGCCGGATTCAGGGGGTCGGTGCCGTCATCGGTATAATAGATACTACCCTGACTGGTAGTCAAACTGAGTTTATCGCCCCGCCTAACCGTTCCGCTAAAATTTAACTGGTTATTTATTAGTATGTTCGGAGCATTGATCGAGGGAAACAAACCGGCATTACGCAAATGTGTAAGAAAGATGTTGGTGCGTTGTGGAAAGAATGTGTTGAGTAAGTAGTTGTTTTGTGGTGTCCAGTAATTGTCTTTTCCATACAAATCGAAGGGCCCGCTTGATACCCAGCGGTGAACATCCCTCCGGTAATCACCCCAGCGGGCCGATTCACAATCAATAACTTCTTCGAGTGTCGCTTTTCGCCGCAACCAGCGTGCTTTTGCCGAATCGGGAGTTAACGCTCCGTCGTTGAAAAGGTGTTTCTGTATGCGGTCGGCAAGCAAGCGTTTGAATGCATCATTTTTAAGCAGTTGTTGGTACACCCTGCTCGGACAATTCGCGTTGTTTTCACTGAGAATATTTCCATTGAGGTTGGTAAACATCATTTCGGCATCCCAGCACATGAAAGTAAATCCTTTGCCCGGGCTCAGGCGGTTGCGCATAGCTGCCCAGTTGTGATGGTCCCAATCGGCATTGGCACCATAGAAATTCAGCAACATATAATCGGCCAGATTCACCACATCCACCAGGGGTTCAAAAGCAGGATTGAAGGTTCCATCCTCATTTCTCCCCTGTATCTGCATGTATTTCGGATATGTTTCGAGACCTGTATTGGCCATACCCATCATCTTATCCCAGGCTACAATATCACCATCAGCGATTTCAGTGTAATCCTTGATAACATCAAAATCATTGTCGTCGCCCCACAAATATGATTCACCGAAGTCTTTATCCATACGCTCCGAAATGCCATAAATGCCCCAATACATCCCATTCAGAAAGAGATGTGCATGAATTGTATTCGAAGCCGGATGACCCATAGCCCGCTGAGTGTCTTTGGTCCAGCTATCCTCAAGATAAGTGGCTTTCGATCTTTGTGAGTGCTCCTGATGAATCCATGAATTACCAAAACTTGCTCGTAAAATAAGCTTCTTATAGGAAGGCTTATAGCTGCTTCCCAACAGTGGCAGATTGATCTTATCAGGCCCATACATGATGTCGAAATTAAGCAAAAAAGAGCGCTTGGGCGATTTTTCGGGACGCCGGCTGTGTCCGCCCTGTACTCTGAGACCACAATCGACCTGAAACGATTCGTTGCCAACGCCAATAAACTCAACCGAAGCGGGACGTTCCCAGCCGCGGCCGGTAGCATAGGTGAAGTTGGTGATAGGAGCTCCTGTATATATCAGGATTCCTCCCTGATCGGGATCAGTTGAGGTTGAAAAAAGATTGGGAATGGCAGTTACAATCGAAACCACCGGTAATTTTTGAAGCCCTGCAATCACCTTTTGTGCCAATACAGGGTCTTTCATCAAATCAGGATCCATCTCATAATCGGCCTTTGCATTGCCGGTGATATCGGTGTATGGTCCCCAGTTTACAGGGTATCCTGGAGGGTTATTGGGTTGTCTGATGATGTCACTGGGGAAAAGATAGGTTTGTGTGTACACGGTATTGAAACTTACCCCTGCAGAAACGAGTACAACACGTAAAATTGTTGTTTTGCTGATGTTGATGCCGTTGTTGTATAAGGTGCCGTTGGTTTCGGAAGGGATGCTGCCATCCGTAGTGTAAAAAATACGTGCATCGGGTACGGGAGTTTGGAGTACGAGTGTGAAAGGTTGCTGGTAATAACCATGGCTTTTGCTGAAAGTCAGTAGATTGATTTGAGACATCAAATTCCCCGAAAACCAAATGCCCTGTGTCATGATTATTATCAGCAAAATAACCAAAGGGCGGTGAATTGTAATGTCTTGTTTCATGGTAATTCGTAAATTTCAGCATGGTCAGAAACCGAAATCATCGATTTCATGTTCAACCACTTCGTCTGCTACCAGACGGATGTTGTTGTGTTTGGGGATCCCTTCAACGATAATGGATTTCCAGGGTTTCGAAGGACAAATATACTCACATCCGCCACATCCTACACAAATTTCTTTGTTAATTTCCGGTATAGTGAGATGGTTTTTGTAAGGAACCATGTGTACGGCCTGCGTCGGACAGTGTTCTGAACAGGCACCACAGCTCGTTTCATCGGTATATACGATGCAGTTTTCGAGATAAAGTTGTACCACACCAATCTGCCTGACCCTTTTTTCTTCGCGGGTCAGGGGTAGTAAGGCGCCCGTAGGGCAAACTTCCGAACAGATGATGCAATCGTAATTACAGAATTTACGGTCGAAAAACAACATTGGCTGCATCATGCCGCCAATGCCGTATTCCAGGAATGATGGTTTTATCACATGCGACGGACATTTGCTCACACACAAATGGCATGAAGTGCAGCGTGTGCTGAAATGATTCAGGTCGATGGCACCGGGAGGCATGATCGGTTGTTGCCTGCTCACAGCTTTTTTGTCTCCCAATTTCAGGGTTTTATCGGCCGAAAGTCGCATAGCTGCCCATCCGGTAACGGCAACAGCTGTCAGAAACCGACGGCGACTGTCATGCCTGAGCTCAGACCGATTGTGAGGTTGGTTCGCTTCGAAGGCCCTGGATATGGTAGCTGTTTTCATTTTCATGGGTAAGCGGTATTTTAATCCCGATTCGGAACAGGCTTCCAGACAATTAAAGCAGTTGATACAGCGTGAGGCATCAACTGTCATATTTTTGAAATCGATGCAGGAGGCTTTGCAGTTTCGTGTACATGATCCGCACAGATTGCATTTCTCGCTGTCGAACCGAATCTGAAATAAGCTGTATTTGCTCACAGCACCTAAAACAGTACCCACAGGACAAACAGTATTGCAGTAAATGCGACCATTGCGCCAGGCCAGAATACCCACTACTGCCATGGAAACCAAAGCAATAGTGACCGACGAAATACTCCCAAGGTAAATGCTCACTTTGTAGAAGGTAGTGTCGCCGTTGAGAATTGATGCAAGCAGGTTATTGCCCGCCTGATAGGCTGGTTTCAGCCCATGAACTGCTATTCGCCCGAATGAGCTGTAGGGGTCGAGCAGCCCCACCAAAAATGAAAAACCAGTAATGAAAGCAAGCACTACTACGGCCACAAAAGCCCAACGCATTAAGTTTAGTGGCTTAAGATATTTGTATCTTTTCCTTTTTTTTTTAGTTGCCGTTTTCTTACGTATCCATCCGATGATATCCTGATAAATACCCAGTGGACAAACCGACGAACAATAGATGCGACCAAAGATCAGGGTAGCGAGAATCAAACTAACAACTACGATCCAATTCAGTGCCAACAGCGCCGGTATAAATTGTATGTCGGCCAGAATCTGCAATTGTGGCGGGAGTATTTCTGCAAAATCAAGAAAATACCAGGTTAACAACAGGAAAATCGGTATCGAAAGTATGAGACGTAATTTCTTCATTTATACTCTTTTGCGACGGATTTTCAGTTTTTCGAGATCTGTGGTTCCGAGCTTATGCTCTTCACCGAGGAAAAGATGCTGAACATCTTTTAAAGGCATTTCACGCACCTGGTTGAAAAAGTTCGTAGCAGCGGTATCAACAGCAACTATATCGTGTGAAAGAAAAACGCCCTTCGATAATACGACATCGGCCAATGAGCGACCTTGCGGACCGTTACTTTTCATTAAACGGTACGCATCCACAACATTGAGAACCGGTTTTTTGCTTAATGTACAAACATCGGCTATGCACTGTTGCAGGTTGTTGGCATGAAAATAACGACGATCCCATACAATTCCCATGAGATTTTTCATGGCGATTGTCATTTTGGAACCTCCATGATGTTTTAAAACAGGAACATTAATCCATACATCGGTATTGAGTATGGCTTCATGCACTTTGGTGCTTTTGAGCGATTTGCCACGAGACAGACTCACCGGTTTGTAGTAGGATTCCTGATCGGCAGGAAGCATTTTTCCACCTGCAGCCTTAACAGCGTCTTCGATGCCACTGTTGCTGTAACATTTACGCCAGTCGTCGCAGGTGTGATCGAAAACCAACACTTCACGCGCACCGGCATCGATGCATTGCTTTACAATTTCTCCCACCAGAAGAGGGTTGGTGTTTGCCGCCAGCTCGGGCACCCGGTCCCAGGCAATATTGGGCTTCACCACTACTTGTTGACCTTTCTTTACAAAACGGCTCATGCCACCCATTTCGGCGATGGCTGCCCTGAACATCTGCTGTGGTTCGCCACCCAACACAGCTACCAAATCGAAGTTGCCCGGGCCGGAAGATTTGCCGGTAGCATTATTTTGCTGATTCAGCAGGGTCATGGCGCCGCTCTCCTTTACAGTAATTGCTGCACCTGTCAAAGCAATGGCACGAAGAAAATTACGTCGGTTCATAGGTGTATTGAATTGTTGATTGAAATCATATGATCCATGGGAATCTGAAGCAGCTTTCATTGTACAAAGCGTAATCCGCTGTACCATTCACTGCAAAAGTACGTAAAAGCGCCCCTTCTTTCAAAACTGCACGAGCCAGTTTGATGGTTGAACCGGTTTTAATCCGGTCGTCGACCAGCAAAATGCGTTTCCCGCGACAGTCAAAAGCAGGTGGCTCAATCAATACTGGTTCATCGTATTTGGGTTGTTGCTGTGCGTCGCGCAAATTGATTTTCAGAATTTGAAAGTCGATTTGTAACCGTTGGTTCAAAATTCCTGCGGGAATAATGCCTCCATTGGCAATGGCAACAATGATATCGAACTGCTCCGGAATATCAATTTCCTGAAAACGCTTTAAAACTGTTTCGAATGTTTTCATGGTATGCGTACTGTTAGCCCCACAAAGATAGTTTTTTTGATTAAAAATGAAAATAAACTGAATGTTAACGTTCGTTACTTGTTTATAAGGTGGCATTTTACTAATTTCGCCCAAGTCTTGACTCTTGACTCTTGGCTCTTGACTCTTGACTCTTGGCTCTTGACTCTAAAAAAATGTACGGCCTCATCGATTGCAATAATTTCTATGCTTCTTGCGAGCGGGTATTTAATCCGTCGCTCATTGGCAGACCGGTGGTGGTGCTTTCCAACAACGATGGCTGCATCATTGCGCGTTCCAATGAGGCTAAAGCGCTTGGAATTAAAATGGGAGAGCCTGCGTTTAAAATCAAAGATGTCATTGAGAAAAATAATGTAGCTGTTTATTCCTCGAATTATACCCTTTATGGAGATATGTCGCACCGGGTAATGACATTGCTTTCGCAGCAGGTTACTGATATGGAGATTTATTCAATCGATGAGGCTTTTCTGCGTTTCGATGGTTACGAAAGATTAAACCTGCGTGATGAAGGACTAAAGATTGTGCGTTATACCTCCCGATGTACCGGCATACCGTTGAGTTTGGGGATAGCACCAACCAAAACTTTAGCCAAGGTAGCTGCCCGTTTTGCCAAGAAATTCCAGGGATACAGGGGTGTTTGTATCATTGATACGGATGCAAAGCGTGAAAAAGCCCTGCAGAAAACTGAAATTGGCGATGTGTGGGGAATTGGCAGAAGATACAATGAGAAGTTGCAGTATTATGGCATCAAAACAGCCTGGGACTTTACACAAAAAAGCCGGTCATGGGTGCGTTCGTTGATGGGTGTTGTGGGTGAAAGAACCTGGTCGGAATTGCGGGGGGTGGTGTGTTTCGGGCTGGATACCCCATCCGATAAGCAAACGATCTGTACCTCAAGGAGTTTCGGAACCAAACTTGCCGACATCAGGCCCATTTCAGAGGCAGTTGCCAATTTTGCGGCCTCGTGCGGGCAAAAACTCCGTAAGCAGCAGTCGGTTGCCGGCAATATTATGGTTTTTATTCACACTAATCCATTCAACAAGGAATTGCCCCAATATTACAATCAAATAGTGATGCAATTTCCTGTTTCCACCAACGATAGTGCCGAGTTAATTCAGTTTGCCCGCCGTGGATTACAAGCCATTTTCAAAGAGGGTTATATTTACAAAAAGGCAGGTGTGATCGTTGGTGATATTGTGCCCGAACGGCCCTCGCAGGGAAACCTGTTTGATACCCGCGAAAGAACCAAATTTAATAAAGTGATGAAAACGATGGACAGCCTGAATAATTCGTACGGACGGATGAAAGTGCGATTGGCATCACAGGGCGCAGGTCGAACCTGGAAAATGAAAAACGAACAACTATCGCCCTGCTATACCACCAATTTGCGGGATTTAATCGAAATTAAAACCACGAAATGATTTATTTTTTCATCGCACGCAAAACAGCTCTTTCAGCATTTTCAGTTGTAATTGTTATCAGGTATAGTCCCGAAGGTGCTGCTGTTAAGTCGCATTCGATAAGCCCGGAAGCATTGGTATATGCCTGTTGGTTCATGACGGTTCTTCCATGCATATCGGTAACATGCAATGTGAGAAGTCCCTGAGGATATTCGGTACGAATACGGAATAGCCCATGGGTGGGATTTTCGAGCAATCCTGCACGTAGAACAGGATTCTGAATACCGCTGATATCTTTTATTATCCGTATGGTTCCGTTACTGTAAAGTGTTTCATTATCCCATGCCAAACCTGCCGGCAACTCAGGCAAACTGATAGTCTCGAATGTTCCAGTAATCGTGTTGGCTTCTAATATTTTGTACACATTTCCTTCGGTGAAAGTGCCTGTAAATTTGAGCACTTCGAGCATTCCTTCGCAAATAAATGTACCGTTTATCCGCAGTATATCGCAGGTACTTCCCCCACCGTTTATCTGCATCGACAATCGGGCACCACTGCGTAAGGTTAAGCCGCTATTGAAAGTAAGAATGCCAATTTGTACGCCTCCTGGTTGAGTTAATGAACCGTTACTGAGTGTAGCAATACCACCTACAGTTCCCGACCCTCTAAGCGTACCATTATTGCTAAGTCCGCCTGTGATGCTGCCACTCAGCATCAGGGTGCCGCCAGCTGCAACAATAGCACTTCCTCCGGCTGTGCCGCTCAGATTCAGCAAAGTTTGATCGCCAATACTGATGCTGCCTGTTCCGAGTTTACCGGTAACGTTCAATGTGCCACCGCTGAGGGTTGTAGAGCCTGAATTGGTGTTTTCTCCGGATAGCACCCAAAGGCCTGTACCCGCTTTTCTGATGGAAGTTACCCCGGTGAAGATACCTGCGAAGGAGCCTCCTGAATTGTTTCCACCTACTTCTATTCCGGCATTGTGATACACAGATCCGGCATCTCCTGTTAACATGCCAATTTTCAGTGTGGTGGTGCCATTGTCGGATGTGCCGTTTTTGTAGCACATAATTACGCCGTTGGCAATATTGATGGTTGCATTAGGGAAACCGGCACTGTTATTCACTATGAATTTATCTTCGTAGGTGGAATTGGCTGAGTTTTTATTCAGATTAATGCGTCCGGTAAAACCCGACCAGTTGCCATTAATGTATGCCCTGATGAAGTCAACCGACCAGTTGAGTGTTCCGGCACCGGAGAGGTTTCCGTTATACTCGCATCTTGCTCCGGCAACAACGGTTGCTGTTGCACCAGCGGGAACTTCAAAATGATTGCCGGAGGTGAGGTATGATCCGGTGGAATTGATTGTTGCTAAAGTTCCTCCGTACAAAGTAATTTTGCGTCCAACACCATAAGGAACAGCTGCCGATGCATTCAGATTGATGGTCCCTGCACGTAATTCGGTTTCCTGCAGATTACTGTTGTTGGAGCCAATATTGAGTGTTGCTGCACCAGTTTTTATCAGCTTTGTACCAACAATACTTCCATTGAAGAAAATATTTACCGGCACATTGATGATTCCTCCCCGGGGGCTTTCGAAAGTGATGCCCCTGCTGGTGATTTCATTGGCGGTGCTAAACTGGATGAT
>CAYGJI010000002.1:19027-39466 GCA_964350125.1 uncultured Paludibacter sp. | reverse complement strand
ATCGAATAAAAGCCGCGCTCCTTCTACAAGTATTACATCACCCTTCACGCTGAGGGTGTCGGCCTGATTTTTTCCGCCGATATATATTGCTGCGTTAAATTCGGTAGTAATGCCGTTTTCAGCACTTCCTTTTCCGCCAAAAGCGGCATGCCGGCACACTTTGACCGGAGAGTGTGTGAGTTTCCCATTCAGCCAAAGGTCACCTTCCCAAATGTCGGTTAAGCCATTGTAGTTATGCGTTCCATTCAGTGTTAGTGCTCCTTCGCCCATCTTATCGAGACGCATATTTCCACGAAGTGAGCCGGTGCCACCGATGGTATAGCTGGCTTGTCCCGAAACAGTCAGCATTTCGGGCTCTATATCGGTCGTGATATTCACAGTTTTGCTGACGCCCCGGGTATCAAAGAGTACACTTTTGCCATTTGTGAAACTTAATGCGGGAGTTGTACCTGAGATTAGTCCTACAGCATCATCGCCATCCATCCAGTTCGATGCAACCAAATTCCAATCGGAACTGTTTCCTTTCCAAACCCATTTTCCGTTGGTAGTTTTGGGTGAAATGGGTTGTGGAAAGTCACTACCCAAATAAAAACTTGTATGAGGAGGTTGGTTGTAACCGCACATTTGCCAGCATATTGCCTGGCGGTAATGGTGGTCGTGCATCAGTGTATAAATCCGGTGTTGTGTAGGGTGGGTTGTAGTATAAATGCGCAATGCCATGCTGTCGGGCCGCCACCAGATAGCTTCTTCGCGCCAATCGCCCAGGATATCAGCCTGCAAACAGGGAGTTCCTTTGGTATAGTTGCACGAATTTGCATTCGCCGTAAGCAATGTGCTGATATTTCCGTAGCTATTAAATTTGGTAATGCTACCGTTACCTACTCCGGTACTGGTTGAGAATCCCGAATGGTCGAGCAACTCTTTGGTCATATCTCCATCCCAGTAAATCGTAAAATTCTCGGCTACACCGAAATGCTGTTGCTGAACGAGGTTTGTTGCCGAATATCCCCAGCCTCCTCCCCAGAGTTCCGCTCCTTTGAATGAATCGGTAATATTGCCTGCACAACTGCGGCCACAATCTCTGCCCAGAATAAAATGATGCAGAATCTGACCGGTTTTGCCATCGCGAAAGAGTGTGCCATAGACAGGTGCGTTTTCGAGGCAGCTGAATACTTCAATTCCTTTGCGGTATGGGTCGAAATCGCTCACATGCATGGCATCTCCATGCCCCATGCCGGTCGAATAAAGACCGCGTCCGTCATCATCCACAGCCATCGAGCCCCAGGTGATCTCATCGCGCCCATCGCCATCAACATCAGCAATGGTGAAATTGTGGTTGCCCTGACCATGGTACTTCGATCCCCAGTTTCCGGAATTGAACTCCCAGCGGAAAACTATTTTCTTATTGACTACATCGTAGGTACGCATGATGGTTTTGGTGTAAATACCTCTGCCTGTGAAAATGCTTGGTTTCACTCCATCAAGGTAGGGTGCCCCGAAAAAGAACTTGTTGGCACGGTGGCCGTAACCATCGCCCCAATCCGAAGAACTGCCACGCGGAATGAAATCAACGCGGTCGAGTTCGGCTCCAGTTAAGCCATCAACCAGAGATAGAAACTCAGGACCTGCATTCATAAATTCCCCACCACCTACACTGTACCGATAATTGGTTACACCATCACCATCGGTATCGCCAATCATTTTACCATCCCCAAAAACAGTACCTTCCGATGTTTTCAGAAAAACCTCAGCCTTACCGTCGCCGTCGAAGTCGAAAGCTGCTATATTGATTTCTACGCCAGATGTAAGATTCGGTCCCACATCAATCGCCCAGAGAAAAGTTCCGTCCAGCCTATAGGCTTCGAAAAAAGGATAATTGGTGTTTCCGGTGCTCCAGTCGTTGTTCAGTCTTTTGATGATAATTTCGTAATTCCCATCGCCATCGAGATCTGCTGCTGTGGCATCATTGGGATGATAACCAGTTTTACTTAGTAGCTTGAGGTCGCGTAATGGAATTTCGAGCATGCCGTTGTTGAGCATGATTGATGCAGGTGAATGTGCCGACTCAATACCGTTTTTTACCGATGTAACCGTATAAACCGATGTAACTGTACCGGAGGTGTCGAGAAAGTTGGAAGCCCCCGTTATGCCTGTTTCATGGATTAACCCGCCATTGCGGAAAAGGCGGTAAGTTGTGTTGTGGTACTCATCGGCTGTGATTCGCCAGTTAACATATACGCCTTGTGATACTTTGCTGGCTATAACGCTGCGGCTGAGCTTTTCCATCGGGCGTTGCGCCGCACATGGTATGAAAATGCTGAAAAATACAATAAGAAAGAGCAAAAATCCGGAACGTTGTGTCGTCATAATATCGTTGATAATGTGTTTGATCAATAGGCAGGTAGGAAGTGAGAATTCACCATGCAAAGGAAAATCTTTTTGATGAGTTGCAGATGGATTTTAATACAGATGTATTGAAAAGTGTACGCCTGCGCAGATTCAATATACAGCGAATTCCCCTTGTATTTCGTACTTATATCAATTAATATGTATGTTTTTCCATTGAAAGTAACCACATTTTATTTCAATTTTGTAAACGAATTATTTGTAATTCACAAAGTACCATGTTGAAACTGAAATTGATGCTTGTTTTTGTTGTTTTGCTTGCTTTCGGATGTTTTACTGGAGCTCAGCAACGTGCCGGTATGACACACGAAGATATGATTGGACTTTTATCCGGAGCCGATCCTGAAAAACCCAATCGGGGTACACCCGGATATTCCCGGAAAAATGGAAAACCAATCGTTTTTGTGATAGGTGACTCAACGGTAAAGAATGGCCGTGGCGATGGCTCCAATCAACAATGGGGTTGGGGTAGTTTTTTCTGGCAATATTTTGATACGACCCGTATTACGGTCGAAAACCACGCTTTGGGAGGGCGAAGCAGTCGCACTTTCATGCAGGAGGGTTTGTGGGAAAAGGTAATCAATGCTGTTAAGCCGGGCGATTTTGTGCTTATTCAGTTTGGACATAATGATGCAGGCCCGCTCAATACCGGTCGTGCACGCGCTGTACTTCGCGGAAACGGTAATAACGATACAACCGTGGTGATGGAGGCTGATGGTCGTGAAATGAAAATTCAGTCTTTCGGATGGTATATGCGAAAATATGCTGCCGATGTAAAGGCGAAAAATGCAACTCCCATTTTGCTATCGCACATTCCCCGTAATCAGTGGCTAAATGCAGATAGTTTGAATGTGCGCCGCAATGCCGACAGTTTTGGAGCATGGACACGAGATGCTGCCGCAATGCCCAAAGTGCCTTACATCGATCTCAATGCCTTGATTGCCGACAAATACGACCGGTTGGGTAAAGCCGTTGTGCCACGGTTTTTTCATGGCGATCACACACATACTTCCAAAGAAGGAGCCATACTCAATGCCCTCACCCTGACCGAGGGTATTCGGGAACTTAAAAACTGCAAACTGAAAAAATACCTGCTAAAAAAATCCGACAGGAAGTAATGATTTAGTATTCAAATTCTTAAACTCTCCAAAATAATAAAAACATGAAACATCTCCTGCTGCTTGTACTTGTTGTCCTGTTTTCCTGCAAACCAGCTACCGAACAGGAAACAGTCAACGATTTCAACACCCCGCTTCATTTGATGAAGCCCGAATATGTAACGCCTTACGGTTTACCCGACACTCTGGAAGTGAAAAAGGCCATCGACAGGGTGTATGCTTTTCTCGAAGCATCGACTCCAACCCGTGTAAAAGACAAGGAAACCGGCATAGAAATAACAGATTACAGCAAAATCAATGAAAAATCGGTACTTGAACAGGGAACTTTCCGACTAACAAGTTATGAATGGGGAGTAACCTATGGTGCCATGCTCGAAGTGGCTGCCATCACCGGCGATAATCGCTATGCAAAGTATGTGGAAGACCGTTTCCGTTTTTTGTCAGAGTTAGCTCCCTATTACGACAAATTGCAAAAAGAAGGCATCGTTGAACCACAGATGCGTCAGGTGGTTCACCCCGAAGCGCTCGACGATGCCGGAGCTATGTGTGTGGCCATGATCAAAGCCCGTCTGAATGGAATTGAATTCAATGCGCAACCACTCATCAACAATTATATCGATTATATCATGCTGAAGGAATACCGGCTGCCCGATGGAACTTTTGCCAGGAATCGACCGCACCATAACACCATCTGGCTCGACGATATGTTTATGTCGGTGCCTGCGATTGTGCAAATGGGACGCTACACCGGCGAAAACCGCTATTATGATGAGGCAGTTAAGCAAATTTTACAGTTTGCGTCGCGCATGTGGATACCCGAAAAGAATCTTTTCAGGCATGGATGGGTTGAGGCGATGGACAATCATCCCTCGTTTCACTGGGCACGTGCCAACGGTTGGGCAATTTTAGCGATTACCGAAGTACTCGATGTGCTTCCCGAAGGATATGCAGGGCGCGATCAGATAATGACACTCTACCGCAATCATGTGCGCGGACTCATTCAATACCAGTCCGGCGAAGGTTTCTGGCACCAGTTGCTCGACCGCAACGATTCGTATCTCGAAACTTCTGCCACCGCCATTTTTACCTATTGCATAGCCAGAGGTATCAATCAGGGCTGGCTCGACGATATGACCTATGGGCCCGCTGCCATCCTTGGCTGGAATGCTGTTTCAACTAAAATTAATCAGGCAGGCGAAGTGGAAGGGACCTGTGTGGGAACCGGCATGGCTTTCGATCCGGCCTTCTATTATTATCGCCCTGTGCATCGGTATGCAGCTCATGGATATGGTCCGGTGCTGTTTGCAGGAGCCGAAATTATCAGACTCATCCGTAATACCTATCCTAAAATGAACGATAGCGGACTGCAATTCTATCCTGAAAAAATTGAAACGGAAGAGCCGATTTTCTGGCTTGAATGACTTTTATAGATTAAATTTCAATTAATTCGCGTTTTTTGTGATTTTTATGTTAGTCAATTTTCTATTTTTGCGAATCCTTTAATTATTATACACATGAATCGACAAGCTTTTAAAATGTTTCTCAAGCCCGGATGCGAGGCTGAATATGAAAAACGACATAACGCCATTTGGCCCGAATTGCAACAACTGCTCAAAGAAGCGGGAGTGTATGATTATTCCATTTTCTGGGATAAGGATACCAATATCCTTTTTGCAGTGCAAAAAAACACAGGCGAAGGAGGTTCGCAGGATCTCGGTTCTACCGAAATTGTTCAGAAATGGTGGGCTTATATGGCCGATATCATGGAAACGAATCCCGATAATTCGCCGGTTTCCGTGCCTTTACCCGAAGTATTCTACATGAGCTAATGGCATCTTACTAATTCAATAAACATGAAACATCTCACCCTGGCCCTGATAATTTTTCTCGTTTTACCACTGCAGGCGGAAATAAAGCCTTCGACCCTCTTTTCCGATCATATGGTATTGCAACGCGACATTCCCATACCTGTTTGGGGTGATGCGGAACCCGGTGAACGGGTAACCGTCAGAATCAAAGGACGCAGGGCCAGTGCTAAGGCCGACCAGCAGGGTCGTTTCTTCGTAAAACTGAGAAAGATGAAGGCAGGTGGTCCGTATAAAATGACCATCTCCGGAAAGAAAAATAAGGTAGTAATCAACGATGTGTATGTGGGAGAAGTGTGGTTTGCCTCGGGTCAGTCCAATATGGACATGACTGTTGCCCGCGAAGATCGTTACTGGTGTGGTGTACACAACGAAGCAGGAGAAGTGGCGGGTGCTAATTTCCCGAAGATTCGTATTTTCGATGTAGATTTCAGGCCAACCAACAAAGTGCAGCGAAATGCCATTGGTAAATGGGAAGTAACTTCACCGCAAACAGTCGGGCGTTTTTCGGCAGTAGCTTATTTTTTTGCACGCGATTTATATGAACGTTATCGTGTGCCCATCGGAGTAATTACCTCTGCCTACGGTGCAAGTGCTGCAGAGACCTGGATTAGCAGAGAAGCTCTCGAAGCTCAGCCCGCATTACGCAATCTGCTCGACGCTTATCATGCTAAGTTCAATAAGTTTGTGGCTGATAGTGTTGCGCTTATGACCCAATACCGCAAAGAGATGCTAAAGTATAACGAAAATGTGGCTGCTGCTAAGGCTGCTGCCGGTGATGTAAATGCTTCTCCGGGAATCCGCGCTCCCCGACATCCCAATCCTGAATTAAATCAACACAATCCATATGTTTGTTTCAATGGTATGATTGCTCCGGTTATTCCCTATGGTATTCGTGGTGCAATCTGGTATCAGGGCGAATCAAACGGCCCTACAGCCAATCAGTACCGTCAGATTATGGAAACACTGGTTGCCGACTGGCGTGCACGCTGGGGGTTGGGCAATTTTCCATTCCTTTATGTGCAATTGGCTAACCATGGCAAACCCATGGAAAAGCCGGTGGAACATAGCAATATGATGACAGTGAGGGAAGCGCAACTGTTGAATTTGTCTATTCCCAATACCGCCATGGTTACTGCCATCGAAAATGCCAAAGACAATCCAACCGACATCCATCCAAAGAATAAGCAGGATATCGGTTATTGGTTAGCACTCACAGCAAGAGCCAAAGCATATGGCGAGAAACTGGTTTATTCCGGCCCCATGATGCGCGATTACCGCCGCGAAAGCATGGCAGTACGCATCTTCTTCGAACATACAGGTTCTGGATTAAAAGCCAAAAACGGACAGGTTACCGGCTTTGCTATCCGCGGTGAAGATGGTGAATGGCACTGGGCCGAAGCCCGCATAGAATCAACCACTGTGTTGGTTTGGAGTCCCATGGTAGAAAAGCCGGTCGAAATTCGCTATGCCTGGGGAACCAACCCTCCCGCCAGTTTGCATAATGCCGAAGGTTTATGGACTCCGAATTTCAGGTTTGAAGTGAAGTAGAAACAGTTCACTCCCACAACTTAATATTCCCCAGCCTCTCTCTCGTTTGGGCATCGAACCAGCGCAGGGCGAGGCTGTCTGTTGCTGGCAATGCAAAACTGTCGGGGCGCGCAATAAAGTCGGGCGTGGCAATCAGATGAAACTGGTATTGCCCATCGAGTTTGCCTTTGTGTACAAAAACAGGCAGGTAGCTGTGACTGATAATTTTTCCGGTTCCGGGGTTAATCACTGCTTTTACCATAATTCCACCATCGGTGTGGGGCTTACGTTGGTTGGAGATGGAATTGCCCACTGAATAGTAAACGGGCACCTCCCGACCATCAGCAGTTATAATTGTTTCGGCATCCTGTACCACATGCGGATGACTGCCAATGATGAGCCCGATGCCGTTTTGTGCCATCCAACGGGCAAGTTTACGCTGGTTTTCGCTGGCCTGAAGTGCATATTCAGCTCCCCAGTGTATTGCCATGATGATGATGTCGGCATCACGTTCCTGCGCTTTCAGAATGTCTTTTTTGATTTGAAAGGTGTCGATGCGATTGACGATATTGGGTGCTGTAACAGCAATGCCATTGGTACTATAGGTGCAGTTAAGCAGTGCTATGCGCAACCCGTTTTTCTCCATCAGCAGCGGATAAACACTGTCGCGCTGAGCCTGATTGTAATAACTGCCTGCAAATAAAAATTTACGGTTGCGCAGGATGTCGAGGGTACGTTCTAATCCCTTCTTCCCCCGATCAACGATATGATTATTGGCAGTTAGTAAAACATCATAACCGGCATATTTCAGTCCGTCGGCCAATGCGTCGGGACTCGAAAACCTGGGATAACCTTCGTAAGGCGGACCGGCCAGCGTAACTTCCAGATTGGCAATAGCAAAATCGGCATTGCCGATGTAATGTCGTACCTGCTCAAAGCAAGCCTCGTAGTGATACGTTTTGGTAGCCGGATTATAGGCAGCATTGAACTGGGGCGAATGTCCCATGATATCGCCGGCAAAAACCAGAGTTACCGGCCCCGGAACTTCAACCTGATGCAGCGGAATCTCATTGCTGTGCTGAAAACCCGAACAAATCATCCAGGCAGCAAGCCAAACCGTCGATTTATAAACCCTTTTCATAACGATGTTTACTAAAAAAAAAGCATTACAGTGAATTCCAAATTTACCAGAAAAATTTCTTTCTTTCTTTCTTTCTTTCTTTGTGCCCTTATGTGCCTTATGTGGTAAATATATTTTGTGGTTCAAAAATATTCATCAGAACTGGAAGTAAATAAACTTCTGCAAATCAGAAGTAATAAACTGATATAGCACAAACACCACCACCACTACAACAACAGCCATAACACCTACCGGCATTTTCGCAAACCATATGCGGTAACGGCGTTTAAAATTGTCGGGCAGCCAGTGGATGATCATACCGGTCACAATCAATATAAACACATATCGGTACTCGTACATGATCTGGGGTATAATAGCCGTATTCCAGGTGGTTCCAATTTGGTTCACCATGTTGCGGGCTGTATTCCACGCCACTTCGTTGGCTATTGCCGGATCGAGATTGGATCCCGAACGGAAAAACAGTCGCGTAAAGGTAATGAAAACAAAAGTTTGCGCAATGGCCCAGGCCCTGTCGGCAACCGGAAATTGTCGGGTATTACCCATAAAACTGCTCAACTGTCTGAAAATCATCCCTGCGAGAATTGCAAGACTCCAAACAATGGCAATGTTAAGTACAGGGATGTGTAAACGTAAATTCAACACCCAAAGTGAAGCTGTAATCAAAAAAATAATCAGTGTTTTTTGGTTTATCGACCATTTTCTCCATATTTTATAGGCAATGATTCCGATACCGTTGAGTCCACCCCAAATCATGAAGTTCCAGCTGGCTCCGTGCCACAATCCGCCAAGCAACATGGTGTTCATCAGGTTGATGTCGGTAGTCATGTTCTTACGCTGGCCTGGTTTGAACCTTGCGATGAGCATCAACAGTGTTGCCACCATTAGCATACCTGCTGCCACCCACCAACTGCCGGTGAGTAATGCCGCAATCAGCGCAATACTGATGATGGTAGCGTAGGTTCCAAAAGTGGCTTTTCTGTTTCCTCCGAGAGGGATGTACAGGTAATCCTGCAATAATTTGGAAAGAGAGATATGCCAGCGTTTCCAAAAATTGCCTGCATTGGTGGCCTTGTAAGGCGAATCGAAATTTTTCGGAACATGAAATCCCATGAGCAAAGCCACACCAATAGCAATATCGGTATAACCTGAAAAGTCGGCATAAACCTGCAGCGAATATCCGAAAAGCGCTACAAGATTTTCGAAGCCGGTAAACAGCATTGGATTCTCGAAAACACGGTCGATGAAGTTCACAGCAATATAATCGCTCAGAATAATTTTTTTGGTTAACCCGTTTAGTATCCAGAAAACTGCCAGTCCGAAATGCTTTCTGCTCAACTGGTAAGGTTTGTTGATTTGTGGGATAAACTGCTCGGCCCTGATGATTGGGCCTGCCACCAAAGAAGGAAAGAAGCTTACATAAAAGGCAAAGTCGAGCAGATTAGTAACCGGAGCCACCCTGTTTTTGTAGGTGTCCATCAGGTAGCTGATAGCCTGAAAAATATAAAAGGAAATTCCTACAGGAAGCAAAATCATATCGACCCTGAACCTTGCTTCACCCGAAACCATATTGCCAAGATATGAGAAAAAGTCGAAAACTGCAAATTGAGTATTGAAAAGCTGATTGACTATATCGGTGATGAAATAGGCATATTTGAAATAACTCAGGGTAAGCAAATTCACAAAAATACTGATAGCTACCCACCATTGCTTCGACTTTTTGGTTTTTGCTGCCGAAATACGTGCTCCTGCCCAATAATCGTAAACAGTAATAAAAAGCAAAATGAGGGTGAATAATCCACTGGTTCGGTAATAAAAAAAGAAGCTTACGAAACAAAGAAAGGTGTTGCGCAACAACTTGCGTTTTTGCAAAAAACTGAGTGCTGCCATCACAAAGGCAAAAAATACCCAAAAGTAAAACTGTGTGAAAAGAAACGGTTTACTATCGTCGAACTCAAAAACTTTTGCCAGAAAAGTCAGTATATCATTCATGCCGTTTGTAATTCTGCTATTCGAGCAATTGGTTAATCAAATCATTTCCAACCTGCTGTCTTACTTTATAAAACTGATAATTGGTAAGCAGCGATTTTGACAATAAAGTGCCAATTTCCTTCGCACCGGCAGCCGTAAAATGAATATGGTCGCTTCCGGCTAAAGGTGGACTATGTTTCACCCATTTGGCCATTGAGTTTTCACCTCCCATCACTTGAAACATATCCCAATAGGCAATCCCGTTTTTTAATGCTGTTTGCTTTAAAGCATTGTTTAACTCGGGCAAAAATTTGCGTGTTTTCATCACTCCGTTATACCTTTTGCTCATATCCGAAGGGCCGATAAAAAGGAATCGGGCTTTCGGAGCTGCTTTCTTCAATGCCGCAAATTGTCTTTCTATGTCGAGCATGTACTTGTCGATTCGGGTCATGGAACTGATAGAAGGTATTGCATTGCCTCCAAACTGAAGGATAATCAGCGATGGATTCAAAACGGTGAATGTTTGCTGCATGAGTTTTTGATCGATGCCCGTAAAAAGTGTGCCTGACGACCCGCGCAGGGGAAAATTATCGACTGTTATACCATGACTGCCATCCAACAGAATGCCGTAGATATCGGCTCTGCCGTTCAGACTGACCCGCGCCCGACCGATTTTGTTTTTCAAAGTCCAGCTAACGAGCGCAACCTGTTCCTGCTGTACAGTGTCGATACGTACAATGGTATCTGCAGAGATATTGGCTTTCCATCCCCCTGTACGATCCACGAGCAGCGATATGCGTTGATATTGTTGTGAAAATGGTTCAGCATGGCGGCTGCCCGAATTTCTGAACGACAGTGTTGCTTGTCCGTTCAACGCAGAAAACTGTGCCATCGGGCCATAACGGCGGTGAGCTGCCCGACGGGTGGTAGAGTCGCCAAACATGATGTAACGGGTTAAATCGCCCGAGTACGATTGCGAAAGGGAATAAGTTGCAACTGTTTGAATTGCCGGAATCATGCCCACACCTGCACCTCCGAAAGTTTGTTGTAATTGCTGACGCAGAATGTTGGATATGCGGTCCATTTCTATCTGCGAATCTCCATAATGAAGCACCCTGCTCAGTTTTTTCTTACTGCGGGCTTCCTCAAATTTCTGAAATACAGGATCGAAAAATGCCGGATTGTTGTCGGGAAGGTGTATGCGCAACGGACTGCTCTGAACGAAGTGTTTATAATACTGCAAAGTGTCGTACATCGAGCCTAAAGTGCTAACATCAAGTTCGCGATTCATGTTGGCCAGATTCCGGTCTACCTCGGCATCACTGTCGGTGTCGTTCTCAAGAAATGTATTCAGATTGGCATACTTTAAATGCAGGCTTCCAACCTGTAAACCTTCAGTAGGAAAAACAAAACTAAGAACTGCAAGAATGGTAAGGATGGAGAAAATAAATATGGTAACCCTTGTAATCTTCATTGAGAATTGTAATGTCTTGAATAGATGATACTTCAGTTAATTTAGCTTAAATATTTTTTGGTCGGCAAATATACGCATTTTATCTGCATTCATTGATGAATAATATGCTAATTCAGTATAATCTTTTCAAATTTTATTTTACTGGTTTTTTTTGATGAATAAACTCTTTTTTAAATTTGTTTCTGTAAATTTGTACTCTTATGCAGTTGTTCTGATTCAATTTTTACTTGGAACTCATGTAACACTATCTTTTATAAGCTATGTAAAAAAATATGGATAATTATTTGGCATTCAGCAATATATTCATTATTACATCCGTGTTCTCGTTAATACTGTTATTGTATGTGGTGATGAATCGAAAAGTGCTCGCCCTTTACAAGACGCTGGGAATTCTTTTTTTTGCTGTTTCTCTATGGTCATTGTTGTACGGACTTGAGCTCAGGGCTTCAGATTATTCATTAGTGAGCCTGTATCTCAAATTTCAATATGTTGGAATAACCATCATACCGTTGTACTGGTTTAGGTTTACATTGAAGTATATTGGTAAAACACAATGGGTAAAGTCCGGACGATTTCTGATTTTTTCGGTTATTCCTGCATTAACCCTGTTGATGGTGTTTACCAACGAATTTCATCATTTGTTTTACAAAGAAAGCTATTTGATCAAGATTGAGTCAGGGCATTATCATGCGTTTGTGCCGGGCATTTTTTACTTCATTCACATCGGATATTCTTATCTGCTTATTTTTCTGGCTATTGTCATGCTCATTGCAGCCTATTTTACTGTTTCCGGTGAAAACAAGAACCGAATGCTTATTTTTATTCTCAGTTCTTCAATCCCTTTTATTTTAAGCGGATTTTACGTGTTTGGCTTACATCCTGAAGGTAATATCGACCTGACTCCCATCGGTTTTTTAGTCATGGCTATAATCTTACTTGCCGGGGTGTTAAATAACCGGCTGATGGAGGTGAAGCCCTTGATAATCAATAGTCTCTTTGACCATTTACCTGCAGCTGTTTTTGCAACCGATCTTCATCGGAGCATTATTAGTATGAATTCGAAAGCCAGAAAAATGATTGAAGGGGGAGTAATATCAGAAATGATGGTCAGGGAACTTGCCGACATGGATAATTATGTGTTTCAGGCAGAAAATGAAGCTTTTGTTACTGAATTTGAGTCGGTTAGTCAGATTTACAGAGTTCATCGTTCTATGCTTTTAAATCATAAGAAGGAAAATGAAGGATACCTTTATCTGATCTATAATATCACGCGGGAAAAGAAGTATCAGGAGTCTTACCGCTTCTGCGAATCGAAATATCAGCTTTTGTTTTCAGTTTCGCATGAAGGAATTATGGTCATTCGGAACAAAAATCTGGTCTCCACCAATCCTGTTATTGAAAAAATGACCCATTACAGCAGCGAAGAACTCACAAGCATGACAGTTTTTGATATCATCTATGATGAGGATATCCTGCCGATGAATAACCTGTTGAACAGGATGAAATATACTGGCGTAGCAGAAAAAGCAGGTGCCATCAGACTCAAAACCAAAGAAAACAGTCCTGTAACTGTAAAATTCAGTTTGCTGAATACCGAATGGGATGGCGAAGTGGCATTTGTCATGTTTATGATGCCTGCCTGAATTGATAAAAGCCGGGAAATGAATGTGCAAATCCCGGCTTAGTTGCTCGCAAATAATGTTTTCTTACTGCTTATTCATGTAGTTCATTGCCTCAGGTATCACCTTTTTCAGTTTCGAAATCCTTTTGGCATCAGAAGGGTGAGTACTCATAAACTCCAATGTAGAACCAGAACTGTTAGCAGCCATCCTTTCCCAAAATTTCAAGGCTTCGTTAGGGTCATAGCCGGCCATCGCCATGAATATTGTTCCCAACCTGTCGGCTTCATATTCGTGTTGACGTGAGTAGGGTAGGATTACGCCCATGGTAGCTCCGATGCCATAAACGGCTTGTACTACTGAGCGGGTCGTTTCCGACTTATTGCTTAAAAGAATATCGGTAATCATTGCGCCGTATTGTGCAAGCAATTGCTGACTCATGCGTTCGTTGCTGTGTTTGGCTACTGCATGAGCTATTTCATGCCCCATGACTACAGCGATTCCGGCTTCTGTTTGGGTATAGGGCAATATGCCATCAAAGAAGACTACTTTACCACCCGGCATGCAAAATGCGTTAACGGTTGTATCGGCTACCAGATTAAATTCCCACTGCAGTTTCGATAATTCCCCTTCAAGGCGGTGTGAGCGCATGTAAGCTTCTACTGCAGCCGATATATTCCGGCCAACACGTTTTACCATCTCCGAAGCCTCCAAATTGCGCGATGCCGGAACCGAATCCACAAACTGTTTGTAGGCTGTGGCGCTCATCGCTAATATCTCACTGTCGGACAGTAACAGTAATTGTCTGCGTCCGGTAATCATTACATTGGAACACGACCCGGCTAACACCAGGATGGTCATCATTAGTAGTATCCTTTTCATATTTGTCTGAAAGTTTGGCGTGTCAGATTTTTGTAAATGATTTTACTATTGTATACGAATTGCCTGTCAAGCGAATCAGGTAGCTGCCTTGTTCAAGCTGGCTGATATCAATCATTCCTGCGTTGCTAAACTGGTATGCAAATGTAATCATTTTCCCCTGAAGATTAAGAATCTCGGCCTTTATTATTGTTTCGTCAGCACTGAAATTCAATACCTCTTTTGCCGGAACAGGAAATATGCGGGTGTTGCTTTCAGGTACAATCAAACCAACGGTTGAAACATCTATGCTGATAAACTCCATCATCATCTCATGCCCGGGGTGTTCAATTACCTGAGCTATTTTCCAGAATGGAGAATGATTGGATAGTGTATATGGTGATTTTTCTTTGCTCAATGAAACTGCTATGTCGTACATGGCACCATTTCCTACCTTAGTTACTGAACTTACAGGAACAATTTCGTAGTTTTTGTCTCTGAGCTCCAATTCGCTTACTGGAATAGCATCGATGTACTTAAAGAGATTCAGCCTGAATCCGTTCAGGCTAATGTCGCTCGCATATGCTTTGTTTGGATGTACAATTGGCCAGCTTGATGTATAGTTGATATAGCCCCCAACTGTCTGCCCATCACCGGCAGCTTTTATTAACATTATATAACCAACATCTGCATTGGTGGTTATGTAAGTTAGTTCTGTAGCACCGCTGATTTGAGTCATGGCATATGTCAGCGGATTTACCCGATACCACTGATAACTTAAACCGCCGGTTACTTCTGTTTCTTCGGGTGTTTTTTTAACACTGAAACGCGCTTGTAAACCGCGGCCCACCCATGGAACCATGATGCCGCTAATCCACATGCTTTCGTCAAGCCCCCAGCTTGAAAACCGTGTGCTGATTGCCGATGGAGTGGCAACAACAACATTCGAAGTAAATCCGTTCTTTAGTCCACCGTTGGCAATTAATCTCAAAGTATGGGGAGTAGAAAGATTCAGCGAAAAGTTATCGCCTGTTGTAGTTAGCGCTACTTCACCGTTTTTCATGTTTTCCCAAATTCCGTCGGGTTTCTGATACTGCAAAGTGAGCGATTCTGCCCCCAGTGTTTCGGCTTTGGGAAAGCCAATGTCGATAGAGGCTCTTGTTCCGCCAAAGAATGAGTCGTAGTATCTGTCGGATTTCCCGACAAGGAGTCCCCCGAATTTTCCGGCATCCGCGGTAAAATTTGTGAAAGTGATTACGCCACCTTCACCGGGTACAAACTGTGATTGTATGTTTGCGGGGCACAATGCCAGTAAACAAATTACAAAGGCAGTTAAACGAGTAGCAACTGATGATTTCATAAGGCTTGTTGTTTTGGTTGTGGAATGATGATGCAAATGTACAAAATTGTGAATAAATGTTGAAGAATTTATAAATAAATATTACGATTTGTTGTAAGTGATTGTTAATGTGAATTTTCTGTACAATTTGCAAAAGCTTTGGTTCGGATTCAACATCCTTTTGGATATTAATCATCAAAACTCCCACCGGCGAACCGGGACTGAATTACCTTTGCGCAGGTTTTAAAATGTATTATCGCCATACCAAGCCATATATGGAGTTCATGGCCAATGAGTTGTACAACAAACGGCCACCAGCCAATGTGATGTACCGGGCGCGGAGTATGAAGTGAGTGCTACCGGAAAATGTCCCTGATTTCAGGATATTTAAACTGAAATCCTGTCAGCAATAATCGTTGTGGCTCAACCGGGTTTCCTTCGGTCACTATCATGGCCATTTCTCCCAGTACCAATCGCAGTAGAAAGTCGGGGACCGCAGGCATGAAAAATGGTTTGTGATAAATTTCAGCTAAGGTTTTCATTAATTCACTGTTGGTGACTTTATGGGGAGAAACAGCATTATACATGCCCGAAAATTGCTCATTTTCTACAGCCTGTCTGTATATATTGCATAAATCAGTCAGACTAATCCACGGCACATACTGATTGCCTCTGCCAATCGGTCCACCTACACCAAGCTTCACGGGGAAAAGCATTTTTTGCAAAGCCGGTGAGTCAGGGCATAGTACTACTCCCGTTCTTACAACTACAGTTCTGATACCCACATCTGCAAAGGCTTTTGATTCATTTTCCCATGCCTCACAAACTTTTGCCAGAAAATCATCGCCTGCAGGCGATTGCTCATTAAAAACAGTGCCGGCTTTGTTAGTCCCGTAGTAACCCACTGCCGAAGCTGAAATAAAACCCTTCAGAGGGATATTGTTTTCAATAGTTTTCCGAAATAGCAGCCGGGTCGAATTTACCCGACTTTGATGTATTTCTTTTTTTCTTTGTTCGCTCCATCGCACCGCTCCAATGCTTGCTCCGGCCAAATGAATGATATAATTAGTTCCAATCAAGGCATTTATATCCATCTCTCCCTGATTGATATTCCAGCGATAAATACCTTTTGAAGGATCTGATGCAGCACTGGTGCTGAGAATCCTGATTGAATAACCGGATTCGCGAAGTTGCTGGCGTAATGCTTTGCCTATGTAGCCGGTAGCACCGGTGATGAGGATTGTGGAATGAGTTTTCATAAAAAATAAAGCGGGCATTGTACTTTAACAACGCCCGCTCTACTGATTTTGTTTTTGGCAAACTTACATGTAAGGTTTCTTATATATTGAAACATTATATGCTTGAATTGTGGCCGCAATTTATGACAATATTTTATATTGCCCATCGACTGATGAATATCCGTTGGGTTTGATTGTAAATTCGGTCAATATTTACTAAATTCGGTTGAAAAAATCCATCAATTCGTCTCTTTTACGCTTCGAAACAGGTACAGGGCTGCCATCGGCCATCCGCAAATAACCTCCGTCATTTTTTTCGAAACTGACAATGTGGTTGATGTTAATCAGGTGCGACTGATGGGTGCGAAGAAACATATATTCTCCGAGAATTTCCTCAAAATCTTTCAGCGTTTTCGAAACAACCACCTGTTTGCCGTTGGTCAGAAAAAAAGTAGTGTAATTGTGGTCCGACTCGCAACGAATGATGTCTGAAACTTTGACTATATAAATGCTTTTGATGTCTTTCAGCACAATTTTTTTATCTTCAGGACGGCTGTTGATATTTTCAAAGAAATTTTTGAGTTGCACATTCAGATTCTGACGCTCAATTACATCCGATGCTTTTTCGATAGCAGCCACTAAATCGTCGATATTCACCGGTTTCATGATATAATCAACGGCGGAAAACCTGAATGCATTCAGTGCATATTTTTCGTAGGCAGTAATAAATATCACCACAAAACGAATATCATCCATTTTATTCAGCAAATCAAAGCCGGTTCCGTCTGTCAGGTTTACATCAAGTAGTACCAAATCGGGATTGAGATTGATAATGGCCTCATAACCCGTTTTTACCCCCTCTGCCGTGCCGCAAACTTCTGCATTTTCGCAGTAGTTTTCGATAATTCCAGAGATGAGATCGCGTATGGGAGCCTCATCATCGATAATGAGAATGCGTAGTTTTTCCATTTTCAGTGTAATCGTATTGTATGGGTATAATCAGTTGAACAAGTGTTCCTCCATCGGCATCACCGCTCCTGTCGATGATCTCAAGCGAAGCATTCATGCCATATTTTTTTTGCAAAACGGCTATGCGTTGCCGGGTAATGTCGATGCCATATGACCTGTGCTGAGGGTCTTTTTTGTGTTTCAAACCTTCATTATAGCCAATGCCATTGTCGTGAATTTCACACAAGATGCTGCCTTTAAGTGCTTTGAAGCTAATGAGTATCATCCCCCGATGTTGTATGCCCGAAAATCCGTGTTCAATGGCGTTTTCGATGAAGGGCTGTGCAAGCATCGGCGGTATGTAAAACTCGCTTTCCTGCAGTTCCTCCTCAATCTCGATCGACCATTCAAACTGTCCTGCAAATCGCTGTTGCTGCAATTCAAGATAGTATTTCAGGGTTTGAATTTCCTTGTCGAACTCGATAAACTCATGTGTAGAGTTGTCTAATATCAACCGCATCAGACTGGCCATCGACGAAATCAGATTGACCGATTCTTTGGTGGTTTTCTTCATTACACTGCTTTGTATTAATGACAAAGAATTGAAAATGAAATGGGGATTCATCTGACTTCTGAGTAGTTTTTGTTCGATTTCAACTGTGCTCAGCTTGTCGGCCGAACGACGTTTTTGCATGAAAAGAATGACAGTTAGGAAAATCAGAAAACCAATACCCAGAATCAGAATCAAAACAGTTTGCTGTTGTTGGATGATGATTTCGTTTTTCTGATTGGTGAGTTTGAGGTTCCGGTTTTCTATCATGTATTTCTCTGTTTCGTATCTCATTTTGAGATCTTCGGCCAGTTCCGACTGTCTGGTACTAAAAAGCGAATCGCTCAGAATTCGGGCTTTGTTGAGGTTTTCATATGCAGGTTGATATTGTCCCATGATCGAATAAAGGCGGGCTTTTTGACTCAGCGATCTGATACGCAGGTCGTTATTGCGTATTTTTTCAGATGCGTTTTCGCTAATTGTAAAATGTTCCAGGGCATCTGAAATGCGGCTAAGTTTCATATAGGCCATCCCCAAATGAAAATGCGTTTGTGCATAACCCTCTTTGTCCCTGGTTTTAATTTGTATATTCAGCGCCTGATTAAAGAAGTTGATAGCTCTTCTGAAATCCTTCTTCTGCAGATAGGCCATCCCCAGATTTCCTAAATTGGAAGCCCGATGTACGTGATGCCCCAAAGTCTGATTGATCTTCAGTGCCTTACTAAGATAATCAAGAGCCTGATCAGTTGCGTTTTTTTGAATCAGGATTTCTCCGATGCGTGCCAATGTAATAGCTTTTTCGGCATCCATCTTTTCAGATTCATAAATTTCAATGGCCTGCTGATAATAATCCAGTGCTTCGTCCTTGTTGCCCGATTGCATGAACAGCGCCCCGAGCAGACTCAGCGAAGAAGCAATTCCCTGTTTGTTTTGCTGTTGCGAGAGTAAATCGAACGAGGTTTTATATTGTTCAAGCGCCCTTTCGTACAATGCCTGCGACTGATAAAGCATTCCCAGGTCGTTGTAAGCAGCGGCAATGGATGCGGTGTCGCGAACTCGCAAATAATATTCGAGCCCCTCCTGTAAATCGGCCATCGATTGTGTAACAAACCCCGCCTGATTATTGGCCAATGCTCTTGCCTTTAGAGCTTTATGCCTTAATGGGATATCCTTGATTTCGCTTGCAATTGCTATCGCTTCGTCGGCATAAGCCATTGCCTCCAGCGGATTAGTCATGAGTGTAGCACCCGACAAACTAATCAGTGCATTGACTTTTTCTACTCCACTCAGTAATGGCAACACTGATTTCAAACTGTCGGTATGGTTGTTAACTGCAAACACAATTCCCAACCGGAAAAAAATAAAAACAAATATCAGGGAAATGCTTCTCATACCTACGCTTCAAAGCTCATTTTTGAGCACCCAAATGTACAAATATTTCCAATGAAAATCAGCTAATTCGTTTCAAAAAACTGAAATACCAAATAAAACAGCCTTTCCAAATCACTACTTGCTCAAAAATCCAAATAAACGCCCCGCCTTTTGCGTATTTGGTAAATAATATTACTTTTGCATTCCCAACCCCCACTGACTTATGGTGTAACGGTAGCACTACAGATTCTGGATCTGTCTGTCCAGGTTCGAATCCTGGTAAGTCAACAAAATGAAACGCTTTTGGTCTGATATTCAGATTGATGGCGTTTTTTTCTAAGTTCCGCAAAAAGTCTGATACCCAACCTCATCATACCCCTCCGGAGTTTTGCTGAATTTTTCTATGTCAGGGTGAAGTTGATATGGTTTTTGAAGGACCTCAAGCATTTTGCTATAGAGTGATAAATCACCTCCAACAGCCTGATCGAGTGCCTGCTCCACCCAATAGTTGCGGGGTATGAATGCCGGATTGTTGTTTTGCATAAGTGTGTTTGCAGCGTTAAAACCGCCTTCCATCTGTGTTATGCGGTTTTCACGCTTCCGCAACCACCATCGGAATGATTCCTTTTGGAACAAAGGATTTTCAACATCTTTCATACTATGCAAATCGTAAAAAGTCTGTGTGTAATCTGCTCCGGTATCGTACATCATTTGCAGCAAATCGTCAATCAGTGGTCTGTCGGCTTCGGTTGCCTCTTTCATTCCCACTTTGGCAAACATCATGGCATACCAGCGGTCGGCGAAAGTTTTTTCGAGCGATTGTAATACTGCATTAGCCATTTCGATGCTGCTGTTTTTATCCTCATCGAGCAGTGGCAACAGGGCATCGGCCAATACACCGAGGTTCCAAAATATAATCGAAGGTTGATTCATAAAAGCGTAACGGCCGTTTGCATCTATCGAACTGAATACTGTTGCCGGATTGAACTTATTGATAAATGCACATGGTCCATA
>CAYGJI010000002.1:0-18927 GCA_964350125.1 uncultured Paludibacter sp. | reverse complement strand
TCGAACTGAATACTGTTGCCGGATTGAACTTATTGATAAATGCACATGGTCCATAGTCGAAAGTCTCACCGCTGATGCTGGTGTTGTCGGTATTCATCACGCCATGGATGAAACCTACCTGCAACCACCCGATAATCAGGTTTATCTGACGATCTGCTACAACTTTGAGCAATTCCAAAGGCGGGTTCTCACAGGCAATCAGTTCAGGGTAATGGCGGTTGATAACATAGGCTGTGAATTGTTTCAGTTCTTTAAAAGTGCAAAATTTCCTGACATACTCGAAAGTACCCACGCGAATATGACTGCTCATGATGCGTGTGAGGATGGCGCCTTCGTGCAACACTTCACGGTAAACAGGTTCGCCGGTGGAGACTACTGCCAGACTTCGTGAAGTTGGAATGCCCAACCCATGCATGGCCTCACTGATGAGATATTCGCGCAACATCGATCTGAGTGTTGCACGGCCATCGCCCCGTCGGGAATAGGGGGTTTGTCCCGAACCTTTCAGCTGTATGTCGAAGCGCTTCCCAACGGGAGTAATATGCTCTCCGAGCAAAATGGCCCTGCCATCGCCTAATTTTGTAAATTGTCCGAACTGATGTCCGGCATAGGCCTGGGCCAGCGGCTCAGCTCCGGGAGGTAGTTTATTCCCTGATAATAGACAGGCTGTGTGTAACTTGTTGTGTTGCAGGTCTGATAAGCCTAATTCGTCAGCAAGTGATTCGTTGAAAATAACTAACTGCGGATTTCTTACTGGTTTGGGACTTTGCAGACTGAAGAAAATATTTGGCAGCCGGGAATAACTGTTGTCGAAATTCAGGTTGAGGGCTCGTATTGATGTCATTTTAATTTCTTTTGTGGAAATTTAAAATAGTATAATGGTTTTTTTGATATCTTTGTTCCCGATTTTTTAAAATACTAACTTGGAAATTTTTATAATTCTATCACTCATAGTCCTGAATGGAATTTTTTCCATGACGGAAATGTCGCTGGTTTCGTCCCGCAGGTATAAACTCGAAACTTCACGCAAAAGAGGAAAGAAAGGAGCCATTACAGCCCTCGAGTTATCAGATAACCCCAATCGTTTTTTATCTACGGTACAAATTGGAATCACCCTGATTGGAATCCTGTTGGGGGTTTATAGTGGCGAAAATCTGGCCGATGATGTGGGAAACATACTCCGGAATACAGGCTTAAATCCCAAATACATACACGACCTTTCGGTGGGTATTATTGTGGTTATCACAACCTATCTGGCGATTGTGCTGGGAGAACTCTTTCCCAAACGTTTGGGAATGACTTTTCCCGAACCGATTGCCATAGCATTGGCCCGACCAATGAAATTTTTGTCCATCTTAACTACGCCTTTTGTGTGGCTGCTAACCATTTCAAATAATTTTCTGGCGAAGCTGTTCGGAATTAAAAGTTCTGTTGAGAGTCGTGTTTCGGAGGAAGAAATCAAATCGATTATCAGAGAAAGTGCTGAAGGTGGTGAAATTCAGGATATTGAACAGGATATTGTAGAGCGCGTTTTTGAATTTGGCGACCGCAGGGTGAACTCTCTGATTACACACAAAAGCGATCTGGTGTTTTTCAATGAAACCGACGACTGGGATACAATCCGTAGGAAGATATCGGCCGAAAAGCATTCTGCCTATCCTGTTTGTAAGGATAACGACATCGATCAGGTTATTGGGATTGTATTGCTCAAGGATTTGTTTGATCCGATTGGAGAGGATGGCTTCAAATTAACCAATTTCATCCGCCAGCCCCTGTATCTTTCCGCAGGTACATTTGCCTACAAACTGCTCGAGAAATTTAAAGCGGCTGGCATTCATTATGGTGTGGTCGTGGATGAATATGGCTCAACACAGGGGTTTGTAACCATGGATGATGTAGTGGATGCCATCATAGGCGATGTTACTGAAAGCAACCAAAACGAATACCGGATTACTCCCCGCGACGAAAACAGTTGGTTTGCCGATGGTCAGTATCCGTTTGTAGAGTTTTTACTCTATTTCGACATCGAAACATCAACAAATTTTGAAGGAGAATTCGTTACACTCGCAGGTTTCTTTATCCATACCACAGAAACACTTCCCGAAATCGGCGATACTTTGGAGTTCGCAGGTTATCGGCTCGAAATCGTGGATAAAGATGGGCAACGCATCGATAAGATGATGATCACCAGAATTGCAGATTAAACAAAACTTACTCCATCATCAGTGATATAGGGTCGGCCAGATGATCCACGATCTGCTTTAGAAAGCGCGCAGTATCGCCTCCGTCAACGATGCGATGATCGACCGTAAGTGACAATCCGAGCACATTGCCTATAACAATCTGATTGTTTTTCACTACAGGTTGCTGCACAATACGTCCGATACCAAGTATGCCCGCCTGTGGATAGTTAATCACCGGTGTGCCGAAAATTCCGCTGATGGAGCCGAAATTGCTCACAGTGAACGTGCCACCCTTCATGTCGTCGAGTGTTAGCTTGCGTTCACGCGCTTTTACGGCAAAAGCGGTGATTTGTTGTGTGAGCTCAAACAAGCTCAGGCGTTCGGCATTGCGGATAACCGGTACTACCAGACCTTCTGGTGTGTCCATCGCGATACCTATATTATATTGATTCTTGTAAATCATCCGGTTATTTTCGAGATCGATCTGGGCATTCATGATGCGGTGCTGCTTAAGTGCCAGTACGGTCGCTTTCACAATGAAAGGCAGGTATGTGAGCCGCGCATTGCGTTCGGCGTATTTGGGCTTATACTTCTCGCGAATAGTAATCAGTTCCGATATTTCCACTTCCTCCACTACGGTTACATGTGCTGCTTTGTGTTTGGAGTTGAGCATGTTACGGGCTATGGTTTTGCGCAGTTGCGTGAGCGGTTCGTAGGTAACATCATCGGGCTCCCATACCCGGGCCATCACATTCTTTTCAACCGGACTTTTTGTTGTGGCATATTGTTCCAGGTCTTCTTTGGTAACCCTGCCGCCCTGCCCGGTTCCGAGAATATGATTGATGTCGATGCCCATTTCGCGGGCAATGGCACGAACCTGAGGTGTAGCAAAAGCTTTCGACATTGCCCGGGAGCCGGTAATGACAGCCATTTCTTCACTGGCAGGCATGATATGGCGCGACGAAGCCTGTTCGAGTGTTCCTACCACACCGGCCTGATTATCAGCATCTTCCTCCGGTAGCAGGAATTCATCATCTTCGTCGGTGAGATGTGCCGAAGCTTTCTCGACCGGACTGGCTTCCACAGCATCTCCTGCCACCTGAATTTCGGCAAGTGGTTCACCCACATGAATAACATCACCTAACTTGCCGAAAATCTTCAGCACGATGCCGGTTCGGGGTGAAGGAATATCAGCAGTAACCTTATCGGTTTCCATGCTAACCAGCAAATCACCGGCCTTTACAGCCTGTCCTTCCTGTACGTATATTGCGTGAATGGTGCCCTCTTCGAGGCCCTCGCCAATATCCGGGAATCTGAAAATGTAATTCATTTTAAACAACTTTAATTTTTTGACAGGATTAACAGGATGTACATGCTTTGTATTTCCTGTTCATCCTGTAAATCCTGTCTATTATCTTCATATTCTCAAAACCCCACTGTTTTCTCAATTTCATACAGAATCCTTTCAGGTGTTACCATAAAGTATTTCTCTCCCTGCGCCAAAGGAACAATGGTGTCGAATCCCATCACTCTGCGTGGGGGCGCTGCGAGCGACAAAAATGCTTCTTCGTTAGCTATGGCTATCAACTCCGAGCCCACACTGAACGATTCATTAGCCTCTGCCACTACGAGCATCCGGCCTGTTTTGCGTATCGATGCCCCTACCGTTTCTCTGTCGATGGGATAAATAGTACGTAAATCTATCAATTCCACTGAAATGCCTGAAGCTTTGGCCATTGCAATGGCTTTCTGGCATTCGCGAATCATGGCTCCAAAAGCGATGATGGTAATATCACTACCTTCACTGAGCACTTTCGCCTTCCCAATCGGAATGCGGAATTTTTCTTCCGAAACTTCCTGTTTGATAGCACGATAGATGCGTTTCGGCTCCATGAAAATTACCGGGTCATCCGTTTCAATGGCCGAAATCATAAGTCCCTTGGCATCATGGGGTGTCGAGGGAATAACCACTTTCAACCCCGGAATGTGGGCGTATAATGCTTCCGGACTCTCCGAATGATGTTCAATGGCATTGATTGCTCCTCCATAGGGAAAGCGAATCACCATCGGTGATTTGTACATTCCACGGGTTCTGTTGTTCATGCGCGAAACATTTGAAATGATCTGATTGAAAGCGGGATAAGTAAAACCATCAAACTGCAGTTCGACAATCGGTCGCAGGCCTGACATAGCCATGCCAAGACCGGTGCCCACAATAGCCGACTCGGCGAGTGGAGAATCGAACACCCGTTTTTCGCCATATTTCTTTTGCAGCCCCTCAGTAACCCTGAAAACGCCGCCTTCCACCCCCACATCTTCGCCAAAGATCACAATCGATGTGTCTTCGGCCAACATAATATCAAAGGCATTATTCAATGCCTGCACCATATTCATTACACTCATCTTCTGTGCTCCTTCCACGCTAAAAATGCTTCGTAAGATGCTTTTTGCCTGTACAGGTCTTCGGGCATCTCCACATACATATGATTAAATACATCATGAAGCTGATAGGCACCATGATTTTCAGCTGCCACAAATTCTACATCAATCTTTTGCTTGTATTGCTCTATCAGCACTTCTTCATCGCTGGTGTCGATACTGTTTTGTTCCATGTATTTGGTTAAACGCAGAAGCGGATCTTTCGCTTCCCACAACAGCTCTTCTTCCCGGGTGCGGTATTTCGACGGATCGTCAGAAGTAGTGTGTGCCCCCCTGCGGTATGTTAATGCTTCGATCAGCACCGGTCCGTTGCCAGCACGGGCAAAATCCGATGCTACCTGATACGCTTTGTACATCGCAAAAAAGTCGTTGCCATCAACCTTGATGCCGGGCATGCCAAAGGCCATTGACTTGATAGCCAGGTTCACCGATCGGGTTTGCTTGCTCACCGGCACCGAAATGGCGTACTGGTTATTCTGAATTGTGAACACCACAGGTACCTGCCACACTGCTGCAAAATTAAGAGCCTCGCTGAAATCTCCTTCAGAGGTTCCACCATCGCCTATAAATGGAAATACCACTTCATCTTTTTGCTGATATTTGATGGAATAGCCGATGCCAGTTGCATGCAGCAATTGCGAACCAATGGGAACACAAATGGGCAATACGTGGTTAGCTTCGCTGAAACGACTGCCGGCTTCGTTGCCAAGATAATACAGAAAAATTTCCCTGAGTTGCACTCCTTTGGCCAGCATTACTGCCATCTCGCGGAAAGCAGGCACCAACCAGTCGTTGTGCCGAATAACCATGCCTGCAGCAATCTGCAACGCTTCCTGACCGAAAATTGGTGGATAAGTGTACATGCGCCCCTGTCGCTGATACGAAACAGCCATTTTATCTGCAGTGCGGGCAAAAAGCATCGCCTCCCACACTTTTCGGATGGTTTCGGGTTCAAATTCGGGCATGTATTCCGGATTGATAATCCGGCCGTCCTCATCCATAACCCTGAAAAGTTTATCTTCAGAAGGGTGAAAATCGTTGAATATCATTTGTTTACAATAATATTTTTGTTTGCTTGCTGTCGGAAATGTTTCTGACAGTACTTATACTAACAAAAATAAAAAGAGATGGTTCGATCGTGAAACAGCTTCTCAACATATATTACACACCCTCCTCACACGAATGAAACAGTACTGTAATACAACCGCTCTACATTTGCACCGATATTGAATTTAAAAATTAATCAATAAAAAAATGAAACAATTATTTTTGAAATCTGCAGTTGTACTGCTAACTACTGTTGCTGTTTTCAGCGCTTGCGAAGAAAAAGTAGATCCCGATGCTGATTTGAAGGATTATCCCTATGAAGTAATTATCAAATCAGACATAAAAGGTACGCGCAATTTTGTGAAGGACTCGGTGTATATTCTGATCGGACAAATCAATGTGGAGGGAATACTGAATGTTGCTCCCGGCACCATTGTAAAAGGAGATAGAAAAACCAAGGGTACTTTGGTTGTGGTTCCGGGTGCTAAACTCAACGCTGTAGGAACACCAACTCAACCCATCGTATTTACTTCGAGAATGGAAGCAGGTGAACGTAACGCCGGTGACTGGGGGGGAATTATTTTGATTGGCAAGGCTCCTGTCAATCAGTCGAATGCCAGTGTGGAAGGCTTGTCGAAGCCGGTAGAATATGGCACTGTGGCTATCCCTACACGCGATGAAAATGATAATTCCGGTACTCTTAAATATGTGCGAATTGAATATTCCGGTATTGCATTGCAACCTGATAGAGAAACCAACGGTCTGACTTTGTGTGCTGTGGGTAGAGGTACAACTATTTCTCATGTGCAGGTTTCTTTTTGTGGCGACGATTCTTTCGAATGGTTCGGAGGAAATGTAAATGCAAAATATCTGATAGCTTATAATGGACTTGATGACGACTGGGATGTTGACTTTGGTTACTCGGGAAATGTTCAGTTTGGTGTGAGCATACGTAATCCACGTGTGGCCGACGTATCAGTTTCGAATGGTATTGAGTCTGATAATGATGCCACGGGTTCCGCTTCTAACCCTAAAACATCTGGTGTTTTCTCGAACATGACAGTGATTGGACCTTATAAAACAACAGCCGATAGGAATATCAACGCCAACTACGGTGCCGGTATGCACCTGCGTCGCAATACTTCCATATCCATTTTCAACTCAGTGATAGCCGGTTGGCATACTAACGGACTTTTGCTCGATGCTGCTACCACTTATGCCAACGCTACAGCCGGTGATTTAGCACTTCAGAATGTAGCCATCGTTGGAAACAGAGGCACAGCAGTGAAGGGTGCTGCAACGGTAACGGATGTGCAGGCACTTGATTTTTTCAATACTGTTTCATTCAGGAACCAAATCATAGCTGATGTAGCAACAGCCAAAATTGCAAATTCTTTCTTCGATGCTTCCAAAGAAGGTGCAGCCGCTATCCCTACGTCCTTCATACCTGAAGCTGGTTCACCGCTGCTGGGTGCAGGTGCTTTCACACATGCCAAGCTTCAAAACGCATTCTTTGATAAAACTGCTAATTATATGGGTGCATTCGGTGCAACCGACTGGACCAAAGAAGCATGGGTGAACTTTAATCCTCAAAATACAGATTATCGTTGAAATGTTTTATTTGACTTCAAGTACCGAAGAGAGACAAAACTATTAATGCATGCTGCCCTGGTTGTGTAACCCGGGCAGTATTTTTTGTAATACATATTAAATTTAATTGTGTAGCACTCATTTTCAGGCATTCTGCCTTATATTTGTAATAGTTAAACACATCAATACATACAATTATGAATAAAATATTAATCTTAACAGGGTTGATCATCATTCCCCTGTTAGGCACAATGGCGCAGGACCGAATAATACAGAGTGAAGGAATCTTCTATACAGATGCTTCTCAAACAAAACTCTATAGCGGTGAATACAAAGAGTTTTATGATAACGGTGCTTTAAAACTGGAGATGCAGATTAAAAACGGTAAGCCCGAAGGGGTGTATATTGTGTACTTCGCAAACGGAAAGCCAAAAGAAGTGCGGGCATACCGCAATGGTGAGTTTCACGGTGTTTGGCGTACCTACAACGAAGCAGGTTTACTTGTAGCAGAAGCCGAGTATCGCAACAACAAAAAACACGGGTCATGGCATGTTTGGGACGATACTGGCATCATGCGCTATGAGATGCATTACAGCAATGGCCGCAAATCAGGTACCTGGTACATGTGGGACGAGAAAGGGAAACTTTTATCAGAGAAAAAGTATTAACAGAAATGTAACATACCATTCATGTGATTGTATAAAGGGCGTAACAGCATTGTAATATTGTCGCTTTATTTTTGTATCGTGCAAAAAATAAAAAACAAATTACAAATTAACAATATGAAAACCTCCTTATTATTCACAATTCTGATTCTGGCTATACTGAATGTTAACAATCTTTCGTCGAAAGACAAAGCTGAAGCCGAGGTAAACGCTACTGTGTCAGCAAGTACTGTAGAACTAAACGGGATCATTTTCGACAAGAACACCAATGAGAGCTTGGCCGGTGTGATTGTGCTCGTTAATGGACAAAAGGTTTATACCGATTTCGATGGAAACTTTACTGTAAAAAATGTTTGCAATGGAATATGTGAGCTAAAAATAAGCTTGATATCCTACGAAGACAAAATTCTTCAGATTGATACACGCAAAGACAAGGAGCTGAGAATAGCATTGAAACAAAGATAATTTTAAGGTGTATTAGGTTAATCTGACCGCGATGAGTTTCATCGCGGTTTTTTTATCGAAAGTTTTTATATTTGTAATGTGAATGTAATACGTATTACACGAAGGCGAAATATCAGCAGACTACATTTGTAACGGTTTTTAAAAACTTAATTTTATCGAATGATGAATACATACCGCATTTTAGTCGTTGATGACGAAGAAGACCTTTGTGAAATACTGCAGTTTAACCTCGAAACCGAAGGTTATGTTGTTGACGTATCTTATTCAGCTGAAGAGGCACTAAAGCTTGATATAGCTTCGTACAACCTGTTGCTGCTCGATGTGATGATGGGAGAGATTTCAGGTTTTAAGATGGCCCGCATATTGCGCGATAATGCCAAAACAGCCCGCATTCCCATCATTTTTCTAACAGCCAAGGATACCGAAAACGACCGGCTCACCGGATTCAATATTGGTGCTGATGATTATATCTCGAAACCATTTTCTATCCGCGAAGTAATTGCACGTGTTAAGGCTGTTTTGCGCAGGGCAGTGGTGGTTACTGAAGATAGTGCCGAAAAGATACTTGAATACGATCAACTGATGGTCAACCTCGGAAATAAGAAAGTTACTGTGGATGGGGAAGATGTTCAGTTTACCAAGAAGGAATTTGAAATGTTGAAACTTTTCCTTGAAAACACAAACAGGGTGTTTACACGCGAAGAGATACTTTCGAGGGTTTGGACCGATGAGGTGGTGGTGCTCGACAGGACAATCGATGTGAATATCACCCGATTACGAAAAAAAGTAGGACGCTACGGCAAAAATATCATTACGCGTCTGGGCTACGGTTATTGCTTCGAGGTGTAAACATTCATTATTTCAGTTTTGTTTGAAGTAGAGGCTTTGTTCAGCATAGTCTCTGCATTTTTATATTATAGTAATTTAGTTGTCATGAAATTAAACAAGCGATTATTCCTCTATTTTTTCAGCACCTTTGCAATAATGATGCTTGTAATTGCCTTTTTTCAATATCAACGCGAAAGGGATTTTCGAACCGATCAACTAGATCAGTTGCTTTCAACTTACAATCAAACAGTGAATAAATATATTGAACTCAATAACTGGAATCAGGGAGAATTAACTGAGTTGTTGAAGGTTTTCCCCGACAGTAATCTACGTGTAACTATTATCGATTTTGAAGGGGTCGTATTGTTCGACTCGTATGTGAGTGATGTTTCGGCGATGGAGAATCACTTATCCCGTCCTGAAATCAGGGAGGCTGCACACGGCAATGCCAAGGGAGTTTCTATTCGAAAATCTGCTTCGACCAATATTCAATTTTACTACCTGGCTCACCGCTTCGAACATTATTATGTACGCAGTGCTTTGCCCTACAATATGGGACTGTCAACCCTGCTTGCGGCCAATATGTATTTTTTGTGGTTTATGCTTCTTGTGCTCATCGTGGCTTCGATTGTGCTTTTCTTTATCTCTAAAAATATTACCCGCTCCATCGATCGCCTGCAGCTATTTCTTCAAAATGCTGAAAATGAAAGCGATATTGATGCTGAAATTATCTTTCCGAAAGATGAACTCGGGCAGATTAGTAATAGTATTGTAACGACTTACCACCGCTTGTGGCGAACAAAATCACAAGTGAAAAGAGAGCGCGAGAAATTGATTCAACACTTGCAGATTTCCCAGGAAGGGCTGGGAATCTTTTCATCAGAGAAAAAGGAAATTCTGGTGAATTCGCATTTTATTGTTTATTCACAGATATTGTCGGATAAGGAACTGATTATGGCTGATGAAATTTTCGAATTGCCGGAATTCGCTGAACTCAATCAGTTTATTGATGAGGGAATGCAAACTAAAATCCAAAATCGCAAAAGATTCACGCTCGAAAAGGGAGGGAAGATTTTTCTGATTCAGTGTATCGTTTTTGTTGATGCTACTTTCGAAATTTCTATCAACGATATTACTGTTCAGGACCTGGAAAATAAACTCAAGAAGCATCTTACACAGAATATCTCACATGAATTGCGTACTCCGGTGAGCAGCATCCTGGGCTATATGGAGAGTATTCTGAATAATCCAAACTTATCGCCCGATCGCCAGCGTTTCTTCGTTGAGCGTTCGTATCAGCAGGCATTGCGGCTCACTGAGTTGCTCCGTGATATTTCTACACTTAATAAGATAGATGAAGCCAAAGATTTCTTTGAAAAGGAACAAGTGGATGTTTCAGCAGTGGTGAGCGATGTACTAAACGATGTGTATCTGCAACTTGAGGCGAGGGGTTTCAGCATTTCGAATCAGTTGAGCGAATCTCTGATGGTTAAGGCAAATCGTTCTTTGCTTTACTCCATTTTCCGAAACCTGATTGATAATGCGCTGACTTATGCAGGGGAAAATATCCATATCGAAATATCATGTTACCGGCAAGATGAACAGTATTGCTATTTTTCCTTTTCCGACAACGGAGTTGGAGTAAAAGAAGCTCATCTGACACGACTTTTTGAGCGCTTCTATAGGGTGGAGAAAGGCCGTAGCCGGAAACTGGGTGGCACCGGACTTGGTCTGGCCATTGTGAAAAATGCGGTCATTTTTCATGGAGGTCAGATATCTGTCAAAAATGCCCCAGGAGGCGGATTGAATTTTATTTTCTCCATTAAAAGATAGTTTGTTGAATATTTCACCTGAAAAAAGGTAATTTTCAGGCATTATTTCACTCCTTTTTTAATCAAAGAACACTATGTTTCACGCAAAGAGCGCAAAGGGAATTTTCCTTTGTGCTCTTTGCGTGACCTTGGCTACCTTGTTTGAGAAATAATTTTATGCTTTACGAGTAATATTTTTCTCTTGTGTGATACAACCAATCCCTTTATTTTTTCATTTTTACCAGCCTCTTCTGCGACTTCATCAGATTGCTCGACTGCAACGCAATAATCTTCGTTTCATTAAGCAAACTGAGGAAAAGAATGCTGTTACGTGTGCCGGATTCTTTTGTTTTTGCACGTTTAATCTGATTCCGGGTAGCCTGTGAATAAAGTTCGGAAATGAGATGTCTTTTTTCCAGCAGATTGTCGAATGATGAATAATCCCACGATTGAATCATTTTAACAAAATTCGAGGCTACATCTATCACCTGATCTCCGAGTTTGGTGAGATCAGCCACCTGATCTTGCGAGAAACCCTCGTGGTTGTCGTCGATGTATTTGTAGCTGGCTTCAGTTATGGCCTTCAACGATTTCGAAATTTCATAGAAATAGTCGATTACCTGAATGTAAAACTGTCCGACTTCGATTGGTACCGATTCAATGCGTTTGAGGGTGGGCACTACCTCGTAATGACGACGGTTTTTATATTTACGGTACAACTTATTCGACTCTTTATGCAACTGACTCAGTAATTTCCTGTCTTCGTTAAACAAACCGTCAAGCGTCGATTTGTATATTCGAATCGTACTTTCAATGGCTTCTTCCATATCAGCTGAACAAGCATTAATCAAATCTTGTTCGTTGTTCAGCGTTACAGATGTTTCTTTTTCTTCTTCCTTAGCAACTCTCCTGCGGTGTAAAAGTGTAAACTGAATAATCAGAAATACTACAAGCAAAATCAATCCAATGATGGCATATATGCCGCCAAACATCAGCAGAAAAGCCACACACGCCGAAACTGTAAATGCCACAACTGCAGTCAGGAACCATCCGCTGATTACTGTGAGTACCCCTGTGATGCGATATACTGCACTTTCGCGACCCCAGGCCCTGTCGGCCAGCGAACTGCCCATAGCAACCATGAAAGTCACAAAGGTAGTAGAAAGTGGCAGTTTTAATGATGTGCCAAGCGAAATAAGTAATGCCGCAACAGTCAGGTTGACGGTAGCCCTGATCTGATCGAAGGAAGGGTCATTCGGGCTTTTCTTCTCGTAAGGCTTAAAACGGTCTTCTATAAAATTCCTAAAACTTTCCGGAACAATATATTTAACAAAACGACCCATATTGATAGCATTTCTCACTATAGAACGGGATGCTCCTGTAGAAGAAAACTGCTCCAGACCTTCACCCTGACGTGATAGATTTACTTCGGTTTTGGTTACTGTGCGTGCCTTTTTATTGAACCATAAAGCCAGTACCATAATTATACCGGCACCAAAAAGAAAACGCCAGTCAACTACTACGGCCTCTGAAAGACTACTCATGTACAGGTTATCAATGTTACCGCCCTGAGCTACAAACTCAGAAGCAACTTCGTATGAACTTAACGCTGCCATAAATACTCCGATGAAGTTAACGAGGTCGTTACCTGCAAATGATAATGCCAGTGCTGAAGTTCCTGCTAAAATAATAATTTTGAGAATATTAACTTTAAATACATGTTGAAGCAAAGCCATCAGCCCTGACATTCCTGCAAAGGTGTATAGCATGATAATGCCTGTGTGTTCAGTGATATAGCTGATCGCGTCATCTGAGATGAGTGTGGTGCTTTTTAAGCCTTTCAGAATAGCAAAATAAGCGATAGCTGTGAGTCCAATTCCTCCCCAGATGGCACCTATATATTTGAATGGTTTTTCGTAGTTGAACGAGAAAAGCAGGCGTGAAACATACATTACCACAATACCAATTACTAATGAAATGATTATAGAAATAAATATTCCCGAAATTATTTTAAGCGCCTTGGCCGTATTGATATATTGTGAAAGATCAACTACATCGTTGTTTTGCCATATAGTGAAGAGCGACACGGCAACCGCAGCACCCAGAAGTTCGAAAATGAGCGAAACAGTCGTGGAGGTGGGTAGGCCAAAAGTATTGAACACATCCAATAGGATAACGTCTGTAATCATGACAGCCAAAAACAGCATCATGATACTTGCAAAAGTAAATTTTTCAGGATAGAAAACGCCACTGCGGGCTATTTCCATCATACCTGTTGAGAAAAGTGAGCCGATGATAACACCCACCGAGGCTACTGTCAGAATAAGCCAGAGTGGTGCAACCTTGGAGCCAATGCTTGAGTTCAGAAAGTTAACCGCGTCGTTGGCCACTCCAACCACTAAGTCGAGTGCAGCAAGTCCGAGCAATACCAGCACGATGACGATGTAAATACTGTCCATGTAAATAATAATTTTTTTTTTTGAAATTTTTTAATTCGGGAACAAAAGTATGAAACACATGTTACAAATGTGTTTCAATGTTGTGTGGATTGTGTAACAATCGCAATTCATTTAATTTTCCAGCTGATACCTGCAGAAAAGGTTCTTCCGGTATAATATCTTTTGTTTTCCAGCGTAACAGTCTCTATTTCGCCGTTTTTTACAAATGTGTAGTCCTGTTGTGTAAGATGCCTTTGCGCAAGCATATCTTTGATGCCGAATTTCAGTTCAATACCATGGGGTAATTTTTTGTTAAAGCTGAAATCAACCACATTTCGTGGCATTTCCCAGATATCCGGCACTTCTACCAATCCCTGATTGATCTGTGCGGCAACCAGAATGCGTTTGCCGGTAACATTATACATGAGATTAGATGAGATGCCGGCTTTATCATGCTGGTAATAAGCACCGAGATTGAAAACATAGGGCGATTGACCCTGCAATGGTCTGCTTCGTTCCGACTCGATATCGTCAAATTCGACCATGCTGTTGATGAGCGATGCATTCATGTTGATGCTGAATTTATCGAAGCCAAGAAAGGCAAGCGATTTTTTTATTTCTAACTCTAAGCCCAGATTCGTTGCAGCTTTCGCATTGTCGAAGGAGTATAACGAGCCTGCACCAATGCTGACCATCTCTATCGGGTTATTAAATTTCTTATAGAAGGCAGCAAGAGTTACTGTTTCACCCGGAGTCGGGTAGAATTCGTATCTGAGGTCGAGATTATATACTGAGGCAACTTTCAGGTTGGGATTACCAACCACCGAACTTTTCTCAGTAAAATCATAATAAGTGAGGGGAGCAACCTCCCTGAATTCGGGACGATTTATGCTTCTTGAACCTGCAATGCGAAGTAACATCCTGTCATTCATGCTGTAAGATGCATTAATTGCGGGGAAGAAATCTAATTCCGGATTGTCAATATTGACAGGAGAGCTGGCATTGTAGTACCCCTGAAGCATCAGTCGGTTGTATTCTGCCCTGAGTCCTGCATTGATGTTCAGGTTGCCAATCGGAAGCGTAAATGAAGCATAAAAGGCCGAGAGCATGTTTTGCGCAGCATAGTTGTTGGCCACATTGGTTTGCTCATCAACCCTGATTATTTTCCCGGCTCCAAGATAGGGTTCAGTGAACAGGGTTTCAAAATCCAGTGCATTGATTTCGCCGGTACTGAAATCGCCAAAGGCGCTGCGGTATGTAATGCTTCTTTCTGCAAAATTACGGGTTTTTAACTCGTGATAAGTGCCTGCTTTGAGCGTTGTGATGAAATCTGCAATATTCTGTTTTTTCTCCCAGTTGGCAGCCAGGGTATATACAAACTCATGATTTTTCATATAAAGCCGACCTAACTCATTGATACTTGGAACGTCGGGTATTACGTACTGATATACTCCCGGAGATACTTCCTTGGTACTGCGGTTTTGTCTGTCGGGTTCAATCCGGTTGGCATACGCAACACCTGCATTCCAGTCAAGTTTGTGATCATCATTATTTTGTATCTTGTGATTGCCGCTTAACTGACCGGAATAGGTTGTGCGTGCAGAGTACTGATTGCTGAAATATTGAAAGTTGCTTAAACGATTATTGTTCCAGCCCGCGGTGTTGGTGGTTCGGTCGATGCTGATCTGATTAAGCATGTTTTTAAATTCTATGCGGGTACCGCTCACAAGTTGTAATGCCCAGTTATGCATCAGTCCTATTCTTACATCACGGGTGTAAACATCAGCTAAGTATTTATACATGTAAACAGGCGTGTTGTTAGCATCATCATATCTTTCATACATGTAGTTCTGCATGTTTTCGCGGGTGTTGTAACCCGAGTTATAACTCAGTGAGGTGATGGTGCCTAATCGGGAACCACCATCGAGTTGCCATTTTTTGCCATATGCGAACGACGATTTCAGGTTAGGTAGGGCTAAAGTGGGTTTGGCTACCCAACGGGCAGGGATTTTTAAAGCTGCTACATCGCGCTGATTGCCTGATAGATCGTTCAGATTTTCGGGATAATCGCGTGGTAAGTTTCTTGATAAGTGACCCAAACCAAGCAAATCGGTTGTATATCCGGGCAAAAACAATGCACTGCCAAAAGTAGTAGCGTCGTTGTATGCAATCCCATATTCCACATTCAGAAAATCTTCATCGGGGATATTCTTAGTGGTTATTTTGATAAAACCTCCCGTTGCTTCTGCTGCATTTTCTGCTGATCCTGTTTTGTAAATCAAGAGGTTGTCAATCATACTGCTTGGTATTGCATCGAAAGAAAATGCTTTAACATCAGTTTCACTGCTTGGTGTGGCAGCATTGTTGAGCCATGCATTATTATAGCGCTGATTCAGTCCACGTACCACAATAAATCGGTTATCCTGAATAGTTACTCCTGGTACCCTTTTCACTACTTCGGATGCATCGCGGTCGAGCGTTCGTCCAATTTGCTGCGATGATATTCCACTTACTACCTGTAGAGCAGAACGTACATTACGTAACAGTGATAAGTCGGTATCGGTTTTGGCTGTGGCAACCACTTGTACACTCTTAAGCTCAAGCGAAGCTTCTTCCATTTCAATGTTCAGAATCGTTGGTTTTCCCGCCTCTACCACGATGTTTTGAAGCTTTTGAGTATTATATGATACGTATGAAACAATCAGGTTGTATCTTCCAGAAGCTATTCTGATTTCAAAATTTCCGTTGATGTCGGCTGTGGTGCCGGTGCTCGTTCCTTCAACCAGAATGGCTGCACCGGTGAGTGGTTCCCTGAATTTTTTATCAAACACTGTTCCTCGGATAAAGGATTGAGCTGCAGCGCATATAAGAATTGCAGAAATAAACAGGAAGGTAAATGAAAAACGAAGCGTCCATTGTTTGACCATTGCGGCAATTATTTAGAGATAATTTGCCGCAAAATTACGAAACGGGTATTTCAAAAATGAGAAGTATGTGTTACAATCAGACTACAGTATAACTTCATGATCTTGATCGCCCTGATTTTTACATTTTCGCGAAATGCCGGAAAATATGAATTCAACAATGCTGATTTTGTGGTTTTCGAACTGCGAAGTAAGACTTTGTCTGATGTAGGGTACCTCTAATCCCTTGATGGCATAAAAAATGACAACCGACGAAAGTTCGGGATCTATTCTTTTGAATATCTTTTTCTGAATGCCATCATACAGAATTTTTTTAATAAGGTTGATTTCAACCTGATCCACTTTCTTGCGGGCTCTTTCCACTTCGTAAATATCTCTGAAAAAGTCGGCCCGCAGCGATCCGTTGCGATTCACCACAAACTTGATAGCATCCAGATGTGTAAGTATATGTTTCTGTAGTTTGATGTCGGGCTCTGCACTTTCATTAAAAACTTTTTGCAACTGTTCTGTAAGATATTCCAGTTCTTTATCGATTACAGCCCTGAATATCTCTTCCTTGTTGTTGAAATATGTGTATAGGGTTCTTCTGCCTTTATTTGATGCTTCGGCAATATCATTCATGGTAATATTCCTTTTGCCTTTTTGGGCAAAAAGTTCCCGTGCTACTTCGATCAGTTTCTTTTTTGTTTTAGAGATTTTTTTGTTGATCATCGGTTTTGGCTTTTCACATGCAAATGTAATAATTTTGCTCAGTTTAACAAAATATGTGTAGAAATCTTTTTAGAATTTCCCCCTGTTTTTTAATATAAAAAGCCGCACTACCCAAACAACTACCATCGCAAGGAAAATTCTCGGGAAAGTAATCCAAAGTACCGGAACGCCGATTGCCACAAAGAGCAGGGTGTCTTCGAGCAGTGAATGATTGATGGCAATGTGATAATTCAACAGGTTGGAATCTTTCCGCGATATTACTTTTTGCTCTACCTGTTCAATCATTACCGCCGAACCATATGTTAATCCGAGTATTTGGCCTACAAACCACAAAAATGAGCTTTCTTTAGGTAATCCGAATATGCCCATCAGAGGAGCAAATGTTTTAGAAAGAGAATCAAGGATTTTAAATTCTTTCAGGATATTTTGCAATATCATCAACGCGGTAATAATCAGCACTATCCTTACCGTAAGATTGCCGGCTGATTTTGCCCAGTGCAACAACATGGCCCACAGGTCGGCATGAACAATGCCTTCTGTAATTACATGATTTCCGTTGATTTTGTCAGGGAGCATAAAATTCAAAAAGAATGCGGCTGTAAATGAGCTGAATATCCTGACTAAAAACATGGTCAGATATGAAGACCCCGTCTTTTTCTGAATGGCACTTTCCACAATCATATTGTGCGAGATAAGACACATCAGCGCAAGAATTGTGATTTCGCGCATGCTAAGTGGTAGCGTAGCAATGATAGCTATGGGGGCATACAAGGGTAGAAAAATGCTCGAAATGAATACTACAGATGATTCGCCGGGAAGGCCAATCAGTGTAAATACCGGTGTTAGCCAAACCGATAGCCAGCTGATTACTCCAAAGTGCTGCAGCAGGCTTACAGCCATACTTGTTGGGAGTATTATTTTGAGCAGCCACCAGATGGTTTTGCGAGCTTTGGGTAATGCCCTCAGTGCGCTGGCGGTAATCTTACCTAAAATTGCGTTCATATATCAAGGGGGGGTAAAAAACAAGAAGGGCTGTCTCACGACAACCCAATCTTTTTTGTTAACCTTAAATCTAATACCATGAAAAACACAGTGCAAAGATAAGGGGAATTTATATGTTGTACAACATGTTTTCTTGTCGAACAGCTATATTTAAGCTATATTAACAAAATATATTCATTACAATTATATAAATTACTGATTGATAAGTGATTGGGAAATAGTTAAAATACATTAATTCCTTATCCAGGTTTGAGTTCTGCCGATAATTCCTGTCCTGTCGAGTGAGCCTCGCACATTGAGATTGCCACTTGATGCGTCGAAACTGATGGTACATCGATACACTTTTCCATTGTTAGGGTCGAGAATGGTTCCGCCCGACAACTTGCCGTTTTTTTCTTCCATGTCATTTACTACCATCATTCCGAGAATAGGCTTGTCTTTGTTGGCACCCTGACATTCGGTGCATTTTTTGTCGGGATTCTTGAACAAATGCTCAATTTTGCCATAATACTTACCATTGGTAGCTTTAAATATGTGCACAATCGATTTGGTAGAACCGTCTGTGTCGTCGATGGTTTTCCATTTACCGGTAATCTGACTTACCTGTGCGAACGATAGAAGCTGAAAAGCAATCAGTAGCATCAGAGAGAAAAAAGTTTTTTTCATAAAACAATAGTATTTAATTGATTACGCGGCAAAGATATGAAAAGTTTGAAACAAATAGCGTTCAATGAAAATTAATTGACAGGATATGACTGATTTTTTTTGAGTTTTATATTTTTTGTAACTTTGCAGCGTTTTGAAATTGAATGATTCTGAAATAC
>CAYGJI010000001.1:0-90489 GCA_964350125.1 uncultured Paludibacter sp. | reverse complement strand
GGTATTAAAATTCGGCGGAACATCCGTAGGTTCCGCATCCCGGATTAAAGATGTTGCAAGATTAATTTGCGACGGAGAGCAAAAAATTGTGGTGCTGTCTGCCATGTCGGGTACTACCAACAGTTTGGTCGAAATAGCCGACTATTTTTACAAAAACAATCCATCGGGAGCGATGGAGAAGATTAACATACTCGAACAAAAGTATTACGATGTGGTGAGTGATTTGTTTGGAATCCAGAAATTTCAGATACTGGGCAGGGATTTTATCCGCAATCAGTTCGATTTTCTCCGCAGCTTCTCACGTTCGGTATTCACCATTTTCGAGGAGAAGGAAATCCTGGCTCAGGGAGAACTCATTTCTACCGGCATTTTTCAGCTTTATATGGAGGAACAGAAGCAACATTCGGTTTTGCTTCCAGCCCTCGATTTCATGAAGATAGACAAAAACAGCGAACCCGATTCGGCCTATATTTCAGAGAATCTTTCGAAATTGCTTGATGCGCATCCTGAGGTAACTTATTACATAACGCAGGGTTATATTTGCCGTAATTTTTATGGTGAAGTGGATAATCTACAGCGTGGAGGCAGCGATTATACTGCTTCGCTGATTGGTGCAGCCATAAAAGCTGAAGAAATTCAGATTTGGACGGATATTGATGGTATGCACAACAATGATCCGAGATTCACAGAAGGCACCAAACCTGTGCCTTATCTCAATTTCGAAGAAGCCGCTGAACTCGCTTATTTCGGAGCTAAAATCCTGCATCCTACCTGCATCCTGCCTGCCAAATTGAACAATATCCCGGTTCGCCTGCTCAATACCATGGAGCCTGCTGCATCTGGTACGCTCATTTCGATGAAAAGTATTAAGGATTCGATACAGGCGGTGGCCGCCAAGGATGGTATTACTGCTATCAAGATTAAATCGGGCAGAATGTTGCTTGCTTTTGGGTTCCTGCGCAAGGTATTCGAAATTTTCGAATCGTACCAGACTCCCATCGATATGGTTACAACTTCGGAAGTAGGTGTGTCGGTTTCCATCGACAATACCAAGAATCTGGATGAAATACTCGATAGCCTTAAAAAGTTGGGTACCGTCACAGTAGATCGTGATATGGTGATAATCTGTGTAGTAGGAGATCTGAAGCCTGATAATCTCGGATTCCAATCGAAAGCTGTGAATGCCATGCGCAATATTCCCGTAAGAATGATTTCCTACGGCGGCAGCAATTATAATATTTCATTTCTGGTGAAAGCAGCTGATAAAAAAGCTGCCCTGCAGGCACTTTCTGCTGAGCTTTTTTAATTACTACTAAAAACCACATTCGTCACATTAGTTGCACATTAGCCCGAAACAATTTTCCCGCTTATGTGTTCTAATGTGACTAATGTGGTTTATCAATTTATATATTTACGACTATGACAATCAAAGCCAATTACCCCGTCGAAAAATTTCAGAACTTACAAACTCCTTTTTATTACTACGATTTGGATGTGCTCAGGAGTACGTTGGATGAAATTAACTGCCATACCTACGGTTTACCTTTCGAAGTGCATTATGCGCTGAAAGCCAATGTAAACACACAGGTGCTCAAAGTAATTAAAGAGGCAGGATTGGGAGCTGACTGTGTGAGCGGAGGTGAAGTGCAAGCTGCATTAGATGCCGGCATCGACAGTTCAAAAGTGGTTTTCGCCGGTGTTGGTAAAGCCGATTGGGAGATTGTTCTCGCATTGGACAATGATATATTCTGCTTCAATGTAGAGTCGGTTCCTGAGCTTGAAATTATCAACGAACTGGCTGCTGAAAGAAATAAAATTGCTCGTATTGCCCTGCGTATCAACCCCAATGTGGATGCTAATACCCATCATTATATCACCACCGGTTTGAATGAGAATAAGTTCGGTATCAATATGTCGGAGCTCGGTAAGGTTACTGCCATTGTGGGTGAATTAAAGAATATTCTGCTTATTGGTATTCATTTCCATATAGGTTCGCAGATTACCGATATGACATCGTTTCAGGGTTTGTGTGTTAGAATCAACGAATTGCAGGAGTATTTCGAATCAAAAGGCATACGACTCAATCATATCAATGTAGGAGGAGGTTTAGGAATTAACTATCAGCATCCCAATCATTTTCCTATCCCCGAATTCGAAGCTTATTTCAAGATTTTCAGAGAGCATCTCGAATTACGTGAAGGTCAGATATTGCATTTCGAACTGGGTCGTTCTATCGTGGCTCAATGTGGCAGCTTAATTTCTAAAGTCTTATATGTAAAAGAAGGGACTACGAAAAAATTTGTCATTCTCGATGCTGGTTTTACCGAGCTCATACGACCTGCCCTTTATCAGGCTTATCATCGTATCGAAAATCTCACTTCGAATTTAAAAGAAGATTTATACGATGTTGTAGGCCCTGTTTGTGAATCGTCGGATGTGTTTGTTAAGGATTATATGATGAACCAAACCAAAAGGGGCGATTTGATTGCCCTTCGTTCGGCCGGTGCATATGGAGAGATCATGGCATCGCAATACAATCTCAGAAAATTGCCAAATGCATACACTTCGGATGAGCTCAAGTAATGACTTTAAATTTCAGAAAATTAAAAAAGCCTGAAAGGTCAATTGCAACCTTTCAGGCTTTTTTGTTGATGGAGACAAGCCTTAATCCCGGAATTTTGCGCTTAAATACTGGCGGTTAAGCCTTGCGATGTGCGAAATAGAAATGGCTTTCGGGCATTCAGCCTCACAGGCACCGGTATTAGTGCAGTTGCCGAAACCAAGTTCATCCATTTTCGATACCATGGCTTTGGCACGTGCAGCTTTTTCGACCTGTCCCTGTGGCAGCAATGCGAACTGACTTACCTTGGCAGCTACGAAAAGCATGGCTGAACCGTTTTTGCAGGCAGCAACACAGGCACCACAACCGATACAGGCTGCAGCATCCATGGCTTCATCGGCATTCGGTTTGGGTATGGGAATGGCATTCCCGTCGGGAATCCCACCAGTATTTACAGAGACATATCCACCCGACTGAATAATTTTGTCGAAAGCGCTCCGATCCACTATCAGATCTTTGATTACCGGAAATCCGGTTGACCTCCAGGGTTCAATGGTGATGATGTCGCCATCTTTGAAACGTCGCATATGCAACTGGCAGGTAGTGGTTTCGGCGTCCATCCCGTGTGGGTGGCCATTGATATACAAGCTGCACATGCCACAAATACCCTCGCGGCAGTCGTGGTCGAAAGCTACAGGTTCTTTACGTGCCCTGATCAGTTTTTCATTCAGTATATCAAGCATTTCAAGGAAAGAGCTGTCGGTCGAAACTTTTTCGAGCTGATATGTTTCGAACTTTCCTTTGGTTTTGGAGTTGGCCTGTCGCCAAACTTTAAGGGTGATATTGATGTTATTTTCCATGTTGATCTTATGCTTTATAATTACGTTGCTGACGTTTTACAAACTCGTATTCCAGCGATTCTTTGATAAGAACTGGTGCTTCTCCTTCGCCATTGAATTTCCAACAGGATGCAAAGGAATATTCGTCATCGTTGCGGAGTGCCTCCCCTTCTTCAGTCTGATATTCTTCTCTGAAATGACCTCCGCATGATTCTTCGCGCATAAGCGCATCGCGGGCCATTAATTCTCCGATTTCAATAAAGTCGGCAACACGCAAGGCTTTTTCAAGTTCAATATTCACATCATCAACTTTCCCTGGAACATAAACATTGCTCCAGAATTCCTTGCGTATTTCTGTAATTCTGTCAATGGCGTGCTGCAATCCTTCTCTATTGCGGCCCATACCCACAAAATCCCACATAACCAAACCCAGCTCGCGATGAAGCGAATCGACCGAACGCTGGCCCTGAATTGATAGAATTCGGTTCACCTTGTCGGAGATTTCTTTCTCAGCCTGTTCAAATTCTTGCAGGTCGGTGCTAAAACGTGGAACGGTAATTTGATCAGCTAAATAATTTTGAATGGTGTATGGCAGGATGAAATAACCATCGGCCAAACCCTGCATCAATGCTGAAGCTCCCAATCGGTTAGCCCCATGATCCGAGAAATTGGCTTCTCCAATACAGAAAAGACCTTGTACCGATGTTTGCAACTCGTAATCCACCCAAACACCCCCCATGGTATAGTGTATGGCAGGGTAAATCATCATCGGGGTTTTGTAAGGATTGTTATCCACAATTTTTTCGTACATTTGGAAAAGGTTTCCGTAGCGTTCACGTATCACATCTTCGCCCAGGCGGTCGATAGAAGTAGCGAAATCGAGATAAACTGCCAGACCGGTGTTGCCAACACCATAACCTGCATCGCAACGTTCTTTGGCAGCTCTTGAGGCAACATCGCGGGGCACTAAGTTTCCAAAGGCCGGATAACGTCTTTCGAGGAAGTAGTCGCGGTCTTCTTCTTTTAAATCGGTTGGTTTGAGTTTGCGCAAACGAATTGCTTCGGCATCTTCTTTCTTTTTGGGTACCCAAATGCGGCCATCGTTACGCAGCGATTCCGACATCAGCGTAAGCTTCGACTGGAATTCGCCATGCACAGGGACACAGGTCGGGTGTATCTGGGCATAAGCGGGATTGGCGAAATAAGCACCTTTTTTGTAAATCTGGATAGCTGCAGAGCAGTTCGAACCCATGGCATTGGTCGACAGGAAGAATGCATTGCCGTATCCGCCGGTTGCAATAACGACAGCATGTGCAGCGAAGCGTTCAATTTTTCCTGTAACTAAGTTGCGGGCTATAATGCCGCGGGCACGACCGTCGATCAAAACTACATCAAGCATTTCGTATCGGGTATATAGTTGAACTGCACCTTTGCCAACCTGACGACTGAGTGCAGAATAAGCACCCAGCAACAACTGCTGACCGGTTTGTCCGCGTGCATAAAAAGTACGTGAAACCTGCGCACCACCAAAGGAGCGGTTGTCGAGCAGGCCACCATAATCGCGTGCAAAAGGTACACCCTGAGCCACACACTGGTCGATGATGCTGTTCGACACTTCAGCCAAACGATACACATTGGCTTCGCGTGCACGGTAGTCGCCACCTTTCAATGTATCATAGAACAGCCTGTAAACTGAATCCCCGTCATTCTGATAGTTTTTTGCAGCATTTATACCTCCCTGGGCAGCAATAGAGTGTGCGCGTCGGGGCGAATCCTGAATGCAGAAATTCTTAACATTGAATCCCAGTTCAGCCAGCGAAGCTGCAGCCGATGCTCCTGCCAGTCCGGTTCCCACCACGATAATGTCGAGACGGCGCTTGTTAGCAGGATTTACTAATTTCTGATGAGCTTTATAATTTGACCATTTTTCAGCGAGAGGCCCGGCAGGTATTTTGGCATCCAGTACAGGAGCGCTTTCATCTGATGTTATTGCTTTCTTTGCCATATCTTTGGTGTTTTTTACAGTTGTTGAATTATGTTAACCAGTTAGTGCCTCCACCCAGCAGAAAATATACCGGAATAGAGATAAACATCAGGATAATGAATGTGGCTACTACATTGGATATTGCTTTCACGCGGGGTAACCAGACTTTGTTGTTGAGCCCAAGAGATTGTAGCATACTCCACACTCCGTGTGTGAGGTGGAACCAAAGCGCCGAAAGCCATACAATATATAGTATGGAATACAATGGCTGTGAAAACCAGTATTTCACCCAGTAGGCACCGTTGGCAGCCTTGTCCAACAGGCCTTGCTCCACATGAATGTCCAGTACATGTTTAACCTCTACCAGCTGCATTTTGCTCCAGAACTGATACAAATGCAAAATCAGAAAACCAAGGATAATGATACCGAGAATGAGCATGTTTTGTGAAGCCCAATCAACACCTTTTTGCTTTTTTACTACGTCGTACCGGATGTTGCCACGTGATTTCATGTTCTGAAGTGAAAGGAAGAACGCTAAAAGAATGTGTGCAACAAAGCCTATAGCCAAAGCTTTGGTGGCAATCAGTGCGTACCAGTTTGCTCCCAGAAAGGCAGAAATTGCATTGTAGGCATCCTGTGAAAACAATACCACGAAATTCATGACACTGTGGAAGAGCAAAAACAACACGAGCATTACACCTGTAAGACTCATGATAAACTTTCTTCCGATGGAAGAGCTAATTAACCACATAAATTTTGTTTGTTTGATTTGTTATTATTATTTTGTTAATGTTCTGTATGTCAGCGTGTAAAGAATTTTTTCCTGTTTGTTTTAAATTCCTGGCAAATTTAATCATTTAGCGCTAAAGTGACAAAAAATATGGAAAAATTTCTCTAATTTAACCACATACTCATCTGTATCAATCAGATAATATCTCCTAACAACGTTGCCGAGGAGGCAGAAGTGATTCGAACACGGATAAATTCGCCAATGCGTCGTCCTTCTCTCGGAAAGATAACCACCTTATTCTGAGAGGTGCGACCGAACAGCTGTTCGTTCGATCGTTTCGAAAAACCTTCGACCAGCACCTCGAATTCCCGACCAATGTCAAGTTGATTGTTTTCGTGGGTAATCCGGTTCTGTAATTCGATGATTTCGTTCAGGCGGCGCACTTTCACTTCTTCCGACACATCGTCGGGCATTTTTTTTGCAGCCAAAGTGCCTGGCCTTTCGGAGTATTTAAACATGAATGCCTGATCGAAGCGCACTTCTCGCATTAGCGATAGTGTTAGGGCATGGTCTTCTTCAGTTTCACCGCTAAAACCACAGAAAATATCGGTACCAATGCTGCAATCAGGGAGGATGCGGTGTATCGCAGCGATTCGGTCGAGATACCACTCGCGGGTATACTTGCGGTTCATGCGCTTGAGTACTTGGTTGCTTCCCGACTGTACCGGAAGATGAATGAAACGGCAAAGATTGGGATATTGTGCAATCATTTCGAGTGTTACATCGTCCATGTCTTTGGGGTGTGAAGTTGTGAATCTGATCCTCATATCGGGGAAAGCTTCAGCCACTATGCTCAGCAGTTCTGGAAACAGAATTGTACGATCTGCTGTTACGTATTTATATGAATTGACAGTTTGCCCGAGCAGAGTAACTTCCTTGTAATTTTTACTTTTCAAATCGGTAATTTCACGCAGAATGCTTTCCACATCACGACTTCTTTCGCGTCCGCGGGTATAGGGAACCACGCAATACGTACAAAATTTGTCGCAGCCACGCATGATGGAGACAAATCCGGAGATCGATGCTCCGATGCGGGTAGGCATCACATCTTTATAAGTCTCTGTTTTCGACAATTCCACATTGATAGCTTTTTCTCCCTTTTCAACCAAATTAATCAGGTTGGGTATATCGAGGTAAGAATCGGGCCCTACTACCAGATTCACCCCATGGTTGGTGATGAGATCTTCCTTGACCCGTTCGGCCATACAGCCAATTACACCAATAATCAACCCTTTTTTTCGGCGCTTCAGCGACTGAAAGTATTTTAAGCGCTGTACTACTTTTTGCTCTGCATTGTCGCGCACTGAGCATGTATTTACGAATATGGTATCGGCTTCACTTATCGTTTCAGTCAGTTCAAATCCGTCCATCTGCATGATTGAGGCTACTACCTCACTATCGGCCACATTCATCTGGCAGCCATAGGTTTCAATAAATAGTTTTTTGTCGTTCAGCGCGGATTTAAAGTCCGGTGATTCAACAAAAAGATTGTTTTGATCCATGTTGTTGATAATATTTGTTATTTTGCAGCAAAGTTAACGCTTATCGCTTGAATAGCGAAATGTGATGAATTAAATAAGTACATTAGCTAAAAAACTGTTAAATGTAAGGAATGTGATAAATAGCTAAATAGCTGAATAACAGCAATAAAATGGATGGTGCAAAACGTCAAAGTGTTAAAAATTTACCTTTTGACAAAAAAATATCCTAAAACGTTTGGTGGTAAAGAAAAGGCAGCGTATATTTGCAGTGTAAACAAACAGATAAATTTTTCATAGTTAAGGTTTAGGTTAAAATGTGCAATGGGTGGCTGTGAAGTTACCCATTGTTTTTTTATATTTTTAATTCGGTTATTGAAAACCTTTCTTTATATTTGCACATCTAATAAAATACAAGTAAAAACAAGATGGACAGTCTGGGTGATTATATATATCTGATCGTTATCGTCATTGCAGCGTTAAGCTCGATAATAGGTAGAAAGAAAAAAGCGAAACAAAGGGAACAGGAATTACCCGAAGCATTTCCCGATTTTCCCGATCTCGACGATGTGATTCCCGAGCCGGAAGTACGAAGAGCGCCCCGGCCGGTATATGTGGCACCGCCTCCACCTCCGCCACTAAAGGCTCCGCTTCAGAAGTCGGCATTTGAAAAAATGACTTCTTATGAGAATACGAATGACATGTCGAAGCTAAGAGCAAAAATGTCGATAAAACCCAGCAAGGAGTTTGTTACCATGGAGGTGGAATCGGACGATGGTCCGGTATTTGAGATACAGCTTGACAATGCAGAGGAAGCCAAAAGGGCTTTTGTGTATGCTGAGGTTTTTAACCGAAAATACTAATCCTTTTTAAGTGGGTTTTAATGCCAATTTAAATCACAGTTAGTACGATCGTTTGATTTTTGAGGAAAAAGTAGTTGTATAACATCAATATCATTTTGTTTAATTCAGAAATAGATTGTATATTTGCAGCTACAGAATAAACGCTATATAACCAAGGGAGTTCCGGCCATGTTGTCGGAATTCTTTTTTGTATTGAATTTTTTATAAGGAGGATTTATCATGGCAGTGACCTACATGACAGCAGAAGGATACAAGAAGCTGAAGGAAGAATTGAATCATTTGGAGTCGGTACAACGTCCGGCTATTTCGAAGATGATTGCAGAAGCACGCGACAAGGGTGATTTGTCGGAGAATGCTGAATACGATGCAGCCAAAGAGGCTCAGGGTTTACTAGAGATGAAAATCAGTCATCTCAAGGAAACAGTTGCATCTGCCCGGCTCATTGATGAATCCCGCATTAATACGGATGAAGTTCAGATTCTGAATAGGGTGAAAATCAGGAATACACAAACCGGCCAGATGATGACCTACATGATTGTGTCGGAAAGTGAAGCTAATCTGAAAGAAGGTAAGATATCGGTTACTACACCCATTGCCAAAGGTCTTTTGGGTAAAAAACCAGGGGAGAAAGCTCAGGTTAAGGTGCCTTCCGGAATGCTTGAATTTGAAATTCTGGAGATTACTTTGTAAATACTTAAATACCGCTGGGTTATGACAATTTTCAGTAAAATAATCCGTGGAGAGATTCCCTGCTACAAGGTGGCGGAGAGCGAATATTTTTTTGCTTTTTTGGATATCAACCCCATGAAACAGGGGCATACCCTGGTGGTTCCGAAAGTGGAAATCGATTATTTATTTGATCTCGACGATGCTTTGCTGGGGAATCTGATGATATTCTCGAAGCAGGTAGCAAGGGCCATCAGCGCAGCAATACCATGCAGAAGGGTGGGAGTTGCAGTGCTGGGCATGGAAGTGCCTCACGCGCACATCCACCTGATTCCGCTCGACAGGGAGTCGGATATGAACCTCAGCAACCCGAAACTAAAGCTAAGTGCTGAAAACATGAGCCTCATAGCAGCAAAAATAGCAGCTGAATTTTCTAAATAATTTTTTCGAGTACCACCGCCGAACGCGCAGGGATGTATAGCATGAGCCATTCTCTGCCACTTTCGTGTCGGGGTTCTGCAATGCTATGATGTATTACGGTATCATCGGCCAGGCCAAACCCACCATATTTAAGTGCATCGGTGTTTAGTACCACCCTGTAACTGCCTCTCTCAGCAAGTATTCCATAGTCGAAAAACGATTTTTCGCCATTAAAATTAAATACGAACAAAAATTTTCCACGCTGATAAGCCAGTATTTGATCGCCTTCTTTTTCCCACATGGATTGAACCGAAAGAAGATTGAACTCCGGAACAGATCGTATTAAGGCTACCATTTCGCGGTCGAACACGCCCAAATCGTGGTACAGGTAGCGCTGATTATCGACCAGATCCCATTGTCTGCGAGCATATTTATGTGACCAACCGTTTCCTTCGCGCGGGAAATCAATCCATTCGGGATGTCCGAATTCATTCCCCATAAAATTGAGATACCCTCCGTTGATGGTTGTGGAAGTGATAAGACGAATCATTTTGTGAAGCGCAATGCCTCTATCAACGCGGTAGGTATTGTCGCCTTTTTGCATGTGCCAGTACATCTCGGCATCTATCAGCCTGAAAATGATGGTTTTATCGCCCACCATTGCCTGGTCGTGACTTTCGGAATAGCTGATGTTCTTTTCATCAGCACGCCTATTGGTCAGTTCCCAGAAAATATGTCCTGGTTTCCAGTCCTCATCGCGCACTTCCTTGATATATTTAATCCAGAAATCGGGAATACCCATAGCCATGCGATAGTCGAAACCGATGCCTCCGTCTTCGGTGCGGATAGCAAGTCCGGGTATGCCACTTACTTCTTCGGCAATGGAAATAGCAAAGGGATTTACCTGATGGATAAGTTTATTGGCTAAAGTAAGGTAGCAAATAGCATCACCGTCCTGATTGAGGTTATAATAACTGCTATAGTCGCTAAAATCCTCGCCCAGTCCGTGCGACTTATAAAGCATGGAAGTAACGCCATCGAAGCGGAAGCCATCGAACTTATACTCTTCGAGCCAGAACTTGCAGTTCGAAAGCAGGAAATGCAGCACAGCAGGTTTGGCATAATCGAAGCACAACGAATCCCAGGCAGGGTGTTCGCGTCGGTGTCCACCGTGAAAATACTGATAAGGAGTGCCATCGAAGCGGCCGAGGCCTTCAATTTCATTTTTTACTGCGTGAGAATGAACGATATCCATAATCACAGCAATTCCACGTTCATGGGCAGCGTCGATGAGCATTTTCAATTCTTCGGGCGTTCCGAAACGCGATGAAACTGCGAAGAAACTCGACACATGATATCCGAATGAGCCATAATAAGGATGCTCCTGGATGGCCATGATTTGTATGCAGTTATAGCCCGCTTTGTCGATCCGGGGCAATACATTCAGTCTGAATTCGTTGAAAGAGCTTACTTTCTCTTCAGTTCCCGACATGCCGATATGGCATTCATAAATGAGCAGTGGATTTTTATGTGGAACAAAGTTTTTAATTTTGAACGAGTAGGGTCGGAAGGGGTTCCAAACCTGCGCACTGAAAATTTTGGTATCGGGGTCCTGCACCACCCTTCGGGCCCAGGCAGGTATTCGTTCTCCGCTTCCGCCTTCCCATTCAATCAACAACTTATAGTGCTGCGTATGAGCAATGGCATAATCGGGTAGTTTAATTTCCCAAATGCCATTCTGCATTTTTTTCAACTGATAATCGGGATGCCGCTGCCAGTTATTAAAATCGCCAATCAGGAAGATGGCTGTGGCATTGGGTGCCCATTCTCTGAAAACCCAACCATCGGTCAGTCGGTGCATGCCAAAATACAGGTAACCAGTAGCGAAATCGGCCAAAGAATGATTTTCGTTCAGCAGTTTCTTCTCTATTTCGCAAAAATAGGCGTACCTGCCATAAATGGCTTCGGCATATGGCATCAGATATGGATCCGACTTCACGATAGGCAACACTTCCATAATCAAACAATTTTAGTTTTTATTTTATACTCTGACTTTCACGATAATCTTGCGGTAGGTGCCTTCAGCAATTCCCGGTTGATGTCCGTCTTCAGGAAAGAAAATGGCAAATTCCATGGGTTGAACTTCAATCATGGTAGTTGCTTTATCAGCAAAAAAAGAGAGATCTTTGGAAGCATCGTAATCCTGGGTAGGCTCGCATAGTTTTCCTGCAGCTTTCCATCCCATGGTTTCGGCTTTATCCACTGGCACCTGGATGTCGATGAAACTGTTGTGCGTTTCCATGTTGGCCTGATCAGCAGTTTTACCGGTAACATCCACCACGTTAATAACAAGATCGCTGCCTTCAAGTTCAACTTTTCCGGCCGGTAATGCAGCAAGATCGTTGTTGAGCAGGTAATCGAATGCTTTGGCAAATCGTGGATGAACGCAGGCGTATTTTGGCCCGTTTTGTAATGAATCGAGGATCATAATTTTATTGTTTTATTTTTTAGCAGTAAATTCATCAACTGTGTAATTCAAAAAAACATTAAGCGGATAGGCTGTCTGGCAAATATTACACACATGGTCAACAAAATTGTCACTTTTCAGTATTTCATCTCCGGGTTTATGTTCCACCATGTAATGCTTCAGTTTCAGCAAATCAATTTCAGGAAAATCGGCAGGAAAGCCCTTTGGTGCTGTTTTCAGTTTATCTTCCTGATAAAAGCCGCCATTGAAGGTTTTACTAAACTCTTCCTGATTAATAATCTCCCTCAGTTCTTCTATATTGTCGAAAATGCTTTGCCGCAACACTTTCAGCAGGTCGGGCGGCGGGCACCATACCCCGGTTGCTACGAAACAACCAGCCGGATCGAGGTGGAGATAATAACCACTGCGGATACTTTTACGACCACCACCTGCTGCAATAAAAACGCCGTAGTGAGTTTTGTAGGGAGTTTTATCTTTGGAGAAACGGGTGTCGCGATAGATTCTGAAGACACAATCTTTAACATCGAGGTGTCTGATTTCGGGATCAAAAGCAGCTATACCGGCAATGAGTTCAGTACTCAATGCTTCGAATTGGGCGCGCGTTTGTTCGTACCTGTCTTTGTTGGCCGCAAACCATTCGCGGATGTTGTTTTGACTCAGGTCGCTCAAAAATGCTAAGATGCTCTCAATTTGCATGGTTTACATGTTTAAAATCACACAAAAATAAGGAATATTTTGATAACAGTCGGCCCTGAGTCTAAAAAAAAGCAATACCCGAATTATTTGAAAAAAAACATTAATTTTGCAGGCTGATAATTAAACACATTATTTAGATGAAGGACAGGATTCAAAGTCTGATGCTGGAAGTGCAAAACCTGACGGCTGCGTCGGTCGATGCTGTTGAGCAATGGAGGATAAAATATCTGAGTAAAAAAGGGGAGGTGTCGTTGTTGTTCAATGATTTTCGCAATGTGCCGGCTGAAGAGAAGCGAGAAGTGGGACAAATGCTGAATGAACTAAAGAATCTGGCTACCGACCGTATTAATCAACTGAAGGAAGAGCTGAGCTTGTTACAGGTCCCCGGAGAGCAAACGGACCTGACCCGTACAGCCGACCCGATTGCTTTGGGCACCCGTCATCCCTTGTCGTTGGTGAAAAATGAAATCATCGATATTTTTGCCCGCATTGGGTTTGGTGTGGCTGAAGGACCGGAGATCGAAGACGACTGGCATGTGTTTGGGGCATTGAATTTTCCGCCTGAGCACCCGGCGCGCGACATGCAGGATACTTTCTTCATAGAGCAGATGCCTGATGTGGTGTTGCGAACGCATACATCTTCAGTGCAAACACGCATAATGTCGAAACAGCCGCCGCCGATTCGTTTGTTATTCCCGGGTAGGGTATATCGCAATGAGGCTATTTCGTATCGGGCGCATTGTTTCTTCCATCAGGTTGAAGGGTTGTATATCGACAAAAATGTATCTTTTGCCGATTTAAAACAGGCACTTTTATACTTTGCACGCGAGATGTTTGGCGAATCGACACAAATCAGGCTCCGCCCGTCGTATTTTCCATTCACCGAGCCCAGTGCAGAAATGGATATTTCGTGCAATCTTTGCGGCGGACAGGGTTGCCCTTTCTGCAAACATACCGGTTGGGTCGAAATTCTCGGCTGTGGCATGGTCGATCCCAATGTTTTAATCAACTGCGGCATCGACACTGAAGTTTATACGGGGTATGCTTTTGGGATGGGCGTAGAGCGCATCACCAATCTGAAATACCAGGTAAAAGACCTGCGCATGTTTTCAGAGAACGATGTCAGGTTCCTGAGGCAATTCGAAGCAGCACATTGATTGTGCTGCATTTTTTCACGCAATTTTGCTTGTTTTCTTTTCTTCCACCTTCAGCGGGTTGGCCGATATTTCGGCATTTAACTTTCTGGTATGGAAAACATCGCAGGCCAGGAACAGAGCCTGCCGGAACGAATCCTCCGATGCAATATTCTGACCCGCAATATTGTAAGCCGTGCCATGTGCAGGTGAAGTGCGGATTATGGGGAGTCCCGCTGTATAATTCACACCCCTGTCCATTGAAACCGTTTTGAAGGGGATAAGTCCCTGATCGTGGTACATGGCCAGGATGCCATCGAACTTATTAAACATACCCGAACCGAAGAAACCATCAGCAGGATAAGGACCGACGCAAATTATTCCCTCATTATCAGCCTGTTTCATGGCTGGTGCAATGATACTTTCCTCTTCATTACCCAGCAAGCCTTCTTCGCCGGCATGCGGATTTAGTCCCAAAACGGCAATCCGGGGTCTGATCACATTAAAATCTTTTTTGAGCGAGTGATTAAAAATGCGCAGTTTATCGAGGATAAGATGAGTGCTTAGATTACCTGCAACCTCGCCCAAAGGAATATGTCCGGTGACAACAGCCACACGCATCACATCGTTTATCATGAGCATGAGTGCCGGTTTGCCATTACCGAACTCCTGCTCAAAATATTCGGTATGACCGGGAAAATGGAACCCATCGGTTTGTACATTTTTTTTGTTAAGCGGAGCGGTAACCAATGCATCCGTTTTACCTGCTTTCAAATCGGCTGTCGCCTTTTGCAATGCTGCAATGGCTGCTTTGCCTGCTTCTGCGGTCGATATTCCCATTTCAACCTTGAGTTCCTCATCTGTACAATTAATCAGATTCACTTTTTTGGGATTGATGTCGTTGATGGAATTTACGATATTCAGACTGATATTCTGAACATCAAGCAGTTTGCGGTAGTATCCGGCTGCTTTGGAGGATCCGTAAATTACTGTAGTAAATTCTTCGAAAACCCGTGGCTCCGAAAGTGTTTTCAGAATTACCTCGTATGATATTCCATTGATATCGCCATGGGTGATGGCTATGACCGGTTTGTATGCTGACATGCGTTTAGTTTTTATTGTTTTGCTGATTTTTGTCGGCAACTACCGACACTTCTTTGATGGCGTTGATTTCCTGCGGCAGTTTGGTGGTCCACACTGCAGCTTCGAGTTGGCGTATAAAATTTCGTTTCTTCTTGCCGGGAGCAAAAACAAAGCCTTCTACAGTGATTACTCTTTTATTTACCTCATCAACACGGGTATGGCTGTAGAATGGACCTCCCATTGAACCACCATTGAATATTTTCCATAAACCCTTCATTTCCAAGCAGTAAGTATTGTTTACGTTAATTTCATTGAGAATGGGATAGGCATGTTTAATTTCGGTGCCCATATATGATCCTTCAAATTCGCCAGGTATGTTGGCTTTCATAAACGAATCTCTTTTAGCGATAAGATATTCGGCAGTGAAAGTATTGCGGTCGGTATATGGGTAGCTGTAAACCACCATATCCAGGCGGTTGTGTGCATGCGCATTGGTAACCCAGTAAAAATCCTTACCTTTCGATATCTTCGTAAGTTCGCTGGGAATGTCAACCTGAATGCCGAATTTTTTCTCTATCTCATTTTTAGCTTTGTGATTGAGATAGTTTTTGCCAATGTTAATCTGTCTGTTTCTTTCGGTTACCAGAAAGTAGTTCAGTATTTTCTCACCTTCCCGCTGAATTAAGTCGTGCAGGGCAGAGTCGTTGGCTGCTACAATTTTCACCACCGACTGGGGTCTGGACCAGGTATTACGGGCGTAGGTAACATCGGCTATTTCGAAGCGGGGTCCAACTTCGGTAATCAGGATGTTTCTGGATGGTTTCAGTAGATCGCCAAAATCAATTCTTCGGCAACGATTGATAGAGAGTACAGGTTCGGCTTGCGGCAGAGCTTCCATATTGCGATCGAGTAATGCAACCAATGCCCTTCCCGAAGGGGCTTTCCAGAGAGAATCGTCGATTACGACCAGTATTTCGAACCGGGTTCCTGCAGCAGCAGGCAGTATCGGTCCCGATTGTTTGCAGGAAGCAAGCAATACTATCAGGAAAACGGGGATCATCAGTTTGTAGTTCATATGCCTTGTAATTTAGATGTTTATCTTTTGCTGAAAAAGAAATGCAGTACAGTATTCATGAGTTTATTACGTGATTCTTCGCTTTTTATTGTTTCGAACGGAATGCTGAATACACAAGTTTTGTATTTTCCGGCATAGGCAACTCCCACTCCGGCATCGATAGCACCATTGATGCGGCAAATTTTGAACGCTTTTGCATCTGCCGGTGCTATGAAATCGGGTTTCTCGATGAAATAGATTTTTTTGTCGGGCCATGCCTGATAGTGAAAGTAATCTTGCCCGATGAAGTATTGCTGGTTATCACTTTTATACAGTACTTCACCGGTAGAGGCTGCTTTCACTTTTTCAGTTTTAACTTTCAGCACCTTTTCTGCAAATTGCCGGTCGTGCTCGTCAGTGCTGTTTTGTAAATCAGAAACCACATAACTTCCGCTGACCATCAGATTACCGCCCTGTTCGCAATATTGTCTGAGGATTCGCTGTAGCTCGGCAGGGAATGTTTTGAATTCAGGATGTTTGCCATTATTGCGGTAGGTTAGTTTTTGTTTTCCGAGAATGAGATTGACCACCTTATATTCGTTCAGAAGGATTTCGTTGTTAATTACTGATTTCACGCTGGCAGAAACAAAAGAGTAGCCCGACTCTTTGATGGCTTTTCCGTGTACAAATGGAAAATCGAAAGTGTTACCCGCGATAGTTTGTCGTTGAAAGTCGGTTCTGCTGGCACCGAAGCCCGGATTCTCATTGTCCTGAAACTGTGCATCGGGCGAAAAGTTGTACTGTGGTCCTATGTAGCTGAGGTCGTATCGATCGGGCACCCCTCCATCCTGTTCGGGGAGGAAGCCCACTGATCCGGGTGTAACCATGCGGTCGGGGCCACTGATTCGTTCGAAACCATTCACGATCATCACTACATCGCGGTTGCGCCAGTCGCGGTAAGCGGATAATACTTCGGATGGAAAACTTTCGCCCCCTTCGTTGATGGCGGTTACTTTGAAGCTGTAAATTTTGCCAGGCGTAACCGTTATTTCGCAGTTGTTTTCGGAGAGAACCCTGCCATTGTCGAAACCCCCATTGTCGATGCGGGTATAAAGCATGTAGTTCGTTGCTTTGGCCGTGGGTTCGAGTTTGTCATCAACCGGCTGCCATTGCAGGCGTATTATATTGCGGGCAACAAAGCGGATGCTGAAACTTTCGACAGGGAGTGGTTGCACCACATACGGATATCCGTAGATAAAAGCAAAATGCCGGAGAATGGCTTTGTAGATGGAGCGGCTCACCACAAACCGGAAGCGCGGGTCGAGGGCATATTTCATATCCTCGAAGTTCTGATGCGATAGTAGTTCGAGCAGCATGGTTGGCACTTCGGGATTGCGCGACTCACTGTATGAACGATTCCAGAGACCCCGCCTGGTCCAGTTGCTGTTGAATCCCTTCCGTATGTCGTTCACTATTTGCGACTGGATCAGGTCGGTCAGGTCTCTGGATGCCCATCGGGATCTGCCGTTTTTGAAACTGGTTTCTCCCTGATTATTCAGTACGGTGCAAATACCGAGTGTTCCAACAACAGTATCTTTGCGTATTCCGGCATCGGTATGAAAAGCAAAAGCCATATCTACAGGTACGCGCAAACCTCCTACGTTTGGGTTAACCGTTGAGCCACCTGCTAAATAATTCACCCAAAATCCACGCGACTGAAAATCGTCGGAGTAATCGTTGGTGTTACCGGTACGGCTGTAAACCGAATCGGGGGCACCCGACCACTGCAGCCAATAGCGGGCACCTTCCATAAAACGCGGGAATGTGCTAATGTTGGGTTTTCCGTTCAGTGTGTCTTTTCTGTTGGCCGGAAAACGGGCCATATTGCCCATACCTCCGCCAAACTTTACCGCATCGGCACTAACCGACCGGTCGTTTTCGAAGCTGAAATTGGTCAACACCACCTTACCATTGCGCCCTTTGTCGAACAGAAAATGACCGAGATAAAGCCACGACCCCCCAAACATGGTCTGATTCACCGAGAACTCGGTCTGACCACCCGCATGAAATACTGTGTAGCGGGCGTCTTTGGTGCTGCTGTCGTTTGATTGATAGGCGACATACACCGCATACATTCCTTTCTCAGGTATGTCGGGAGTCCATTCGGCGCGACTCAGTTCATTGCTGTCGGTGGTAGTAAGCGCCATCCGCGAGGTTCCCATTCTGAAAGGATTCTCACCAAAAAGATAGAACGGTTTCGGATTGGCAAATCCCGAAGCTAAATCGGCCCATTGATTGCGGCGGGGATATTCGCGATAGTGGGTACCTTTGTTATCGTCGTTATCTACAATTACTTCATTGGTTTGGATGTCTCTTTCACGTGGCAGAAAAACATGGGCACCCGAATTTTCGAGCATCGGAGTCAGGTAAGGAATAACAAATGCAGTGGTGAGCATATCTTCTACTGTTTGAAAAAGCAGCGGTCGCTGCCATTCCCATTTGTTCCGGTTTTGATGATAATAAATACCATGACTGTTCCACAGGGCGATATAGCGGTTTTGCAGTCCACGTGTAACACCGAAAGGTTGCGACATGTTAGTAACCAATGGCAGTTCGGGAACGGGATTGGTGAAAAAACGTGCAGTGTCGGGTTGTTGCTGGTAGTAAACAGGAATAAGCTCTTCTATATTGCGCCCGTAAGCCTGTACCCTGATATCGAATCCCGGATAAGTTCCGCCGAGGATGGAATACATTGCTTTGTAAATTCTACTCACATTTTCGGGCCGGAATGGGAAAAAACCCAGATTTTCGGTTGCCGTTATTACAATCAGTTTTTGTGTTTTGCTCTGATCAATTTTTATCTTATTGATTCTTCCGGATTGAAAATACTGAGAAGCAATGACTGTAAGCGAATCGGAAATGCGTTGTTCGAGTGCTTTTTGTGCCTGAAGTTCAGGGAAAAGGAACAATCCGGCAAAGGTAAACAGAAATAAAAGCACTTTTTTTCTCATCAGTTATTTTTGTGGTCAAAAATAGTGAATAAGTATCAAAGCGTGGCGGGAAAAAAGAAAAAAAAGAGTGAAAAAATCAGAAAATCAGTCCATGAAAATACATCCATGCCACATAACGCAGTAATTTTCCGGCAAACATGGCTCCACCGGCAACCCAAATGTTGCAACGGAAGAAGCCGGAAGCCACAGCAATAGCATCGCCGATAAAAGGAAGGAAGGAGAAAAAAGCAAACCAGTCGCCGTATTTGTGTATTTTTTGTGCAAAGCTTTCCAGTTTTTCCCTTTTTACCCGCAGATATTTTTCTATCCACACCATTTTGCCCAGTTTTCCGAGGAAATAGCAACTCATGCCACCCAGCCAGTTGCCGAGGGTAGCCACAGCCACAAGAGACCATGGATCAAGACCGCCTGCAATGAGTGCCGACAAAATGAATTCGGAACTGAAGGGTATTACTGTTGCTGCCAGGAAAGAAGCTATCAGCAGGCCCAAATAGCCCCATTCGATTAGTTCGGTCATAGTAAAGCCAGTGAGAAGTTATAAAACAGATAGGCAGCATTCACAGCGCAGAAAATGAAAAAGAGCAATGTGAGCCATTTCGAATTCTGCAATGAAAAAGGATGCGACAGCAACATGGCATAACCAAAGGCAATCAGCGGTAAAAACGACAGAATATTGTTGGACAATATCAGCACAGGAATCAGAACTATTAATTGTAATATAACCAGATAGTTGAGATATTTACGTGTCTGTATTGAATCGTTGAAGTTAGTTCGGTACAGGGTTACCAGACCTGCAATAAGAATAACCAGAATGCAGACAACATAAATTCGGACATGTATTTCATCCTGAGTGAAAACCAGATCGGGTGTAAAATCAACCTTTAAATGTTGTAAAATCAGAATATCACTTCCTGTAAAAAGATGATAGGAGAGATAAAAAATCCACGGGATGCTTGCTCCCATCAGTGAAGCCAGAAAAGTTCGGATGGAGAAGCAATTCAGTAATCCGAAACCAAGCCACACAATCAGGATAATCAGCAGATAAACAGGATTAAAAAGTGTAAGCACTCCTATCAGCAAGGACCCGATAAACGCTTGTTCGACAGCCAGCTTGTTTCGGTACATATCGAAAAAGAACATCATACTGAGAATGATGAGGCTCAGCGCAAAATGCGAAAAAATAAGGAGATGACTTTCTCTCCAGGTGGTAATCAGCAATGCATAGATAAACAGAGGCAGAAAGGTTTTAGTGCGAATTATACTGAATTTGTAATTGAAACGGTCAATGAGCAAAAGGTTGAAGGCTGTAATTATCAGGATAATAATTAAACTGGCTGATTTGTTCAGGTTGGAAATTCGGGCCACAGCACCTTCGTAGTTGTTATGGTCAGGGAAACTGATGTAATTCATTGCCCAGGTGAATAAATACAGCACAATCAGCAAAGCTGAAAGTGCTGCATTGGGAGCAATTATGTTTTTCAGATTCGGAAATTTCATCGACCCTGCTGGTGTTATTTTTTAAATCCCCGTTTGATAAATAATGCAGAAGGATTGGGCTCTTTCTTTCTGAACGCATGATAGAGTTTGGCGGCTTCATCGGAATCGCCTTTTTCGAGTATGTATCTACGGAACGACTCAGCTACTTCTTTATTGAAGATGTCGCCTGTTTCCACAAAAGCCTGATATGCATCAGCATCGAGCACTTCGGCCCAGGTGTAGCTGTAATAGCCAGCAGCATATCCACCCCCGAATATATGACTGAAATTGGTGCTGCGATAACGAACGATGATTTCGGGAATCATGCCCATGCGTTCGAGTGAAGCTTTTTCGAAGGCGTTAACATCGAGATTATCAGCATTTTTCAAAGTATGATAATCCATGTCGAGGATAGCAGCCGACAAGAGTTCGGTCATTACAAAACCCTGATTGAAGGTGCCTGCTTTTTTTATCTTTTCCATGTGAGCAGCAGGCATTACTTCACCGGTTTGGTAATGTTTGGCATACGTCTTCATCACCTTTGGCTCGAAACACCAATTTTCCATGATTTGTGCTGGCAACTCCACAAAATCGCGTACAACACTCGTCCCGGAAAGACTCATGTAAGTGCATTTCGACAGTAATCCGTGCAGACCGTGCCCGAATTCATGAAAAAGCGTTTGAACTTCCTCCATACTCATCAGCGAAGGTCTGCCGGCAGTAGGTTGTGAGAAGTTGCCCACATTCACAATCACAGGGCGAACATCTTTCCCGTTGCGGTAGTGTTGTTTTACATAGCTGCTCATCCATGCACCCGATCTTTTACCAGGGCGGGGATAGTAGTCGGTAATGAGAATACCCACATGCGAACCATCGGCATTGGTTACTTCAAATGCTTCAACATCAGGATGATATTTGGGGTAATCCTTCAGTGCTTTGAATTTCAGACCCCACAGTTTGGTGGCCAGATCGAATGCGCCCTGCCGCACATTTTCCATTTTGAAATAAGGACGCAATTCCTCTTCGTCGAGGTCGTATTTGGCTTTGCGCAGTTTTTCGGCATAAAACCACCAGTCCCAGGCTTCAAGTTTTTCGCCCTTACCATCGGCATCCATCAGTTGCTGCAAATCGGCACGTTCTTTTTTTGCCTGAGCCAAAGCTGGTTCCCAAACTGAAGTAAGAAATTCGCGTACTTTCTGTGGCGTTTTAGCCATCGTATTTTCAAGGATGAAATCGGCGGGAGTTGCATAGCCCAGCAACTTAGCACGCTGAATGCGCATCTGCATTATTTTTTTGATAGTTTCCTTGTTATCATTATCGTTGTTATTTTCGCCACGATTGGCCCATCCCAACAACAGATCTTTGCGTAAGTTACGGTTTTCGCCATACTGCAATACAGGGATGAAGCTTGTTTTTGAGGTGGTAAACAGCCATTTGCCTTCCTGTCCTGCTTTTTTGGCAGCTTCGGCTGCGGCAGCAATTACATTGGCCGGCAGTCCGGCAAGCTCGCCGGGATCCGAGACAAAGCGTTTGAAACTGTTATTTTCCGACAGCAGGTTTTGTCCGAAAGTGAGTTGAGCCATGCTGAGTTCCTTGTTGACGGCACGCAGTTTTTCCTTATCAACAGGGTTCAGGGCAGCACCGCTGCGAACAAAATTCCTGTAGTATTTTTCGAGCACGCGGTTTTGTTCCTGATTGAGTTTAAGTTTTGCGCGTTTCTTATATAGCTTTTCAATTCTTTTGAAAATCTTTTCGTTGAGATAGAGGTTGTCGCTGTGTTCAGAAAGTATCGGCGACATCTGATTCGCAATTTTCACAAGCTCGTCGTTGGTTTCGGCCGAGTAAAGATTTGAGAATACCGCTGAAACACGGTTGAGCATTTCACCACTGAGTTCCAGAGCTTCGATGGTATTGGCAAATGTTGGTGCTTTTTTGTTATTGGCAATCGCAGCAAATTCAGCCTGTTGTTGTTTAATAGCTTCCTGGTAGGCCGGTGTAAAATGTTCTGTTTTGATTTTTTCGAACGGAGGAATGCCAAAAGGCGTTTTGAATGGAGCAAAGAATGGATTGTCGCTTGCCACAGCGCTGAATGTTAAAGCTGTCAGCATAAGTGCTAAGAATTTTCTCATATTATTTTGTTTTTTTGTATTTTTATGAAGAAATTGCAAAGATAGCGGATTTTCGGACACTATTTCAGCGCCATTACTATTTTTTTGTCGATGTATAATCGTTTCACCAATTCTTCGATGGAGGCAAATTTCTGTTCTTCCCTGATTTTTTTCAGGAATATAATTTTAATTTGCTGATGATAAATGTCTTTATTGAAGCCGATGATGTGCACTTCAATACTCAGGCGGTTATCTTCGGTAAGGGTTGGACGAATACCAATATTAAGCATTCCCCTGTGTTGAACATGGTCAATAATTATATCTACTGCATAAACACCTGATCCAGGAATCAGCTTATCTTCATTTTCGACCTTCAGATTGGCCGTTGGAAATCCGATTTTGCGGCCTACCTGATAGCCACTCACTACCAATCCTGAAAATGCGTATTGGTAACCCAACAATTTGTTTGCAAAAGGGATATTTCCCCGCTGAATGGCATGTCGGATCTCGGAGGAACTGATATGCGGCGCCTGATCGGTGGAAAAACGGCCTGTCTGCAGCACTTCCATGCCGGTTTCACGACCGTATTGAACATAGGCCGGAAAACCTTCTTCCCGGTTTTTACCGAAGCGGTGATCGTGACCAATCAGCAACATTTTCACCTTCAGTTTTTCCGACAACATCTGCTGAATAAAGTCGCGGGCTGTAAGGGCAGCCATTTCGGGAGTAAAATCGAGTTCGACCACCTGATCGACGCCGGTCGCAAGGAGCAATGCTTTTTTCTCGTCGGGGTCGGTGAGCAGTCGCGGTTGAAACTCGCGTTGCAGTACTTTCCGCGGATGAATTCTGAAAGTAATAATCAAACTTTGCAACTGCCTTGAGCGTGCTTCTCTGATAAGTTCATTGATGAGAAAGCAGTGCCCTGAATGAACACCGTCGAAAAAACCGATGGTTGCGGCATAACCCTGATTATTGCTGAAGTTTTCGGTACCCATAACTGTTAAATATGAACACTTTTAACTTCGGAAATAAGTTCATTTTCAAGTAAAAAATCCAGATTTTCTCCCTGCTTCACCAGATAAGATGGAATTCCGATCGAACGGGCTATATCCACATTTTTGGTACCATCGTCGAGGAAAAGACATTCGCAGGCCTTTACTCCCGACTCCTCCAATACAGTTTGAAAGATGGCCGGGTCGGGTTTAGTCATTCCCATTTGGTATGAAATAAAACAATGTTCGAAAATGTCGTTCAGGCTCAACCCAAACTTCCCGAATTCATTTTTAGCCGAAACATCAATATGCAGAGGGTTTGAATTGCTCAACAACAGCAGCCGGTACTTCTTTTTCAGCTCCAGCAGCAGTTTGATGCGCGATTCGGGAATGTCCTGCAGGAAAGAGCACCAGGCAGCATCAATAGCCTCATTGGAAGGATTACCCACGCTGATTTTTCTGATTTCATTTCGGAATTGCGGCAGGTCGATTTCACCCTTTTCCCATTGCAGGAAGAAACCCGCCTGACCGAAATTGCTCAGGTATTTTTCCGCATCGTGGGCCCCTATGGCTTTGAGATTGCGGATACAGAGTGGCAGGTCGAGATTGATAATCACACCACCAAAATCGAAAATCAGCGTACTGATGTTATTCAGAGAAATCATATGCTTTTTAAAAAAATGATTGGAATATTTGCAGAAACGGTAAAATCTATTACTTTTGCAAACGCTTTGCAAAGATATGAAAAATTGGCATAAGCGGGCCCTTAGCTCAGCTGGTTAGTAGCACCTGACTCATAATCAGGGGGTCGTTGGTTCAAGCCCAACAGGGCCCACAAAAAGAAAATCAGACACTTACACAGATTGTTGTGTAGGTGTTTTTTGAAATATTGATATCTGCTGCATCGGCAAAGCTCTTCCTTTGATTTACAGTGATATGTGATGCCCTAAACTACTTTTGTCGCTGGTGGGGGCTGTATGCCCGACATTTTTTTCTTCCTATTACTTAAAACAGGATGATGTATTGTCAACAGAATCTATATTGTAATAATTATAACGAGTTAATAAAATAAAAAAAGTTAAACAGATGTTTATTTAACACTTAACTCATCTTTTGTTTATTAGTTTGTAGTATTTTTGTGCAGTTAATTTGAAATTGAGTAGCATAATTTACTATCGTTGAGCAAACAATACTGCCGTATTGTTGTTGTATCACAAAATTCCATTTTATTAAAAGGCATAAATTATCGAAAAAAAGTAAAAAAACCGAAATAATTGTGTATTTCTTACATTGACTTGACTAATCAACTGTGAGTTTGACATATTGCTTATACGTTTGTTTGAAAAAAAACATCTATGAAAAAAAACATCTCAGATGCGCTCAATAAACTGACATTACTGTTGGTCTTTTTGCCATTAACCATTACAGCCACTGAATCCAATTCGCCCGACGATGTAATTTTCGTTAATACAGGTATGATGAATGTGCATACCGGCGGGGTGAACGGGGTAGCTTTGTATGTTCCGTTTGCAGTACGAACAACATCTGCAAATGCTTCCATACAAATCAATGGTCAAATGAATTTGGGTGGTCATTTTTATCAGAATGCCACCTCTCCTGCGTTCAGGGTCGATCCTTCTACAAGCTTTGGAACTGCTTTTTCTGATGGTATTGTCAGATTTGTTAAGAACTGGGGTGTTGATAGATTGATTACTTCTGATAATCTCGCAACAACCTACAATCGGGGTGCAAGTTATATTGCATTTCCCAATGTTCGGTTATCCACCAACGATCCGGTTATTTTGCCTGCCAAAATGGGCATGGATGCCAAATCATTGAAGAATGAAGGAGTTTTTACAGGGAGATTAACCCTCAAATCCGACAGAATTGTTAATAATGTTTACGACGCATCACTTCGAATTACAGGTACAGGCAGTTCTTCACAGCTTGTTGATCCGGGGATTGTGATAGTTGAAAGAGAGATGAGTTATTACCGAAGTGAGAGTGCAGGACAGGAAAAGATTTTTGCTTTCGCCAGTCCGTTTTTAGGTACGCAGAAATCAGGGTATTTTGCCGGAAACTGGGTACGACGTCCGATAGCTAACTCCGAAACAGGTCATACCCAGTTTATTTTTGGAAATCAGCAGGATGTCGGTGGAACTATTCTTGCAAATCAGTACATCTCAAATCCCTTAGAAGCTTTACAACCAAAACAGGCATATCTGATCAGGCCCCGGCCTACCGGATTCGATTACCGGTTGTTAGGTAATACCAATGGTCTGTCGATTACAAGCGGAGGCAGTGAAGTTGTTGGCAGTTCATACAATCAGGCAAAATTTACATTCAATGGTTCGGTTTATACATTAACTGGTTACACAGAGCAGCTTTTTGCAGAAGAGAATACTTTCCAGAGTCCATCTATTACATCAACCACCAGCACAATTAACTGGTTGATAGGAAACTCCTACACTGCACCAATCAGCACCAAGACACTGATAGATTCCATGGCAGCAAGTACATTAAGATTCTCTCCTAATATTTGGGTGCTTCCTGCAGGTTCAACCACCTATCAGGTTTATCCAATCAGTGGATCAGGTCCAGGGATAATAGTTCAGAATCTTGATGAAATTCCTGCAATGAGTATTTTTATGATTCGGGTATTATCGGGTACTAATCCGGGGAGTTTTTCGGTCACCAGAGATATGCAGCGTCATGCCAGTGTGACACACAGTGTTCCTTTGAGGGCACCCCGTGCTGCTGCATCAGGCTTCGTTGATCAGGTTGTATTTCGGGTAAATCCTGCCGATAACAATCAGATGTATGATTTGGCTGCCATTGGAATCAGAGAAGGAGCACAAATTGGAAGTGATGCATTCGATTTGTCGAAAGTGTTTAATAATTCCGATGTTTTCCAATTATACACTTTGTCGTCTCAGAATGTCCGACTTTCGGCCAATGGCATTCCTGCGGGAACATCCAAAGTGAATATGGGTTTCAAACCGATATCTTTGGCAGCCGACTTTGAGATAACTGCTGATCATGTCGAAACCTTATCGTCGGAAGGGCTTTGGCTTGAAGACAAAAAGAGAAAACAGATTGTTGATTTGAAGCAACAGTCGTCTTATAGCTTTAACAGCTCACCCGAAGATGCGGAAGACCGGTTTGTGGTGCATTTTGTTTCACCCTGGTTTACTTCTATCGACACCCAGCCTGCGTCAGACTTGCTCATTTACCTTCGGGATAACAGTCTGATTATTGAGAATCTGCAACCGCAAGATATAAACTCTGAAATAAGAATTCTGGATGCTTCAGGTAAACTGATGAAGTCGTTGGTTGTGAATCAAGCTCCGGTCATCGAAGAACGATTCAGTTTAGAAAAGGGAGTCTATCTGTTCCAAATCAGGGGAAAAAGAAATAAGGTTGTTAAATTTGTGAATCCTTAACCCATAATCAAGATGAAGAACAATGTTCTAAATACTTTACTGATTGCTTTTTTCCTGATAGGAGGATGGACGTTATTTACTATCTGGCAGGACTTAAGAAATACTGATGGGGTTGTAGGTTCAGGATATATTATTTCACGCAGTAAAAATTATCTTCCAATCCTTCCAAAAGCAAGTTCTGATATGAATTCTTTGCCGGTGTACAAGGGTTATGGCTACAATACAAACAACAGAAAATTGAAGCAATCGAATCACCGTGGAAGTGCCGGTGGTCAATTTTTCAGCAATTCTGCCTTTGATATTTCGCAACCGACAGCGTCAGGTAATTTCGGACCCTTTTCTGAATCAGGAGGAGCAACAGGTGTAACTGGCCGCAGATCAAGTCAGGCGAATAATCAAACTTCGGTGGCGCCATTTACACTTAATGCTCCACGTGGATTATTTTCGAGAAATACAACCGGATTGCTCGCTAAAGAAGGAACTGGCGGCAATAATCAAACTCAGGGATCGATATCGGGATCATCGCTTGCCAGTGGTGCAGGCGGTCCTATGAAAGTGTTCGGAGAAGGAGAGGGCGACCCACTTGAAGGCGGTGGTGGTAACGAAAATTTAAATGAATATAATGATAACTCTGAAGTGCCGGTTGGTGGAGGTTTAGTCATTCTGATGGCATTTGCCGGAATTTATGCATTATTCAGAAGAAGACTGAATATTAAAGTGTGAAAAAACAGTTGTTTCAAAAGAATTTCAAAAATATTAAGATATTAAACGTGCTATAATATGAAAAAAATTATTTTACTATCATCCATTTTGTTATTGACGGGGTTTTTTGTGCAATTACAGTCACAGGTAACAATTGGTTCCAATGCTGAACCCAATGCAGGGGCAGTTCTGGATTTAATTAGCGGAGGAGATAAAGGTATGCTGATGCCGAGGGTGGCACTTACGTCAACGAGGATATTTGGCCCTTTAAAATCTACTGACGGAACAGTGTATAACAATGGCACAAACCATACAGCCGGTATGACAGTTTACAATACTGCAACTAACAATACCGATGTAGGTTATGAGGTTTCACCGGGTTATTACTACAACGATGGTACGAAATGGGTACGTCTGCCTCAACGCTATACCAATTGGTTCTTTATGCCCTCGGTGTCTTTCAGTACTTCAACTACAGGGAATGGCAGAACGGCCAATTTATATGATTTATATCTCGAGCAGTTTACCGGACGAATAACTACCAACGGTGTAATATCCGGAACATCCACCGGACGATTTGTTGCAAGTGCAGGTGCACCTTCAACTGTTCCTTATGTTCCGGCAGCCACTGATTTATTCTATTATGTGACCTATTTCGACAATACAGTATTTTCCGGAATAAGTATTAATGCCAATGGTGTAATGACTTACAATGTGATTGGAAATGCAACCGATTGCTCGTATATCAATATACTTTTTGTGCTGAAGTAATTTATTGATATTGCTGAATTATTTGAAAGGCTTTTGCAGATTTCATTTTATAATTCGGTGGTTTTATTTTAAAACCCGATTTTTATCAATTCTATGAACTATTATTCATTAAAAATATTCCGATATACCCTGCTACTAATCATGTTAGCTACAGGGATTTTATTTCCTGAAGGTGCCGGAAGTTTACAGGCACAGTTAACCAGGGGATTGATAGTAGAGCCTGCAGTTATTCCAGGGAGAGCCGTTCTCGATCCCGACGGTGATGGGTATGTTTCTCAGAAAACCAACGGTGCTCAACTGGGCTTTACCAACCCTCCCAATAACGACGTTACACAAAGTGAGATACCCTATGTGGCAATCATCAAGCCTGATCCACGGGCCGACTTATTGCGGGGTCCTACCGGTAATTTTTCTGAAATTGTGGGAGTGGATGACGCAGGTAACAATGCTATTTTAGGATATAATGATGGCACAAACTGGTTGTTCAGATTCAGGATAGATGGACTGAGTACCAACACAATTACATATTGTATTTTGATAGATGTCGATGGCAGATTTGGCTTCACAGGACCCAATGCCGACCATAATGCTATTCCGGGTAATCCGGGTTTCGAAATAGAAATAACTCTGACTACCAACTTTCATACGAGGGTATGGAATGTTGACGGAACTACTTCAGGCTCGAGAGTATTTCCCGCAGGTACCGAAAAAAATATTACTACCTATCATCAAAAAGCGATCGCTATTACAAATAGTGGTGGTAATCCCGATTATTTCTACGATTTTTATGTGCCATTTTCGGCACTCACAGCTATTACGTTCTTTAATAGTCAGAACCAACCATATAGCATGTCGCAGGCTACTGCCCTTCGTATGGCTGCAGTAACCACCATGAATACTGCGCCAGCCATAGGAAATCAGGCACTTTCAGATGTAGGTGGAACTTCAGGATCGGGAAGTACAGACCAGATTTTCACAGATTTTATTAATTTGCAAACACCCACCCCGGCGGGTCAGGAGGTGTTGGAGCGATCAGCTTGTCCTACGGTTAATGCTCTGAAAGTAGGGGATCTGACCATTACAGGTTCGACTACAGAGGCAATTGGAACCCTGATAACTGTTACAGTTTATGCCAGCAATGGAACAACTATTCTTGGTACTGCAACCACAACAACCACCGGAGCGACCTGGTCGGTAAATGTTAGTGCTTTTAGTCCGGGTGTTACTCTCACAACAGGGCAGATAGTGAGAGCAACAGCCAGAGCACCCGAAAAAGGTACTTCGAATGATAATTGTAGCCCGCAAACAGTTACATCTTGCAATGTTGCTACGACCGCGCCTATTGCAACACAGGTTGTTAATGTTCCGGGGAGTAAGGGACTCAGAATAACAGTACCACTTTCGGGTACAATAGTGCGGTTGTATCATTCGAATTACACACTATATCCTCAAGCTGATTTAGAGGATGGTCAATTAAATCCAAGAACGACCACTACAACACCTCAAACAATCGACTTTTCCTACAAAGGTGGTCAAAGTTGGCCTGAAGGGGTATATTATGTTACATTTCAGGAGCCCGGGTTATGTGAGTCAAATTATTATGTAGCATGTAATTATGCGCCAGGAACAAGCGCCGCACCCCAGTTTACACCAGGCATTATTGTAACCGCTTCATCCAATACGATTACCGGTACGGGTACAGCAGCCAGTGCTCCTATTTATGTGTATGCCAATGGAGTATTGATTGGAAGTGCTACCACAGGAACTGTTAGTCCATTCTCATTTACTGCCGGTATATCTGGTCATAGAACCTGTGATGTGCTAACAGCAAGACAAATTGTACCACCGGCATGTTTGTCGGCTGCATCAGCGTCTGTTACTGTTACACGTCCTGCAGTTGCCCCAACCATCAATGCTGTTAATTGCGTAAGCAGTCCATATACTGTTTCCGGAACATCGCAGGAAGCCAACGGAACTCAGGTAAGATTATTCACGACCGCCGACGGAGTAACACCAGGAACAACTGTAGGAACAGTTTCTGTAACAAGTGGTTTCTGGCAGGTTACCGGTCTTACAAATGCATCAGGAACGCGGTTTATTGCCAGGGTTTTAGCAGGGGGTTGTTTAACTGAAAGTGTTAATTCGAACGTGCTTACTGTAACAACCCGCACCAGTTTAACCGGATATACCATCAATATCAATAATCCTGTTGAAGGGGCTACTTCCATAACAGGGAACATCTCCGGTGGTAGTTATCCGGTAACAGTCCGGGCTTATGTCAACGAAGTGCTGGTAGGTAATGCATCGGTAGTAAACAATGCAGGTTCGTGGACTGTAAGTGGACTGGAGCCAACCGACCTGTATATAGGCGCACAGATAAGGGTTACACTCACTGCAGGTACATCCTGCGAGAGTGTTGTAAGTGCAAGCTTTGCAACAGTTCAGTGTTCTCCTCCGCCGCTTCCGGGATATGCCGGTGGAAGTCGTACTTATTGTTTAGGCGGTGTTGGACAATTATTAATCACAGGAACAAGAACTGGAGCCATTTATCAATTGGTGAACAGTTCGGGTGTAGCCCAGGGACCAGCTTTGGTAGGCACCGGGGGTGATATTACATTAACCACCAACATCCTAAATTCCAACCTGTCAGGATTGTTTGTTTATACTTACAACACATTGAATCCATCTTGTGGTCAGATTTCATCGGCAGCCATTAATTTTGATGTTCAGAATCCGACTCCAACTGTGACTTTCAGCTCAACAACATTATCAGTACAATCGGGAACTGGTTCGGTGAATTTAGCATTCACTGCCAAATCAACCAGCCCTTCAGCTGATAAATACACCATCAGTTGGTCGTTTGCTGCATCACAACAGGGATTTCAACCTGTTTCAACTCCAACAGCTATACCAACAGCTCCCGGAAATATCTCTGTTGCTGTTCCAACCTCCCCGGCACCGGCTGTGGGAACTTATAGTGGTACAATTACTATTACCAGCGATGCAGGAGGTTGCAGCAGGAGTTATGGGTTTACTGTTTCGGTTTTTGGTGCTTCTTCCCCGCCGGTTATTACATCCCATCCGGTTGGAACAACAATCTGTACCAATAATTCAGCAACGCTTAGTGTCAGTGCATCAGCTTCGGGCGCAATATCGTATCAGTGGCAGATGGCGACAGCTTTTGCGGGGCCATATAACATTATATCGGGCGCAACAAGTCCATCCTATATCACACCGATACTAACTGCTGCACGATATTACAGGGTTATTGCTTCAGCAAACAGTCAAAGTACGATCAGTAATGTTGCTGTTGTTAATGTAACCACAACTCCGGCAACTGCAGGAGCAATCAGTGGAGCAACATCGATTCGCATGGGCAGGAGCAATTATTTGCTTTATAGCATAGCACCACTCGAAGGTGCAAGCTCTTATCAGTGGAGTTATAGTGGCACTGGAGCAAGCATCATTGGTAACGGAACCAGTGTTTATGTGTCATTTGCTCCCAATGCTACTGCTGGTAACCTTACGGTACGGGGAGTTAATAGTTGCGGTAACGGAGGTACTTCTTCTCTTGCAATAAGTGTTACATATAATTCATGCATAATTTCTAACAGGAATGTAACACCATTGATATTCAGATAAATCCGATTATTTTCTTTTCGTAATATTTCACGCAAAGACCGCAAAGAGTCAATGCTAAGCAGGCTAAGATTTCACTGCGACCCTGGCGTTTCATTTGCGCACTTTGCGTTAAACAATACTTTGTCTTAGTGTGAAATATCACAAAATTATCATTAAAATGCTTTGTTGGTGAATAATTTGACTACTTTTGCACGGTTTAATTTTTAACTCAGATGTAAATGTCGGAACAATATACTAAGCTCGTCAAACATAAATTCATCAAAAAACACATCTGGAAACTTTGGTACTGGATAGTGAGCTTTCAGGATAAATCCAGCGAAGTAAAATTCATGAATTACGGTTTCTCAGGTGGGAAAGCCCCGGAGTTATTGCCTGAAGATGAGCAGGAGCGTTATCCACTGCAATTGTACGATTATCTGGTTTCCGGCGTTGATCTGGCAGGGAAGAAGGTGCTCGAGGTAGGCTGTGGCCGTGGAGGTGGATCGCACTATATTGCGCGTTACTACAAGCCTGAGATGTTCACGGGCCTCGATATCTCATCGAAGGCGGTAAAGTATTGCCGCAGTCAGTATAAAGAACCCAATCTGATGCATATTCAGGGTGATGCGCAGCATTTGCCTTTCCCATCGGGTTCTTTTGATGTGGTTATCAATGTGGAGTCTTCGCATTGTTACCCGAATATCAGTCGGTTTTACAAGGAAGTGGCACGCGTACTGAAGCCCGAAGGGTTGTTTTTATATACTGATTTACGGAATCAGGGGAATATTCAGCATTTTCATGATTGTCTCAATGAGGCTCCTTTAGTGAAGCAGAGGTATGAAATTATTACCTCCAATGTACTCGAAGCGCTCGATAAAGACAGTGCCCGGCGGGTGGATATTGTTGAACGCATTGGACCGCGCTTTTTAAAAGAGACGGCCTATACATTTGCGGGTGTGAAAAACTCGCCGACTTACCAGAAGTTTGTTACGGGATGGTTTGTGTATTTTATGTGCACGCTGCGGAAGAAAGATTGAAATATCGTATGTATTATTATTGCATAGTCACAGGATACCCCTCAACTCAGACAGCCGGCTAAACTTATAAGTTGCAGGCTGCTTTGGCGTGAAAACACCATCGGCCCTGAAGTAAACCTGATCGATGCCGGCAGCAGCCGCACCCACAATATCAGCGGCCCACGAATCGCCAATCATGATAGCTTCATCTGCCCGGGCATTATTGAGTTTCAGTGCATATTCGAAAATTTCGGGATTGGGTTTAAGCGCACCAACTTTTTCGGAGAGAATGATGTGTTTGAAAAAATGCCTTATACCACAGCTGTCGATTTTTTTGTATTGCACCTCTGTAAAACCGTTGGATATGATTGTCAGGGGATATTTGGCCGACAAATAAGTGAGCACCTCGCGGGCATCGGGCAGTAATACATTTTGAGTTGGGAGGATGTTGAGGTACTGATGGCCAATGGCTTCAGCCAATTCGAGGTCGTTCACTCCCATGCGGGAGAGCGGATATCTGAAACGCTCAATCATCAGAAAATCCTTGCTGATTTCGCCTTTACCATAAGCTTCCCACAATTCGATGTTGCGTTTGGCATAGATATCGAAAAACTCATCGAAATTTTCGAAATGGCGGTTGAGTTGTCGCTCATTGTACATTTGTTTGAGCGAAAGCCTGGCATTGGTATGAAAATCCCAGAGAGTGTCGTCGAGGTCGAAAAAAACAATGCGATACATCCGCAACGGGGGGTCTTAATCGACTTCGATTACTAAGTAGCGGCTCACACTCCAGAAAGCATCGGTATCGGTGATTAACAAAGTGAAAGTGTTGTTTTCCTTTTCGAGCGTATAAGCAGAGCGGGGATGCGAACTCAGAATTTTGGCTCGTGACGAATAGAGTGGAATCGAATTTGTTTTGCGGGCATCGATACGTACAAAGTAATTCTTATTGAAATCGCTTTCGAGTATTCTGGCCGGGCGGAAAAGTCCGTCGGAAGTCACTATTTTTTGTTCACGTAGTTCTTTTCGGGTGCCGAAAACATACCATGCGGTGTGGATGGTTTCGTCCTGTTCTTTGATTGTGGTGATTTGTTTTTCTTTTTCCGCTTCGAGTACTTCTACATTTGTAGCCAGTTCTGAAACATTTTCGTTGAGTCTCAGAATCATTGAATCTTTTTCGACAATGCGCGCCTCAAGTTCCCTTACTTTCAGTGTTTCCACTTCTAATGCTTTCGAAAGGCGGGTGATGGTACGTTCGAGTTCGGTGGTTTTGAAAGAACTTCTACGCAATTTGGCTTTCAGTTGTTTGATCTCATCGCGGTTCACTTTTAGCATTTCGTTGATGTAGGCCAAATCTTCTGAAATCCTGGTGCGGGTATCCATGTCTGCATCGTCGCCCAGTGGTTGGTTAGAGAGAATTTTCTCAGCATTTTTAATTTTTTCGATGTTCAGTTCGATCTGGTTCACCGTTTTGAAATATTCGTCGATTTCGCTTTGCATGGCAGCATTGGCGCGGGCTATCGAGTCGCGTTCGGCTTCGAGCGTCTGGTAGTTGTCCGATTTGTAGTTACAGGCTGTAAACGCAAAAGACAGAGTCAGGAAAAGTAAAATAAAATGCTTCATCGGATTGCTATAAGTAGATATGTGAGTACCTTTAAAATCTATTCTGATTGTGCTGCAAAATTACGCTTAATATTCTAATCCTGCAACAATTAACACGATTTCTCCTTTAGGAGGTTTTTGGGTGAATCTGGCAGTTAATTCAGTCAGGCTTCCGCGTATTGTTTCTTCATATAGTTTAGATATTTCGCGTGAGACCGAAGCTTTGCGGTCGGGCCCGAGTGCTTCGGCTAAATGTTGTAAGGTTTTAACTAACCGGAAGGGTGATTCGTAGAATATGATGGTTCGGGTTTCGGATGCTAAAAGTTTTAATCGGGTTTGCCGGCCTTTTTTCTGTGGTAGAAATCCTTCGAAACAAAATCGATCGTTAGGTAAACCGGATGCAACTAATGCGGGAACGAATGCAGTTGCTCCGGGGAGGCATTCCACATTGATTCCGGCTTCTACACAGGCTCTGACTACCAGAAAGCCGGGATCGGAGATAGAGGGTGTACCGGCATCGGAAATGAGTGCGACCTGTTGTCCCGATTGTATGCGTTGTATGATGCCAACGAGCGTTTTGTGCTCGTTGAACTTGTGATGCGACATCATCGGGGTAGAAATTTCAAAGTGTTTGAGCAGAAAGCCACTGGTACGTGTATCTTCGGCAAGTATCAAATTGGCTTCGCGCAGTATGCGAATGGATCGCAGGGTCATGTCTTCGAGATTGCCTATGGGAGTAGGGACGATGAAAAGCTTCATGTCAGAATTTTCTCCGGATGATTTGATAGAAATCTTTGGCAGCAATATTGTCGTCGGTCCAGGCGTATTTCGATTGCAGGAACGAAACAACCTCTTCGTAGGTAGCCAGCAGATTGATATAGCTCAACGTTTTATTCATATCTTCGCCGTTGTTGCGGAACAGTTCGCGCTGAAATCGGAAGCGGTCGCCAAGGCTGATTGCCTGACGGATATCCTCAATTTTTTTGTTGGCAATGCTTGCGTTGATTCCATTGTTTTCGCGAGCCATCGTGTCGTTGCGCGACAAGCTGCCCGATGACATTTTCTCACCTAAGGTGGTTATTTTCGATGCATGTTGGGTTTCGGTTAACTGCAGGTTGGTATAGCTCAGTGTTGAATCTGTGCTTATTTCAGTTTTCATTTCCTCTATCGCATCATTCGTGTATTCGTCCTCTGTTACTTCATCCTCTTCTGCTTCTTCCTCTTCCTCTTCCTCTTCCACTTCGTTTAGCTCATCTTCAAACACTACATTTTCTATCTCAGTTTCTTCCACATCCACAGCATCTTCCTCTTCCACTTCATGTTGTATCTCTTCATGTGCCACATCCCCGGCTTTTTGCTCTTCAGCTTCTTTAACTTCATTAACTTCTTCTTCAGTCAAATCTGCTGCATTGACAGGAACGGCGTCTGAATCGTCGATGATTGTTTTTCCGACATCTTGAGCCACAACATTAGCACTTATGTTTTCATTAATTGCGGTAGATGTTTTCCTTTCTTCATCTCCTCCTGTTTCAGAAACACCTCCTTCAGCCCTTGTTTTTAACTCTCTCAGCATCTGAATATAAGCACTGATATCTTCGGTTTTGTGTTGAGCCAGGTCGAGAATGGGTCGCGGATATTCGTTCATTTCCATAAATCCCTGTGTAAGAAGGATCAATTCATCAATATTTTTCTGAATGAGCGAAACAATAACAGTTCTGTTCATATCTTTTTGGTTGAAAGTGTTTTTAAAGTGCTATTTTTTTTTATTTTTGCAGTTGCTGATTTTACTTAACATAAAACGCCACAAAGTTAGTCAATTCATTCATATAAAAGAACATAAAATAGCTAAAAATCAAAATCTGCCATGATATATTCAGAGAAAAACAAGGTTTCGGCCCGGAAGAGAGGAAGCATAGAAGTAATTTGTGGTTCGATGTTTTCGGGCAAAACCGAAGAATTGATACGGAGGATGAAGCGTGCAAAGTTTGCGAAGCAGACGGTCGAAATTTTCAAGCCCAAAATCGATACGCGATATTCGGATGATGAGGTTGTATCTCACGATAAGAATTCGATACGTTCAACTCCGGTTGATTCGTCGGGCAGTATATTGTTGATGTCGAACGATGTTGATGTGATAGGTATCGACGAAGCCCAGTTTTTTGATGAAGGTTTGGTTGAAGTGTGCACACGTTTGGCCGATCAGGGGGTGCGTGTGATTGTGGCCGGTCTCGATATGGATTACCGGGGTGTGCCCTTTGGTCCGATGCCGGCTTTATGTGCTGTTGCCGAAGATGTGTACAAGGTGCATGCAATTTGCGTTCGATGCGGCTCACTTGCTTATGTGTCGCATCGTCTGGTGCAAAGTGATAAACGCGTTTTGATTGGCGAAATGACTGAATATGAGCCTATTTGTCGCTGTTGTTTCAATGAATCCGGTGTAAAGTAATTCCATGAGACAACACAGCAGGGACTACGAATCAAATCTTTGATTTCTCAGTGCATTAGATTCATTGTGTACATTGCGCAAGCTTTGCATCCATTGCGTGACATATATGGGAAGGCTGGAGGTTGCTTATCGCAAGCTGCTCTTGCCAGTACGCTGAAGTTACTCAGATTACAACCCCCGCTTCCCACTATCATGCTGTTGCTCCGGAAGTATATCTTCGCCCCGCAGCACCCATCGGTTATAATAAGATATGATGAGTGTGGTCAGTGGCAGCGCGATAATCATCCCGATAATTCCCATAAGTGAGCCCCAGATCGACAGCGAGAGTAATATCACAGCGGGTTTCATTCCTGTAACTTTCCCCATGATGGTAGGAACGAGCACAAGGTCCTGAAACGATTGAACAATGACGAAAACGATAAAAACAGACAACAGTACACCTCCAAAGGTTTGGTCGTGTTCAGAAGCTTTAAGCAAGATAAGAAATGCGGCGGGTACAACAGCTACTGTTTGCAGGTAAGGCACCAGATTCAGAAAGCCGACAAAAATACCGAAAATGATAGCCATAGGCAGATCGATGATAACAAATCCGATGGTGAAGAGTGTTCCAACGATGAGGGCGATAAGTGCCTGTCCTCTGAAGTACTTGTTCATTCCTACTTCAATGTCATAAAAAATACCGGTCACCAATTCGCGGTACTTAGGTGGTATAAAGTTGGACCATCCGTCGGTAATTTTCTCATAATCTTTCAAAATAAAAATAAGATAAAGCAGCACGATGATGATGACCATAAGTCCGAGAACGAAACTCAGTGATGAATTTACCAGATCCCATAGTTGTGGTGTTACTTTCCGAAATAGTTCGACAAAGTTAGGATTATTGAGCCATTCTTCTAATTTGAGTGAAGTAAAGTAATCGACGATAGTGTTTTGCCAGCTCACAGGCAGGATGGTGTCGAAGCTGAAGTTTTGAGTGAAAGTGCGAAACAGCACCGACACTTTTTTAATTTCGCGGGCAATTTGCGGGATAAGCAGCATCAGAATACCGGTAATTGAGCCGAAAAACAGCACTAAGGTAGTAAAAATCGACAGTACCCTGCTTTTAAATTTCAGTTTATACTGAAAAAAACTCACCAGTGGGTGAAGCAGGTATGCCAATAGCCAGCCCACAAAAAAGGGAGTGAGCACAGCGCCTAATCGCCTGAACAGAAGAAACAGTAACACCAGAATTACCAATCCGATGATCATGCGAACAACTTTATCGAAAGTGAAGGGTGTTTTGAATTCCATGATTTTATTTGTTTGAGTCTAACTGTTCCAGATGATCCATGCTGCATGGGCCTGACCGAAGAGCATTTCCATGCCATTGGCAGTAGTGGCTCCCTGTATTTTCCCCTTTTGGAGGAAAAGGGTTTCTTCGGGTTTGTAAATGACATCGTACAGCAGGTGTTGTTTGTTTATAAACTCGTAGGGAATAGTGGGGCAGGCGTCTGTTTGCGGGAACATACCTGCCGGAGTGCAGTTCACAACGACAGTGTTTGCAGCCATTATTTCGCTGTTGAGTTCGTCGTAAGTAATGATTCCGGGAGCTTTATTTCGCGACACAAACTGTGTTTCGAGTCCCAGTTGCCTGAGGGTATAATCCACAGCTTTCGATGCTCCGCCGGTGCCAAGAATGAGGGCTTTGCGGTGGCTTACATTTAGTAAGGGGATGATGGATTCTCTGAAACCAATAGCGTCGGAGTTATAGCCCTTCAATGTAAGTTTGTCGTTGTTGCGTATGAATTTGATAACATTTACAGCGCCTATTTCGGCTGCAGTGTCATCAAGCTCATCGAGGTAGGGTATCACTTGTTGTTTGTAAGGGATTGTTACATTCAACCCGGAGAGTTCTACCTTGTTAATAAGTGATTCAAACTCTGCAATATTTTCAAGTGGATATAGTTCGTAGTGCGCGTCAATATGTTCCTTTTCAAACTTTTCAGTAAAGAAAATTTTGGAAAATGAATGTCCGAGCGGGTAGCCTATTAAACCAAAATGTCTCATTTTATTATGTATCAGGGTTATAATCTGTGCCAATGTCACATTCAGTAGCCGGAATGAGTACTTTACTTCAAGTGTTATTGAACATTTCGTCGTCGGCGAGCATCTCCTTAAGTGTTGCTCCGGCTTCGGTATTCTGTTCAAGCGCTTTTTCGAGAAAAAGCACATAATCGGTCATGTGTCCACACTTAAAGCTGGCTATTGCGAGCAGCAGGTAAATGTCTTCCAGCTCATTTTCGGTGTCTCTTTCAAGGGCAAGTTTGAAGTATTTATAAGCCTGTTCGTATCGTTGGAGCTCCATGCATACATTGCCGGCCGATTGTAATACATCAGGCAGGTTGGGTTCGAGTTCAATGGCTTTGTCGTACGCTTCCAATGCATCTTCATACTTTTCGTTGCCTGTAAATCCTTCGGCCAAATATACCCAGGCTTCGGGATTGTCGGGTTTTATAATCACTGCTTTGCGTGAATATTTGAGACTTTCGGTATATTGTTCTTTTTCGAGCATGCAAATAGCCAATCCGGTGATCGACTGATAGTTGTCGGGCCTGTAATCAAGCGATTTGTTGAAATGCTCCATTGCATCGTCGATTTTTCGGAGACGTTCGTAACACTCGGCAATAAACAGATGTGTTTGCCATCCCGGAGCGGTGAGTTCCATATAGTTTTTATATTCGTCGAGGGCTTCGGAATATCGCATGATGTGGAAGAGCGTATGAGCCTTCTGCATGCTTGTTAGCGAGTCATCGGGCATGAGAGCCTGTGCGTAATTAAAAGCGTACAGGGCTTCAGTCATTTCCATTTTGGAGTAGAGTAACTGGCCGATATTAAACCAGGCTTCGGATGCAAAAGGGTCTATTTCAGTGATTTTTTTGTAAATCTTCAGCGCATCATCAAAATTTCCGAGCTGTTCGAAGCAAAGGCCAAGTTCGTAATGAATCTCAATATCAGAAGGATAGCGTTCAATTCCTTGCTGTAAAATTTTAACAGCCAATTCGAAGCCCGACAATGGTTCGAGAAACGTTGAAATCTCAATGTATGCTGAAGCAGTATGTCCTTCACTTTCGAGTATTTGCCAGGCTAATTGCAGCGAATTTTTTTTCATTCCTATATGTACCATGGCTTCCAGGCGCAGCATTCTGACTTCAAAATCAGTCGATTCACTAAATTTATCGAGCACACGGTGAGCCTTGCGAGCATCGCCGATAGCAAGCAGGTTTTTGCCACGCTTAATCTGCAGAGCAATATTGTTAGGGTGTAGGGTAAAGCCAAAATCGAGGGCTATCGAACAATCATCAGTTCTGCCTTTATTGATATAGTACTCTGCAATTTTTTCCAGTTCCTCCACATCAAAATATCCATTGGCTTCACCTTTATGTGATAGAAAGTATTCGTAGCGCTGTACTGTTTTGTCAGGTTCTTCGTCGGTAGGGTTTATCTGGTTTTTGCTCATAACGTAACATTTTTTGCAAAAATACGGTATTAATCACAATATCCTAAACACTTTAGGTGAAAAGTTATTAACAAGACATCAAAACCATGTGGCTTTATTGGTCATTTTTAAATAAATTGTATCTTTGCACGAAAGTGTAGAGCATGAAGTTTGATTTCCTGTTCAGATTTTGTCCGGTTTGCGGTTCGACACATTTTGAGAGTCATAACATAAAGTCGAAACGCTGCAACGGATGCGGATTTGTTATGTATGTAAACCCTGCGGCTGCCGTAGCCGTTTTTGTGCTTAACAATCAAGGCGAAATCCTTGTTTGCGAAAGGGGCAAAGAGCCTCACAAGGGAACGTTGGATTTGCCGGGTGGTTTTGTGGATGAGCAAGAAACGGCCGAAGAGGCAGTACTCAGGGAGCTGAAGGAAGAGTTGATGTTGGAAGCAGGAAATCCCGACTATCTTTTCTCGTTGCCCAACGAATATTTGTTCAGCGGGTGGACTTTACCAACACTGGATATGTTTTACATGGTTCAAACCAATGGAAATGAGCAGCTTGTAGCTTCGGATGATGTGGCATCCTGTTACTACATTTCGCCCGAAAAGCTCGATCCCGCAGGGTTTGGTCTCAGTTCAATCCGTAAAGCGGTGAGTTTGTTTAAGTCTGATTTCATTAACAATAGAGAGATAGTTCAATGAGAAATTTTTTAACAGGATTGTTTGTGCTGTTGGGCATTTTTTTGCATGCCCAGCATACCCTCATTTACACCCATGAGGATAGACTGTTTCAGCAGGGGAAAGATTTTTTTAACCAGCGGAAGCATGTGGCATCCTATCGTAGTTTTGAGGAGTTTTTGCAAAAGTCGGATGTTACACGGGCTGGTCAGCGGCATGAAGCGGAGTTCTTTATGGCTGCCAATGCCTACGAACTCCGACAGGATAATGCTTTTGCGCTCATTAGCAGTTTTTTACAAAAACATCCCTACACCACTTTCGTCGATAAAGCGAATATGATGAAGGGTATTCTGTTGTACGAGCAGAAAAAGTATGCTGAAGCACTCAATTATTTTGGTGAAGACAAAGTGAGTTTGACGAGCTTCAGTACCAGGGAGCAGACAGAGTTGCTGTTTTGTCGCGGATATGCTTTGCTTGAAACCCAGGCCTACGGTCAGGCCTTGCAGATTTTCAGGAGATTGCGTTTGCAGGAGTCGGCTTTCCGGATCGATGCATCCTATTATTATGCATGGACCGAGTATGCGCTGAAAAATTATGAAGCCGCACTGACCGGATTTCTGAAAATTGAAAATGAAGAGAAGTACAAAGAGAAAGTAGCCTATTACCTCATTCAAATATATTATCACCTGAATAACTACGCAGAGCTCAACAGGAGGTCGGATATAATACTTGCCCGTTACCCGAACAACCCGGATAATGCTGAAATATATCGTATTAAGGGTGAAATCGCTTATTCTACCGGAAATTTTGCACAGGCAGTGGAATTTCTGAAGAAATATGAAACTCTTTCGTCGCGAATTTTTCGCAACGATTACTATCTGATGGGTATTTCGTTAATTAAACTGCAGCGCTATAATGCAGCCATTCCTTATCTTCAGAAAGTTACTACCGAAAAGGATGCTCTCACCGAAAACACCTATATGCATCTTGGAAACACATTCCTGAAAGTGAATGATAAAGTAAACGCCCGACTGGCTTTTGAGGCAGCCCTCAGTACCAATTTCGATAGTAAGGTGCGGGAGGATGCACTTTTCAACTATGCGCTTACCACTTACGAAACAACTTCAGCTTTTGGGGAGTCGATTGTCGCCTTTGAACAATTCCTGAAGGAGTTTCCCAATTCGAAAAATGCTAACAATGTAAAAACTTATCTGGCCAACGAATATATGTCAACTCGCAATTACGAAGTTGCTTATCAGTCGATTCAGAAAATTACTGATCCCAACGACCGAATACTTGAGGCGCGTCAATACATCCTATACCAGCTTGGCACCGAGGCTTTTGCAAGCAATCAGTTTCAAAAGGCAATCAACTATTTCAATTTGTCGATTCAAAACGCACCGACAGGTATTTTTGCGGCTGAGAGTTATTATTGGAGATCAGAGAGTTATTATCGTCTGAATCAGACAGAACAAAGTATCAGGGATTTGCAAACTTTCCTGCGGATGTCAAATGCACGTAATAATCCAAACTTTGTTGTAGCTCACTACAACATGGGATACGCCCATTTTTCTCAGAAGAACTTCAGAGAAGCAAAGCGATATTTCGAAATGTATGTGAATCTTGAGAAGAACAGAAATGCGGATATTTTTGCAGATGCAATCAATCGCATTGGCGACTGTTTCTTCTATGAGAGAGATTTCAGAAATGCCGAGATTCAGTATTTACGTGCTGCTAATCTAAATCCGAATACCGGTGATTATGCGCTGTTCCAGAGTGCCTATGTGGCTGGTCTTCAAAATAAATATACCGCCAAAATTTCGCGCCTTAACGATCTCATTGAAGCATATCCGAAATCAGAATATGTGGATGATGCATTTTATGAAACCGGCAGGGCATATCTGATGCTGAACAATGAAGCCGAAGCCATAAAAAGTTACCAACGTTTATTGACCCGGTTGCCCAATAGTTTATCGGCCCGCAAAGCTGCCCTCGAAATAGGGATGATATACCTGAATCAGGAGAATGAGAAAGAAGCACTTGCCGCTTTTAAAGTGGTGATTGATAAATATACCGGAACCCCGGAGGCCTATTCAGCCCTTGAAATCATGGAAAGCATATATGTGGAGATGAATGACGTGCCGGCATATATAGCTTATTTGCGTTCTATCAATATGAACATGCCAGGGGGTACTGTCAACAGAGAGGACTCAATCAGTTTCATTGCTGCTGAAAAGCAGTACATGAATGCCAATTACCAGGAAGCGATCAATGGCTTCAGGGCTTATCTGACTAATTTTTGCCCCGGCGGAAGGTATTGCACTGTTTCTCAGTATTATCTGGCCAATAGTTATTACAGAGTCAAAGATTTTCACAATGCGCTCATCGAATTCGACCAACTGCTGATGATTCCCGGTAATCCCTATTTGGAAGAAGCAGCCATGCGATGTGCCGAAATTACTTTTAATAACGGTAATTTTGAAGCATCGCTCAGATATTTTCAGCGATTTGAGCAATTGGCACAGACTACAGACAAAAAGAATATTGCCCGCCTGGGTGTGTTGCGATGCAGTTATCAGCTCAGGGATTACCCTACTACTATCGGAATTGCGACAGATATTATTAGCGATCCGAGGTCGAATGCCGAAGTGATTTCCGAAGCTCGATACAACCGCGCAAAGGCATATATCGACACCAATCGCTCCAACCTGGCTTTACCTGATTTACGTGTTTTATCGGCCGACACCCGTACATTGAGTGGTGCCGAGTCAAAATTCCTGCTGGCATGGATTAATTACGAGCAGGGCAATATGGCTACTGCCGAAAGCGAGGTGCTCGATTTTGCTCGTAAGAATACTCCCCATCAGTACTGGCTTGCCCGCAGTTTTGTGTTACTTTCGGATATCTACATTCGGCAGGGCAACGATTTCCAGGCGAAACAGTACTTGTTGAGTCTGCAGAGAAACTATAAGGTACTTGATGATATTCAGGATATGATTAACATTCGTCTTCAAGCCATTTCGGAACGCGAAAGAGCCAATGTGGTTGGTTAACTATTTTATTATGAACAATAAACTAACTCCTATGTCAGTTAAAAGATATTTTTCATTCGTAGTTGTTATGCTCCTGGCAGGGGTCACGCAGGCAGTATTGGCCCAATCGGTTGTGGACCGCAATGTGACTGTGGAACGTGAATTTAAACCTGTAATTCAGGATGCCGGTAAAATTACCAGACTTCCCGAGGTTCTGAATATCAATATTTCGAAAGAAAGGGTAGAGTATTCGGAGTTTCAACAAACACTGCCGTTCGATAAAGGTTTCAAACCGCTTTCAGCTACAGAGGTTATTCATCAGCGCAGGGAGGATGCCCGCGATGCTATTGTCAGGCTGGGTGTGGGCAACTACCGGAATACATTAGCCGACCTGGCGCTGCCTATTGTCAGAAATAAGAATATGAAGCTGGATGTGATGTTCGATCACCGGGGGACTTTTGGTCGAAAAGAACATTCTCTGACCCGCGGTGAAATTAATTTCAACCGATTTCTTACCCGCTATGATTTGTATGCCGGCATGGGCATTTCGCACGAATACTTCAACTACTACGGAAGCAATTTTTTTCCAGGTGGCGATACACTGAATATTGCGCAGTTTGCATCCCTGCTTGCCATGCCCGACCCTACATATCGCGAAGAACGTTTAGTGAAAATCACACGGGCTCCCCAGGATGTGAAACTGTCGTCGCTATGGCGCGATGCTCCCGCTTCGGAAATGCTATGGCGTTACAATGCGCATGTGGGAATCAGGTCGCTCCCCGGAGTAAAGGATCATACATATGCGGGCGAAGTGAACTATCAGCTTTTCAACTCACAGAATGGTTTGCAGGAAAATATACTGACTGTGGAGTACGGATTCGATCGCGAAGTGGCCGGTAACCGGTTTGGAATGCATATGGAGTTGAATAATTTGTTTTATCGCCAAAACGACCTGCCAGCTATTAATTTCTGGGATTTTTATGCCGTATTCAGCATGAATCCTTATTACCTGATTGAGCGCGAAGATTGGTATGTGCGTGCAGGGTTTAAAACCACTTTTTCTTTTATACACGGAAGACCTTTCAGTCCTTCCCCCGACATTACAGCAGAGCTGAAAGTTTTACCCAACCTGCTGTCGGTGTACGGTGGGCTTACAGGCGATTTCGGACTTTCGACACTGGGAACCATTTATGCCGAGAACAGGTATATTTTTCCCGATCTTCGTGTAAAGGATACTTATGTTCCCTTCAATGTATTTATGGGTTTTAAACTGAAAGTATTGCCAAATTTGCTGGTCGATGCTTTTCTTGATTACCGGCAATACGATGATCAACACTTTTTTGTAAATAAGGAATATAAATCGGATGAAGTGCCGGGATTGGGTTCCACCATTTTTACCAACCGTTTTAATGTAGCATACAGCGATGCAACGCTTTTCCGATTGGGAATGAGGGCTAATTACAATTACAGAAACACCCTGAACATACAGGGCAAAATGGCCTTCAATGGCTGGAATGTGAAGTCGGAAAATTATGCCTGGCTGAAACCTGCCTTCGAAGCCGATGTTAATGCCGACTGGAGATTCAACCGCAATCTGAGTTTTTCATCTACGCTGTTTATACAGGGGGTAACATATGCCAAACTGGGCGACACTGCTTACCGCATGAGACCGGCAGTTGACATGAACATAGCAGCATCTTATTCGTTTAGCAGGGCATTTTCGGTGTTCGCCCGACTGAATAACGTTTTTAACAGTCGCTATGAACACTTCTATGGATATAAAGTGCAGGGAATTAACATGATGCTTGGAGGTTCACTTTCGTTCTGAAAGATAATAAACCATTGCAATCACGAAAAAAACTCCTTGTTTGTTTCGCAGTGTTTTTTATTGGCTCAGTATTACCCCCGTTTTGGTATTGGGAATCACTCTCTCTTTCCATTCGAAAACGGGGGTTGTATCGTTTTGAAAAACGAGTGGCAGAAAGATGTATTTCGAGTTGAAATAGTTTTTAGGATCCCAGCGGTCGCCTACATACAGGTAGCTCGTTTCTTTACTTCCATTGATCGTGATGATATAGGTTGGTTGTGAACCAAAGGTGATTTTATCGCCGATGTTTTTCAACTCCGACCACGGGCCCCGAATGGAAGGAGCCCACGCATATTTCATCTGATTAGGGTGCCAGCCCGTGCATCCCGAAGTGAACAGGAAATAGTTGTTTTTATGCATTACAATGGTGGGTGCTTCGCGGTGACCGCCAGGCCACAGGGTAGTAATATGTTCTTTTACATCCAGATAGTCGTCGGTAAGTTCATACATAGCCAAATCGTAGTTTTCGCGGGCTGCTGAAAAGAAATAAGCCTTACCATCCACATCTTTGAAAGCAGTACAATCTCTCGACATATTTCCAAAGGGGCGAAAACTTTTTATGTATGTGAAAGGCTTTTCGATGTTGTCGGACCAGGCAACGGCAGCGCGGGCCAGACTATAATCCCTGCTCAGTTCGTAGTGCATCCACATCACAAACTTTTTGGTTTTCTCGTTGTAGATAATTTTGGCACGTTCGATATTGGCATTGCGCAGGTCTTCATGACTGTCGCGGGTCAGCAAATCGCCCCTGAATTCCCAGTTCATCAGGTCTTTTGAACGATACAATGAAACAAGTATGCCGTTTTTACGGTTTTCTCCTACCCAGTAATAGTAATCGCCCAGCTGAATAAAGCCAGCTCCATGGGCATTGATTACCTCTCCACGGGTGTCGAAGTGCTCCACACCATTAATTATTTCCTTTTTTTGTGCAAAAAGGTTTATGCTGACTATAATCAGCAAAGCCAGCCAATATAGTTTCATGCTTATTTGAGTTTGATTTTTGCGTTGTGCGTAGGAATTACTTTCTGAATGGTGCCATCAGCATTGAATTTCATCTCATCGATGCATACTTCGCGGTTATACCCTGCTGATTCGCCCATGTTGATACCATTGGGGTAGTTAAAACGATGGTAAACGATAAACCATTTGTCGGTACCCGGAACCTGAATGGTACTGTGATGGCCGGTGCCATAAATGCCTTTTTTTTCGTCCTTTTGCAGAATAACAAAATCAGGAGCCAGGGTAATGGGTCCGAGTGGATTGGTTCCAGTACCATAACCAACACTGTAATTTGGGCTGCGAGTATCGTCGATTGACCACATGAAGTAGTATTTGCCGTCGCGGTACAGTACATGTATCCCTTCGCGGAAATTGCCGCCACGTGGCGTAAACACTTTCAAAGTTTCTTCTTTGATGGAAATCATGTCGTCGTTCAACTCTGCCCCTGCCAGGAAGCCATTGCCCCAATAAAGGTAATATTTGCCTGAAACAGGATCGTGAAAAACATCAGGGTCGATTACCTGACCATTGTTGATGCCTGCGGGTCGTGATGCCAGCAGTGGTTTTCCTGTATCGATAAAGGGACCGGTAGGATGGTCGGCCACAGCAACGCCGATTTTTTGAGCAGCCGTAAAGTAGTAGAAGTATTTGTACTTTCCGTTAATTTTACGTTCGATGATGCATGGTGCCCAGGCATTGCGGTTGGCCCATTGCACATCTTCACCGAGTTTGAGAATCACACCTTCTTCTTTCCATTTCTTTAAATTTTTGGATGAGAAAGCCTTGAAGTAAGTTCCTGACCAACCGTCGTAGCCATCGGAAGTGGGGTAAATGTAATACCGTTTTGTTTTTTCGGACCAGATTATATCAGGGTCGGCATACAAACCTTTGAGTGCAGGGTTTCGGCTGTTTTTCAATACTTTGGGCGTTGTGCTTGGCCATTTTTTCTCGAGCCGTTTGGCTTCAGCGGTTGTGATGGGCAATACTGTACCATGGCGCGGATGGAAATTCATGCTGAACTTACTACGGTCGATAATTTCAAAATTCTCGAGGTCTGTACTTTGGGTGAAATCATAACGTCCGTTCATATACACATCGTAAATCAGGATGTACCGGTCGGTATTAATTAGATTGAAGATAGCTGAGCCTTCAACAGCATGGTTGGTTTGCTGAAGGTATTTATCCTGCAACACCCAACCTCGGTTCAGGTGGCGCGAAACAGCTTTTTTGATACCGTTGCCATGTCCTTCCGTTTTAAAAAACATATGATAAAAGCCATTTTTGTAGATGATATCACCATCGATGCATGATTTTTTATCAGGATGATAAAACATTTGCTGAGGTACAGTTTCGAACGCAGTAAAATCGGCATTGGCATAGGCGTAGTAAATCTTATCATAGTCCCGGTCACCTTTCTTCATCGAGAAATAAACCATGTACTTTTTTGCTTCAGGGTCGTAAATGGTTTGCGGAGCCCATACACGGTCCACATCTCCGAATTCAGCAGGGAAAACGGATGGGATATGAATTGTGCTGGAAGTCCAGTCGACAAGATTGTTCGATTTGAGCAAAACCATACCGCGGTTCGAACTCCAGCCATTGGCCGAAACCATATCGGTAACAACCATGTAAAACGATTTGCCATCTTCGGTGCGGATAATATGCGGGTCGCGCACGCCACCAGTGCGGCTGATTGCCGGCGAACTAATTACAGGCTCGTTGTTATTCAGCGTTTTATAATTCAGGCCATCGTAGCTAATTGCAAAGCGAATCTGCTCTTCTGCTTTTCTGTTTCCTGTGAAATAAGTGAACAGGTAAGCCTTATTTTTGCTTTTTTTCCGTACGTTTTTCTCAGCCGTATTTTTCTCTTCCTGCTCCAGAAAGCGGTATTTTTCGGCAGCAGCGAGCAGGAAAGCACCTACACCAAAGTTTGCAGTTGAATTGGCATTTACCACCTGTCCGGGAATGGCCCTTTCGCCGATAGGCTGTATGAAACCTACCTTTCCATCTTCCTGAAGAGCAACTTTAGTCAGATAATCCCAGGCTTTATTGGCTGTGTTCAGATAATCAGTTTTGCGGAGATAGCCATTGTTGATACCCCGGAAATAAGCATATGCAAAAAATGCCGTACCGCTGGTTTCATAGCCGGGTGCATGTTCGGGGTCGAGCAAACTGCGGGTCCAATAGCCACCTTCCTGCTGGGCTGAAGCGAGTGCCTTAGCCAGGTCGATATAATGGCGGTAAAATAAACCGTAATGTTCCCATTTCAGGGGCAGTTCGGGCAGTATTTGGGCCAGACCTGCAAAGAGCCAGCCATTGCCTCTCGACCAGAAATCCTTTTTCCCATTCACACTCTTATGTTTTGGATATACATACTTAGCATCGCGGTAGAAAAGTTTGGTTTCCTCATCGTACATCAATTCGCGGGCAAATATGAAATATTCATACAATTTGTCGAGATACAATTCGTTTCCGGTAAGATGATAAAGCCTTGTCATCACAGGCATCACCATATACAAACCATCGACCCACCACCAGTAATCCACATTCGGGGTACTCATCTGATACTCCATCACTTCGATGGCTCTTTTGATTTTGATGCTGTCGGGTGCAATGTTGTACAGATCGATATAGGTCTGGAAGCAAATCTGCCAGTCGCCAAATAATACATAGTCGTCGTTCTCACCATAAGTATACTTCCAGCGGCTTCGGTCATTGCTTTTGGCACCCATCCATTGATTCTGAATAGCCCATTTCTCCGAGTACTTCAGAAAATCGGGATTTTTGGTGATATTGTAGGCCTCCATATTGCCGGTATGATATGCCGCATTATCCCAGAAAGCATTTCCTGGATTGGGTTTAAGGTTTTGCCAGTAATCATTGACTTTCTCAATGATAGTTTTAACATCGTTCTTACTTTGAGCTTCAGCATGAAAACCAGTGGTCATCATCATCAATAGCAGCATCGGAAAAACCAGACGAATGAATTTTGTCATTGTAGTACAATTATTTTGATTGAGTTTTAATTTTCACTGATACAAAAATACTCAAGAACATGGAATTGGCAGTTTATTTTTCATTCAATAAGGTGTAAATTTCGCATTTAAAATTATCACAGATTTTAACTCATTTCCCGATTTTTAAAAGCATTCTGTCCACTAAAATGAGATGATTTTTAACCGGAATAACTGCAAATCTGAACTATCTTTGCAAACACAGTAGACACTAATTCATGATTACCATGTTAAGAAATTTTTTTTTATACTTACTTTCGGCAACTCTGATGTTTTCAGGAATCGTTACTGCACAGAGTCCGGTACTTGAAATTCATCGTTGGGAGAATAGTCCGATTAGAGTTGAATTAAGTCAGTTGGGTAGAATTACCTTTTCGGGAACCAATATGAATCTGAATATGAAAAGCGGTGAAGTTACGGCAGTACCTGCCTCCAGTGTGCGAAATCTGATGTTTGGCACGGTAACAGGACTGAAACCTGCCGACAAAGAGGGTATGAAGATGAAATTGTCACCCAATCCTGCAACCGATTATATCAGACTTACACAAATAAACCCTGATATAAAATTGGTTTTGTTATATTCGCTCAGCGGGCAGTTGCTGCAGCAGGTTCAAGTAAACGATCAGGAGTTGGTTATTTCCATTGATCAGTTGCATCAGGGAATTTATTTTGTCAGAGCAGGAAATGAAGTCATAAAGTTTTCGAAGCGATGAGAAAAAGCACCCTTTTAGTTTTGACAGTAATACTGATAGCAGGAGTATTTGCAACGATACCTGTGTTTAATGTTCACCGAAACAGTAATAAAACTGTGGTCAATTTTGCTGTTTCAAATATTGACAGTATCCGTTTTGCCAGCCAGGATACTGTCATGGAAATTTTCAGGAAAGATGGCATCTTCAGCAGGATTTTAGTTTCTGACGTTGATAGTGCTGTACTCACAACAGGTGATTTCACCTTGCCTTCTGTAGAATTGCTTTCGGCCACTTTCAATTATACAACCAACAGGGCTACCTGTCATGTTCGCGTTAATTCCAACGGCGGATGTGCCCTTGTAGAAAGAGGCATTGTTTGGTCCACCAAAACCAATCCGACCATCAATGATGAAAAATTTGCATCAGGTACATCGGTAGGTTCTTTTTATGCCATAACCGGAGTGATGCAGCTTAATCAAACCTACCATGTTCGTGCTTATGCAAGCAATTGCCTCGGAACAGCATACGGACCGGTAACCAGGGTGCAACCACTGATGGGAAATGTAACTTATACACTGGCTCAGAGCGTGATTGATGCCGGCAGCAGGGTTCACAATCTTATCAAAACCGCTATGGACAGTGCCTGTTTTTATTACAACAGATACACCCCGTTCAGAGCGAATATCTGGGTTTATTACAGTTCGGGTATTCCAACAGCGCAGGCCTCATACAGGGGAAGTATTGGTTTTGGTCCAAATGAAACCTTTATGTGGGTTGGAACAGCTATGCATGAAATGGCCCATTATTTTGGGTCAGGAACAACTGCAGTATGGAAGAGTCTTATGGTCAATGGTGTTTGGCAGGGGCCGGTAGCTCAGGCATTATGCCAGCAACTTACCGGACAACAATTGCGGGGCGATAATGGAACAAACGCAGTACATTACTGGCCAACAGGAATCAATTTCAGAAGTGAAGTCAGTTCACAAACAGATTTGATTAATCACGCAAGGGTGGTGAAAGCTATGCTGGTCGACGACTGCAAACTTCCTACAAGTTGGTGATGAAAACCGTATTTCAGATTTACTTATTATCTCTCCTGTGGGTTTTACTATAGGGGAGATTTTAATTTTATAAACCATGAAGAAGATTTTTTTAGTATTGCTGCTCCAAACAACAGTTTTGAGTTTTGTTGCGCAACAGTCTGGTTTGCAATTACATTACGCTTTCAATCCCGATTTGCTTTCAGGAAAAATAAAGGATGAAACAGGAAATGGCAGAAATGCGAGTTTGATTGGAAGTGCTGCATTGCGGACATTGGGAGAGTTTGGCCTTGTGGAGACTGGTGCTTCAGCCGGGTATGTCGATATGGGAGCATCGGTGGGTAATATCATTTCCGGATTAAATGATTTCAGCATAACCTTGTATGCGTATGTCGATCCTGTGCAATCATTGAATTCAGCCGGGAATTTTATCTGGAGCTTTTCCAAATCACCCAATATTGCGGCTGATGCCAATGGTTGCCTGTTTTTCTCAGCAAGGGAAACCCGATATGCAATAACAACCACCAACTGGCGCAATGAACAACAGGTAAGTATGGCTACAGCTTTCAGCAAGGGAGCGTGGGTGCATGTTGCTTATGTTCAGTCAGGAAACACCGGCAATGTGTACCTCAACGGCGTTTTACAAAAGTCAGGCAATATCACCCTGAAACCATCAACCTTAGGTACTACGGCCTTTAACTATCTGTTTAAATCGCCCTATGCTACCGATGCTTTGCTATTGAACTCGAAAATGACCGATTTCCGGCTGTATAATACAGCACTCAATGCGTCTTCAGTTCAACAGTTGGGTGTACACAGGCAACGGCTCGATACCTTGCTTTTCACCGAGATTGTACAGAATACACAGATTGCACTAGATCAGGAAATGCTCAATTCTCTTCGCAGCAATATTGCTTTGCCCACTGAAGCAGCCGGGGGAGTGGGGATTAGCTGGGCCTCTTCCCGGCCTGACGTACTCTCTGCAACCGGAGTAGTGACCCGCCCTCAGGCCGGTGCAGCCCCCGTGCAGGTAACACTCACCGCTACCCTGAGTAAGCAGTTTGTGCAACAAACACGTACTTTGATCGCTACCATTCAGCCCTATTTCAGCGATACGGAAAGTGTGCAAATGGATGCTGCTGCCATTAAAATCGGCGGCAATGTATCGAAGGTGCGTTCGCCTCTGAGTTTGCCAACAGCCGGGCAGGAAGGCTCGTTAATCAGCTGGACTTCGCTCAGTCCGCAAATACTGACATCAGCAGGGTTGGTGTTGAACAGGCCTGCACATGGACAGGGAGATGCAGAGGTGATACTTCGTGCAACGATTCGCAAAAATCAGGCATCAACAACCCGCGATTTTAAGGTTAAGATTGCCGAAGATGAAGGATTCGCAGGTTATCTTTTCACGTATTTCACCGGAAATAATATAGCACAGGAGGCTATCCGTTTTGCTGTCAGTACCGATGGCCTGAACTATAAAGCATTGAACAACAATCAACCGGTTATCTCCTCAGCAGCTATCAGTATGACCGGTGGTGTTCGCGACCCGCACATCCTCAGGGGCGATGATGGCCATTATTATATGGTGGTTACCGATATGGTTTCGGCCAATGGCTGGAGTTCGAACCGTGGCATGGTTTTGCTTAAATCGAATAATCTGGTCGACTGGACTTCTGCCAGAGTGCACATTCCTACTGCTTTTCCAACAGAGTTTGGGAATGTAGATCGCGTTTGGGCGCCGCAAACCATTTACGATCCTTCGGTTGGCAAATACATGGTTTATTTTTCGATGCGGAAAGGCTCGGGCGATTACGACAAAATTTATTTTTCCTATGCCAATGCCGATTTTACTGCACTCGAAACAGTACCGCAGCAATTGTTCTTTCATCCTACAGGAGGGGCGTGCATCGATGGCGATATAGTGTTTGATAAAGGGCTATATCATATTTTCTTCAAAACCGAAGGTAGTGGTAACGGCATCAAAAAAGCTGTTTCAACCAATTTGACCGGCGGATACGTGATGCTCGACCGCTATTTGCAACAAACTACGTCGGGTGTGGAGGGTAGTTGTGTTTTCAGGCTTTTCAATACCGATGAGTGGATTCTGATGTATGATGTTTATACTGCCGGCTATTATCAGTTTACAAGAAGCATGGATATGGAAAATTTCAGCGTTATTGCTTCGAATGGTGTATCCATGGATTTTTCACCCCGGCATGGAACGGTGATTCCCCTCACAGAGCAGGAAATGATGGCTGTGCGGGTCAAATGGGATAAGTCTTTAAATAACAGCATTGTTGCTGAAGACGATACAGTTGCCGAAATTATTGGATATTTTGATTTGTCGGGCCGCAATATGCCGGTTGCCTCTTTGCCACAGCAGGGAATTTATTTGATGAAGTACAGGAATGTTACAGGGGATGTGCGGGTGATGAAAATCGGGAGATAAGGCGGTAACAAAGTTCGCAAATAATAAGGGCGCAAAGAATTTTCTTTGCGCCCTTTGCGTTAAATTTTGCGCCCTTTGCGCGAACCTCTTATTGAACCATCACTTTCGCAGTGTACTGGTCAATTTTTACCACATAAATACCTTTATTCAAACGGATGATGTCAGTGCCGTTAGCAATAGGAGTGTAACGTCCCGACATATCATAAACTGAAACTTTCTCACTGCCTATCAGACCGTTAATTCTGATTCCGCCTTCGATCGATACCAAAGTGAATGGTGAGTCCTTGATTGCCTTCACCGATGTTGCATCAGGATTTGCCGCAAAAGCCAGTTCAAGTTTTTCAAGGGTTTCAATCACATTCAGCCTGTTTACCAGAATGTCGAAGTCGGAAAGGGCTGTTTTGTACACCCGGAAATCGTACACAAGCGACTGGCGCAGATACACATCACTGGCATAGTTCGACCGACCAATCCAGTTGTACAATGTACCCAGTAAGCCGTCTTTCTTCAGTGCAGAAGCCGGAGTGTTGGTAATATCGCCGGGAACAATGGGCATACCATCGAGATACAGCGTACCACTGGTGCCTCTCTGAGTGTAGGCAATGTGATGCCAGTTGCCAGCCAGAGCCGGTTGGTTAAAACCAAGTGCCTGATTGCCTGAAGCGGCAGTGTAGAAGCCCGGAGTGATGCTGTGAGCAAGGTTCCTCAGACTCCCAATAATGTAACCGGTAGGACGAGCCATGGCATCGTTGGTGTTCGAGAATGTCCAGATGAAGTTTCCATCACTGCCGAGCCCCTGATATAAGGGATCGATACGATAGAAAGCGCTGAGTGTGTAATCGGTAAGGTGGTACATGGTTTTGCCAATTTCCTCGCCCATATCGAAATATCCGGTGCCGTTGCCCAGGTCGAGCACATTAAACTGCCCCGTAGCACTTGTTCCGATGGTGCGGATGCGGGCGTCATTCACTGTCATACCCAGGAATCCCTTTTCACCTTTGTCTTTTACAAAACGTCCATCAGCATTGCTGAAATCGAACTGAGCAATCATGTCGCCTGTAAATCCTGTGCCGGGTTTAACGAGAACTGTAGCAGGGAAATCTTTGGTAACTGCTTGTGCTCCATTGCTTACGGTAGCGGTCAGTGTTACTCCGAAGTTAAAGTAATCGGGACGTGTAACAACTCCGGCATTGCTGATAATTTGCGGATGCGACGATTTCCAGCTGATGTTAACCGAAGGATCGAGTGATCCTTTGAGCGGAAGGGTAATGTCTGATGTCACTGCCGACATGTCGGGCAAAGTCAGATTGTTGGCTTCCGCTATTACTGCCTGCGAAATAAAGTCAGGATTTTCAGCATAAGCCGCATTCAATTTGTCGATAATGGCTGGTATTTCGAGGTCGAACAACAGATTATCGCCTGTGAGCGCAAGGCTGTAAATCTGGAAGCCGTGCACCAAAGTCTGACGCAGGTACACATCCGAAGGATAGTTGGCGCGACCAATCCAGTTGTATAGCGTTCCTTTCCGGCCTTCTCCCGGGAGTACGATGGAAGGCAGGTTGGTGATAGAGCCGGTGGCAATTTGTACGCCATTCAGGTACAAGGTGCCAATAGTCCCTTTTTGGGTGTAGGCAATATGTTGCCATGAGCCCCTTGGTGCAGCATTCCCGGAATAAATGCCCTGGTTTCCTGTAGCATACCAGTTGGGCGTTATTTCATAGGACATATTGTTCAAACGGGTCAAAAGGTATCCGATTGGGTTGGCAGGTGCATCGGCTGTATTCGAGAATGACCAAATGAAGTTTCCATTATTGGTGAGTTGAGTATAAGCATCATCTATCCTGAAGAAAGCTGACATGCTGAAGTCGTTCAGTGCATAAATGGCCTCCCCTATAGGTTCACCCATATCGAAATAACCTGTGGCATTGCCCAAATCAAGCACATTGTACTGGTCGGTATTCCCTATTGTGCGAATGCGGGCTTCATTCATTATTGTTCCAACAAACGCATTTTCGCTGATGTCTTTCACTTTTAACTTGCCGTTTTCCACGAAAATATTGCTGGAGGAAAAATCCCAGTTGGCTACAATCTCAGCCATTTCGGCGAAAGCTTTTACAATGGCAATAAATTCTTTTTTCAGTGTGTAGGTCACCCCGTTGTTTTCCATTCTGATTGTTGCGGTAAGTACAACAGTTGCATCGAATTTTTCAGGACGTGTTACTGTTCCGTTTAGTGAAATAGCTGTTGAGGACGAAGTTTGCCATTCTACCGGAACATTGGAAGCTCCTACGGTTGAAGGCAAATAGATATTGGAGCGCACATTGGATAAATCGGGCATGGTCAGCGCATTGTACGCCTGAATCAATGCTGCCGGATAGCCATTCAGAATGAGAATTTCATCCTGAGTAATTGCTCTGTTGTAAATGCGAAAATCGCTCAATTGTGCATTCTGCAGGTTAATGTCACCAGTATAAGTGGGCCTTGCAATATAATTAAATGCAGTGGCACCGATATTCGATGGTTTCAGTGTAATGTTGGGGTTGGTGTTTCTAAGCTCACCGTTGACATATAAACGTCCGGTATTGCCTGATTGTGTATAGGTTAGATGCACCCACTGACCCCTTACCACATCCTGTCCGGTTTGTGCAACTTGCTCAGCATTCCAGAATGTGGGCGAAATAGCATAGCGGCTTCGCTTTGCCTGCAGGTATATAATACCGTTCTGAGCGGTGCCTGTATTGGCCGAATTGGCGAAAACACATATGAAATTACCGTTGGCACTCAGGTTTGTGTTAGTGCTGTTCACCCAAATGTAGGTAGAAATAGTAAAATCGTTGAGTGAACTAATCAGGTTGCCGGTATTGGCACCCATATCCACGTAATCGGTTCCCGAAGTGCCCAGTATCAATGAGGGTTTGCCATTGGTAACACCCACAGTCGCTCCGAAAAGAGTTCCGTTGAAACCATTGCCTGTTACATCAGGGAGTATGTTTCCATTGGCCTGTTCAAAAGTGTAATGTAGTCTCAGTCCACTACTGATGTTGGCAGCCTGAACATGCAGCGAAAATACTCCTGCTGCTATCAGCATAAGTAGCGAACTCATGGTTCTAAGTAGTTTTTGATTCATAATTTAATCATTTTATAGTTGATTTGCAAATATAATACGATGGATATATACGACTGGTAAAAATGTGGTCATTTATGTGGAATTGTATTTTAGCAGAACAAAAAACAGCCCCAGAGTCTTTATCTCAGTGAATGCTTCATGCCGTTTACAAAAGGCTGATTCATATGTACAGTTAAGTAAATTTAGTTACAGAAATAATTCTACGTAATTGAACGAATTTTACCCTGCATAGCAAAAAAACCGTTATATTTTTGCTGATGGAAAATCTGAGTTTTTTTGGTCAGCATTAATATCTAAAAATTGTATAAAAAACATACCATGATCCGACTATTCTCAAACTTTGCAATGTTATTCGTCATTCTGCTTCATACGGCAGCACAAAATCCACGGACAGTGGTCGAAATCACTGCACGTGAAACCACTGTATCTAATTATGTTGACAGAGAAATCATCATCAACGGAAAATCAGATTTGAAAATTACGTCAGCTACTTGCCTGGCTGCACTCAACAACTCGATTATTCGTTTGAATAGTGAAGATTCATGGATCATTTTTGAGAATCTCCGGCCAACGGCAGTAGTCGATTCATTGTTGAGATTCGTTTTTGTGAATAATGCAGCAGCGGTTAACAGAACCAATGTGCGTGTTGCAATTTATGCTCACGGCACTGTTGTGATGCCACATACTTCCCAGATCAGACCACTCAGTGTGTGGACTAACAGAAACTTTACCGGCAGTACTGCTACCTATCCGCTATTTACATACCACAATGGATTGGGAGCTATGGATAACAAAATCAGGTCATTTAAACTGAAAAGAGGATATATGGCCACATTGGCAAATAATGCTGATGGTTCAGGCTATAGCCGGGTTTTCATTGCAGATAAGGAAGATATTGAATTTTCGGAGTTAACATTTCTGCTCGACGAAACTGTTTCTTTTATCCGTGTTTTCCCTTGGGAGTATGTGACTAAAAAAGGTTGGTGCGGAAGCGGTTCGGGCGGTGGAACTGACACTGAACGTTTGAAGGGAACCTGGTGGTACTCATGGAGTGCCGACCAAAACTCTAGTCTGAATCAGGAATATGTGCCCATCAAGCAAAATCTTGGTTGGCCTGGTTGGTCGGAGATTAATAGCAAGCAAAATGTATCCCATTTGCTGGGATTCAACGAGCCTGATCGTCCCGATCAATCTAATATGACTGTTGCCCAAGCTCTTGCCATGTGGCCCGAATATATGAAGTCGGGTTTGCGTATCGGTACGCCTGCAACTGCCAGTCCGAATGCCTGGTTGTACGAATTTGTGGATAGTTGCAAAGCCCGCAATTGGCGCATCGATTTTTTGGCTGTGCATTGTTACTGGGGAGGTAAATCACCCCAAAACTGGTACAACGATTTACGTTATGTGCATCAACGTACCGGTTTGCCTATTTGGATTACCGAGTGGAACAATGGAGCCAACTGGACTACAGAAAACTGGCCGACTACCGACCGGAGCCTGTCGCCAGCCAATGCTGCCAAGCAGCTCAACGACCTGAGAGCTATTATGAATGTGCTAGATACAGCCAGTTTTATTGAGCGTTATTCTATCTACAATTGGGTACAGGATGCAAGAGCATTGATTTTGAGCGGAGATTTCAGGGTTACAGCCAATGCTTCAACAGGAAGAAATGATACAGTATTCCTGCAGAACGGACTCACTCCGGCTGGTGTTCTATACATGAACAACAAGTCGCGCATGGCTTTCGACCGTCGCTATGAAGTTATTCCAACCTGGCGGTTATTGCGGAATCCCGGCCTTACTCTTTCCTATGGAACAAATACTGTCGCAGTCAACGTAAACGACCAAAATGGGGATTTTTTTCGTGGATTTATTCTGGAAAAGAAAGTAGGTAACGGCAATTTTGCGGTAATTCTCGACAGCAACGACCGCAATCTCAGAACTTTTTCGGATGTGCTCGACATCACCGGCGGTCCGGTGAAATACAGGGTCAGAACAAAACTGGTGGATGGAACGCTTTCTAATTATTCGCCTGAGGTGGGAATGGATATTACCAATGGTGATAATAACATGCAGTTTGGTAAATTAAATTTATCGAGTACAGAGTGGAGTTCAGTGTTTTTCAATCAGCCTTTCGACGAGATACCTTCAATTGTTTTGGGTGCACCTACGAACAATAACTTGAATGCACTAATTTCACCACGAGTGAGGTTTGTGAGCCGAACCACACGTTTCCAGATACAAGCCTCTACATGGTCGTATTTGAATATGAATGCTTTTTCGAAAGACGAATTTATTCCTTATCTGTTGATGAAGTCCGGCGAACAGCAATTGGGCAACGTAAAGGTATTTTCGGGCAGATCTACCGCCAATGCTAACTGGACAACCGTCACATTCCCGACCGCATTTGATGTTACCCCCGTGGTTTTTGTCAATCAGTTAATTGCTGCTACAACATATGCTACCGTAGTCCGAATCCGCAATGTAACCAATACTGGTTTTCAGGTGAAAATATTCAAAGAAGAAGGAATAACTTCTATTCCCGGAACCGAAACCATTTCATACATAGCTATAACCCCGGGCAAAGGGCATATTGGCGGAAGGAAATTTGTTGTGGGAAGAACTGCGGATAATTTCGTGACCACCAGTGCAAGACAAATACTTTTCGGAGATACCATTCCCAATCCGGTGTTCATTGCACAAATGCAAACCTGCAACGATGAGGTAACTGCCACTCTCAGGTCGTTCCACGAGTTTGAAAGAGGAGCGTTTGTGTTCAAACAAAGAGAACGTTCAGTCAGTTCAACTACCCCGGCAACCGAGGCTGCCGGATGGATCGTCATTGATCCGGTAAGTGTTATACAGAGTGTCGAACAGATTCGTGAACCGGTTTTGAGTTTCACACCAAATCCGGTAACCGAACGCATTATTCTTCACCACATGATACCTTCCGGAGAAAAAATTGATATTTACAGCTTCTCCGGTGTGCTGATTAAATCAGTTTTTACCAATGGAAATTCAGTGGATGTGCGTGATTTGCCATCGGGATATTATCTGATAAAAGCGCGTTCATTCAGCCCGGCTAAGTTCATAAAACTATAATAAACAGATTAAATACAACTTTTTAACCCATGAAGAAAATTGTGCAAGGGACAAAAACCGGTGCGGGCAACATGTTGCTCGCTTTGGTCTTCGGTTTATTGATGTTGTCTTCCTGTAAAGATGATTATTTTTACGATGATGAGTTGCCCGAATGGTTGGGTGCAAGCATCTACGATTATCTCAAAGAAAGCGGCAAGTATAACGTTTATGTTTCGTTGATAGAAGATCTCGACTATAAGCAGGTGCTCAGTCTGACAGGCAGTAAAACACTCTTTGTGGCCAGCGACAGTGCCTTCAACGAATTTTTTAAAAGCAATGAATGGGGCGTAAGCAAGTACGAAGACCTTACTTTAGCTCAAAAAAAGATTTTGTTGAACTTCTCTCTAATCAACAATGCTTACCTGATCGAAACAATGTCGAGCTATTTTGCTAATGGTGTGTATCATGAAGGTACAGCCATGCGTCGTGAGTCGGCACTCGACCCAATCGACAGTTTGAATTTCGAAATAGGCGACAGGGTTTCGGTTGGAAAGTACTTCGACAATTATCGCGAAAAAGGGATTTATTTGCTGAAGGATAATACCAAATCGCCAACAGCATACTTTACCCAGAAATTTCTGACAAAAAGTGGTATTACCGATGAAGATATGGATTATATTTCAGGCAATATCTTCAATGGCAGGCCTTCGAGAGTTCGTAATGATGTGCATGTATTTGATGCCAAAGTGATTGAAAGGGATATTGTTTGTAAAAACGGATATATTCATGTGCTTAACAAAGTGCTGATTCCGCCTACCAATATGGCTCATAAGATTGAAAGGCACCCTGATTCGAAAATATTTTCAAGAATTCTGGAACGGTTTGCTGCCCCATATTATGATGCGGCTAATACTGTTTTGTACCGTCAGTTAAATAAGAATTTTACCGATTCAATTTTTGTAAAGCGCTATTTTGCTATCAACGGGGGCACTCGTCAGCTTCCTAATGGTTTGGCTGCGACACATCTTTTGCCCTTCGATCCGGGATGGAACAGTTACAGTTCCACTGCGCTACCCGCCGATATGGCCCTGATGTTTGTGCCCACCGACCAGGCCATGAACAACTATTTCAACAGTGGAGTTGGTGAGCTATTGCGCAGTCGGTTTGGTACATGGGAAAATGTACCCGACGAAATAATACTCCCATTCATCAGAAGACACATGCGGCCGTCGCTCATCGAGTCGGTACCAAGTCGTTTCAACCGCCTTGTTGATGCCGAAAACTACCCTATACCTGTACAAAAATCACATATCGTTGACTCGTACACCGCTGTTAATGGTCAATTGTTTTTTACCAATGAAGTGTATCCGCCTGTCGATTATATCTCGGTGTATAGTCCGGTACTGCTTAGCGACAATGCTAAAATCATGAACTGGGCCATCAAAATTTCTGAAACCAGTGTTGATGGTACCCGATTCGAATTTTATAAGCTTTATCTCAACTCATTGGTAAGCAAATACAGTGTTTTCGTGCCAACCGATTCATTTTTCGAGAATTACATCGATCCAATTGCATTTGGTCAGGATGTGCCTGCAGTGCTTAAATTTAAATACTTCGAGAGAACAAACAGTGTTACTGCTTACATTCACAGGTACGACAGGATAAGCGGTGAAACACTCGAATTAGTAGATAGCATTACCAGTATTTCCAATATGGAATTCGTTAAAAACCGTTTATGGGATATACTTGATAGCCATATCATTGTTGGTCAGGTTGACGCTACAAAACAGTATTACGTAACCAAGGCAAACGATATAATAAAGATCAATAATGCCGACGGAAATATGACGGTTCAGGGTGGCAATAATTTACACAAGCAAACCCATGTAAATGTAGAGCGGGTATTTAATCAGCAAAATGGAAAGACCTATTTCATCGACAAAGCCATACAGCCTTCTTTGCGTTCGGTTTACAAAGCGCTGAGTGATTATGAAGAGTTTAGTGCCTTTTTTGAATTGCTGAGTAATGTTCCCGATGATTTTACTCCCAAGATATTTTCTCCACAGGGTGTTGATTTTATAGTGAGATTCTTCAATGCCTACAGATACACCATTTATGTTCCCAGTAACCAGGCAATAGCCAATGCCATTGCTTCCGGTAGAATTAAAAGTTGGGCTGAGATCAATACTCTCACCGGAGCTGCACGTACGCAGGAAATCAATAAGATGGTTCGCTTCCTGCGCTATCACTTCCAGGATAACGCCACCTTCTTCGGCCACCAGGTAAATAGTCAGTTTCAAACAGCCACCATCAAAACTGATAATAAGGTTACGCACTGGCGTACTGCTCAAAATAAGTATTACAAAATCGGAGTTGTTGGCGATGCCAATAGCATGAAACTCACAACTGAATTGAATAGAACAGCTAATGTTCTGTCACCCAACAATATAGTTGCTAAGGATTATAATTTTGCGCGTCTTCCATCAGCCTACAGAAATGTTAATGGGACAGGTGCTGTGTCGGGAGCTTTGTTCTCAACTTCCCGGATATCCAATTCAGCATCAGCTGTGATTCACCTGATTGATAATGTGTTGACCTTTGAAGAATAAAAATTGAATGCCAAGTATGAATAAGATTATGAGAAAAGGGTATTTTATCTACATACTGTTATTGTCACTCGCAGCCACACTGAAAGTCAGTGCGCAAACCGAGGGTAACTTTATCGTTCAGGGACAGGTTACTTCTGCCAATGACGGACTCGAGATTATCGGAGCCAATATTTCGGAAATTGATGCCAACAACAGGGTGATAGGCGGTACAGCAACCGACTTCAACGGAAAGTTCGTGATGCGGGTTCGGAATGCCTCCAACAGGCTAACTATCAGTTATATCGGCTATATACCTAAGACGGTTAAAATTGATAACCGCAGGGTAATCAATATACAACTCGACGAAAGTGTACAAACTATCCGTGCGGTTGAGGTTACTGCTGCCCGCCGAACAACACAGGGAGGATTCTCGATTCCTACCCGTGAGTTAAGTACCGCCATTCAGACCATCGACACCAGGGAGTTTGAAGGTATTCAGGTGGCATCTATCGACGATGCACTGCAGGGACGTATTGCAGGTCTCGATATTGTGGCGAATTCGGGCGACCCCGGCAGTGGTACTTCAATGCGAATCCGTGGTGTAACTTCCATTAACGAAAGCAGTGAACCGCTCATAGTTGTGAATGGTGTTCCTTATGAAGTACAGATCGATCCCAACTTCGATTTTGCTAACTCTAACCAGGAACAGTATGCCAATATGTTGAGCATCAACCCCGACGATATACTTGAAATATCGGTACTGAAAGATGCAGCCGCTTCGGCCATCTGGGGAGCCAAAGGGGCCAACGGGGTGTTGATGATTACCACAAAACGCGGATTATCAGGTCCAACCCGCGTCGATTATACTTATCGGCTTACACTTACCCGCCAACCCAGGGGTTTGAAAATGCTGAATGGCGACGATTTTACCATGTTAATGAAGCAGGCTTATCTCAATCCACAGCAAAACGATTTAGCTACCGATATTCCTGAATATAATTATGATCCGAATTTCCCCGAATACGAAAACTTCAATAATAATACCGACTGGGTAAGTGAAGTAACTCAGGTGGGTAGTATCAACGACCATTATCTGACTTTGTCGGGCGGGGGCGAAAGAGCACGATTCAGGGTGTCGGCTGGTGTTTTCAATCAACGGGGTACCGTAATAGGGCAGCAAATGCAACGTATATCTTCCAGGGCGTATCTCGAATATTCTGTTTCCGACAGAATAAAATTCATCACAGAAATGTCGCTGACAAATTCCGACAACTTCCGTAATTATGAAAATCTACTCGGTATTGCCTATCGTAAGATGCCGAATGTGAGTGTGTTTGAAGAAGACAGATCGGGTAGGGAGACAGGTGCTTACTACAATATTGCGAGAAACTCGTCGCTTCACAGCAACCAACGTAACCTGCGCAACCCGGTTGCACTGGCTCATTTGGCCACCAACCGACTGCAATCTTTCAGGATTCTGCCTACATTCAGACTTCAGTACGATCTGCTCGACCCGAATATCAGTCGGTTAAGGTATGAGATGTATGTGTCGTTTGACATCAACAACAGTAAAACCAGCATGTTCCTCCCACAGGAGGCCTCCAATGAATTCTGGTCAAGTTCTGCGGTAAATCGCTCCGACAATTCCGACCGCGAAACGCTTACCATTTATTCGGATCAGAATATCTCATGGCAGCCTAAATTTGCGAATAAGGATCATAACCTGTTGCTTTACGGATCTTTCCAGATTAATACCGGAAACTCTGCGAGCCAGGCTATTACCACTTTTTCCCTTCCATCTGGAGCTGCCATAGATGCTTCAGGCTTCGGATATCTGTCAGGCGCAAATACAGCACATAATTCGTGGCGTTCACTGGCTTTCCTGTTACGCGGTCACTACGTGTACAAGGGTCGTTATATCCTAAGTGGAAATATCCGACGCGAAGGAAGTACACGCTTTGGTACCGGCAACCGATTCGGAAATTTTCCCGGAATTTCAGCCAAATGGATTATTACCGATGAGCCCTTCATGGAATCCACCAAAAACTGGTTAAGCACCCTGGCCTACCGTCAGTCGTGGGGTATCAGTGGTAATCAGCCCGGTGAAGATTATTTGCACTTTAGCCGTTACAGAACTTACGATTCATACATCGACATGACTGCTGTTCAGCCGGTTTCTCTTCGTTTGAATGAATTAAGGTGGGAAAAGACAACCCAGTTGAACTACGGTCTCGATTTGGGATTCATGGATGATGCGTATTTGTTTGATATCAACTTCTACACCAAAAGAACAGAAGACATGCTTTTCCGGAATGTGGCTATTTCGCAGATATCAGGTTACAACACGCTGAGTTATATCAATGGAGGTACTATGGATAATCTTGGTTGGGAGGTGAACTTTTATGCCAACCGCATCCTGAAATCCAAAGATTTTAATATTGATTTCAGGTTTAACTTATCGAATTACAAAAATACGCTGATTTATCTGGATCAAACACTACTCGATAGTTATAATGGAAACTTCTCATTTAATAATGGAGCTTATTTAACCAGGGTTCAGGAAGGTAACTCGTTTGGGTCGATCTATGGTTTCAGGTATAAGGGTGTATATCAATACGACGAGTACATTCCGGGGCTGCAGGAAAATGCGCCTGTGGCACGCGATGCTTCAGGAAATGTAATTGTAAATCAGGATGGTAGTCCACGACCCATCTGGTATAACTATTATGCTAAAGAAGGACGTACGCCATATCGCTTCCGCGGTGGTGATGCCATTTACGACGACATCAATAAAGATGGTAATATCGACGAACTCGATATCGTTTTACTCGGTAATGCCAATCCTAAAGTAAACGGCGGTTTTGGCCCTACATTCAGATATAAAAACATTTCGTGCAATATGTTTTTCAATTTCCGTATCGGTAATAAAATTATCAATGCAGCGCGAATGAATACCGAGAACATGTATTTTGACAACAACCAAAGTCGCTCTGTCAACTGGCGCTGGAGAAAAGAAGGTGATGTAACACCCATACCAAGAGCTTTGCATGAATACGGATACAACTGGCTTGGAAGCGACCGGTTTGTGGAAGATGGTTCATTCCTGCGTTTTAAGCATATGACTTTCAATTATTCCGTACCACAACCTGTATTGAAGAAGTTAGGAGTCACCAGGTTGAACCTTTATCTTACGTTCAACAATATTGCGGTATGGACCAAGTATACCGGTGTTGACCCGGAGGTGGGTTACGGAGGATTGGGCTTGAGTTACGACGATTCGAGAACTCCACGAACAAAAGACATGACATTTGGTGCAACCATCGGATTATAGGGAGGAAAAACAATTATGAAGAAATATATGAATTTCAGTAAAATCATTTTAGTCAGCCTGTCGGCTTTACTGATAGTCTCGCTAACATCGTGCGATGAGTGGCTCAACCTGAAACCCGAAAGCGAAATTATTCTCGATGAGTTTTGGCAATCCGAAGCCGATGTGGAGTCGGTGCTTGCAGCCTGTTACCGTGGACTTACAGAGGATGCCAATATATATCGAATGATTGTTTGGGGCGAACTCAGGTCTGATAATGTGGTTAACGGGCGATTCATGCGTTACGATATGCAGCGTATCATGGAAGGCGACATTACAGCCACAAACCCCTTTGTTTCGTGGTTGTCGTTCTACACCATCATCAATTATTGCAATAATCTGCTGTATTTTGCGCCTGAAGTTGTGAATCGTGATGTTAATTTTTCTCAAGCCGACCTCGATAGACTCAGGGCTGAGGTGCTCACAATTCGTGCTTTGTCATACTTCTATTTAGTGAGGGCTTTCAAAGAAGTTCCATTAGTGCTTGAACCCAGTATCGACGATTCACAGGATTATAATCTTCCCAAATCATCAGAACAGGTAATTATTGATCAGATTATTGCCGATTTGCTGGTCGCCAGGCAGTTTGCCCGCAATGATTTTGGACGACGCGATTACAACAAGGGACGGGTGACCAAAGCGGCTGTTAATGCACTGCTGGCCGACGTGTATCTGTGGGCACAGCGTTACGATGAATGTATTGCTGCGTGCAATGAAGTATTGTCGAATCCGGCTTACAGGCTTGTGGATGCCAGCCTCATGCTTACACAGGTGTTTTATCTGGGTAACTCAACCGAAAGCATCTTTGAATTACAGTTCGAAGATAATATACAAGCGAACAATCCTGTGTTCTACTTGTTTGGTAACAGTCAGCAGGAACAGGGCGAATTTAGTTTCCCGGCAACTTTGGCTGTTGATCATGTAAACAACCTTGTAGGAGCTTTTAGTCCGTTTATCTACAAGGTGTCAACCGAAGTGGTTGAAAGCGACAAAGATGTAAGATATCTCGATTTCATCCGACCCTTTGGCGGAAAATTCCATGTGTTTAAATATGCTGGTCTTGCACGTCAGGAAACAGTGCAGGGTTTGAGCCTGTATCGATATCGCACCTCCACTTCGAACTGGATACTTTATCGCCTCTCGGATGTTATTCTGATGAAGGCCGAAGCTCTTGTGCAAAAAGGGAAAGCCAACCCGGCCGAAGCTGTGCCTGCGTTTACTGAAGCTGTACAATTAGTTAACAGAACCTACCTGCGGGCGAACCCCGACAATGCATCCGATTCGCTCCGATTAGCGAATTATCCAACAGCGGGTGATCTTGAATTACTTGTGTTGCGCGAAAGACAAAGGGAATTGATGTTCGAAGGAAAGCGCTGGTTCGATCTGGTCCGGTTTGCCCGTCGCGAAGGATCAACTGGTACGTTGAATACCTTTCTGATGTATAAGAATCCGGGAAGTACAACTTCAAGCAGTGTTCCTGTGCCTGATGCCATGTATTTTCCCATCTCTCAACGTGAATTGGAAGCTAATCCCAAACTGGAACAAAATCCATATTACAAAGAAACCGGTAGTTCATCCAAACGATAAATAATGATGTTATTATTATGGAAAGATATTTCAATATTTTAAAATTGACGAATTACATGCCGCTGACACTTTCAGTGCTTTTAATCTCGTTGTTGATGATGTTTAGTTCATGCGACTCTGATAATGTGGGGGATAAACTCTTTACATTTACTGATCAGATGATGGGTCAGTACCTGGAAGATCCTGAAAATAAAGATTTTACTGAGTTTGCAAAATTGCTCGATACTACCAAAACCATCGGACTTTTAAAAGCATACGGGCATTTTACCTGCTTCGCTCCAACCAATGTGGCAATGCAGGAGTATTATAGTTTGAAAGGGAAAAAGGGACTTAGCGATTTTTCAATGGATTCATTGAAAATCATTGCATACGATCATATTATCAATGGGACAGAGATTAACCATGCCAATTTTGTCAACGGCCGTTTATCTCAGTTAACAATGAGCGATCGCTATATTTCCATTTCATTTTCCAATGCAGGAGCAACATTTGTGAATAAAAACTCACAAATAATTACCAAGGATATCATGGTACATAATGGTGTGATTCATAAAATATCGAAAGTGCTGGATCCTACCCGCGAAGGTATTGTGGAAGTAATTGCCAAAGAACCCCGATTCTCCCTGTTTTATGAAGCCCTCATTCTGACAGGTATGGGTGATTCGTTGCTTTTGGTAAGGGATGATTCGTATAAACCTTCGGATTATAAACATCTGATAACTACTCCGAAGGAAAGTAATCAGTGGTTCTATCACGAAGTGCCACAGTCCCGTAAATATGGTTATACTGTTTTAATGGAAAGTAATGAAACCTTTCAGGCAGCCGGAATCAATAATTTGGATGACCTGAAAGCATATGCAGCTATGGTTTATGATCAGGTGTATCCTGAAGATGCAGGTATAACCGAAATTACCGATCGCAGGAACAGTCTGAACCGATTCATTTCCTACCATCTCATCAACAAACAGCTCAGTTATGCCAAATTTATAAATGCATACGACACAGACCATATGCTCAAAAACAGGGATATGTTTGAGTATATCGAAACCATGAGCCCAAACACCCTTATTGAAGTTAAAAAGGAAAGATTAACCAATCGCACCAATCTGTTCAATCATGTCGATGAAGCTACTGTAGTACAAATTACATCCAATTTTGATAATGATGCCACAAACGGTGTATTTCATGAAATAAACCGGATTCTGGTTTATAGTGAGGCAGTTAATACCTACATGTCGACCAAACGATTGCGTTTCGATGCTGCCAGCTTCTTCCCCGAACTTACCAATAATGACATGCGGGGTTCACGATGGCTTCAGAATTCCAATAGTTCTTTATATAGCGAGCAAAGTCTTCACTACCAGATACCAAGAGGCTATATCGACCGAATTGATGCTTCGGAGCAAACCGTCGTTGGTTATCTGGCCGGCTATCCGCGTTTCCAAAATTATATGGCCGACGAAATATTCCTGAGTGCCACTTCGGGTAGATTATACAACTTCACTATAACCACACCCCCGATTCCTGCTGGCACTTACGAAGTACGGTTTGGTTATCTGACTAATGGCCGACGGGGTGTGGCGCAGTTATATCTTGACGGAATACCAGCAGGTGTGCCTCTTAATCTGAATAACAGTGCCACTCATGTTTCTATCGGATATCAGACACCCGGTTCCTTGCCTGTGGAAGACCCATTCGGCTTTGAGAATGATAAGATGATGCGTAACCGCGGATTTATGAAGGGTCCGGCCAGTTTCAAGGTAGCTCAGACCGGATGGACAAGCGGAGAGAATGCGCGTTTTAGTAGTGCCAACCTTCGCCGAATCATGGGAACCTATGAATTCAGGGAAGCTGGTCATCGTAAACTGATGGTAAAAGGGCTGAGCGGTGGTGAGTTTATGTTCGATTATCTCGAGTTTGTGCCTACTTCAGCCATCGAAAATGAAGATATTTATTGAAAACATGCAAGAACAAATAACAGCAGAAATCCAATGCTTATGAAATCTGAAAAAATGAATAAAGTGCTCCTGTATTTGTTGACTCCACTGCTGATGATGGTGTCGTGCCGCACCAACGAGTGGGAGGATCATTATTATGCAGAAATAACCGAAAAAAGTGATCTGAGTATTTTTGAATATTTAAAATCGCAACCCGAACTGAGTAAGTTTACTCAAATGGTTGAACTCACGGGGTATGATACACTCCTTTCAGCAAATCAGACCTTTACCGTTTGGGCACCAACCAACACTTCCCTCGAAGGATTTGATATGAATAACTCAGATCAGATGATGAAGACCGTACGTAATCACATCACCCGATTTAGTGTTCCAAGCTCCGGAATAAGCAGCAAAGCCATCCTGATGATGAATAACAAGTGGGTGAACTTCGGACGAAATGCCGGCGTGCTGAATCTGGGAGGAAAAGCTGTAACCCGCAATGATATTGCCGTAAAGAACGGAATGATTCATGTGATTGGTGACTATGTACCCTATGTGATGAATATATGGGAATACATTGCTGTAGCTCCCGGCATTGATTCACTAAGGAACTATATCAACTCTCTCACCAGAAGTGAGTTTGATCCTCAGGCCAGTTATGTGGATGGTGTGCTCATGGATTCGGTGTTTAACATTACCAACAAAGTTTTAACCCGGCTGGGGCAGTTAAGTTCTGAAGACAGCACTTATACTGCACTGCTTCCCGACAATCAGGCCTGGATTGAAGCCTATAACCGCATTTTTCCATTCTATAAAACACTTGCCGATGATGGTGGTGCTCAAGCTCAAATGGAAAATACCCGCTGGTCTATTGTAAGAGATTTGTTCTTTTCACAAAAAGTGGCTTTGCCATTGAGTTCCGACTCAATGCGTTCAACATACGGATCAAGCCTTACCAATGCTTCGATTCTTTTTCCGGCGAATCCTCCTGCAGAGCTCAGCAACGGACTGGCTTATACAAGCAATTCGCTGAAACATAAGCCGGGAGATACATGGAACAGAATTATTAAAGTGGAAGCTGAAAATGCAAGTTTCGGCCGTACTCAAAAAGATTTTGAAATCACCAATTTCTCTTCGATTGGTACAGGCGCCGATATCTCAGGAGGTTTTTATGTGAATGCCAGGGCATTAAGCAACCTCAGTACAGCCCGTTTGTGGATAAACTTCCCCATCCCGAATACCCTCTCCGGAAAATATAATATTTACTGCGTTTTTGTGCCGATAAATCTTACAGATTCTACAAATCTCAGAACTAATAAAGTGAAGTTCTCAATCAACTATGATTATGTGCCTGGCGTGAGAAGAGACTCAGTATGGATTGGTAATACCGGTTTTACCAAAACTGTAGGTACAGCCAGGAATTTTATTACCGACCCCAGAAAAATTTCTAAAGTATTGGTTGTGGCAAATTATCAATTCCCATTTGCCAATCTGGTTTCGACAGGGAGCAGAAGCAGCGATATGGTAACGGGTTCAAAAATCAGGGTCGGGCTGTTGGTTGAGAATTCGGCCGGAACAACAACAACTGAACGCTTAAATCACATCAGGGATCTTCGAATCGATTGCATCATTCTGGAACCAGTCGAATAGTTGAGCTATTATGAAAGACATCAGATATATCTATAAATCAAAGTTTATGAGCCATATTGCTTACAATAAAGGAAAGAAAAAACTGAAACTGCTAATTTTCACACTGGTTTTTTCGCTGATGGTTGCAGCACAACCGGAGGCAGCAAAAACAGTGATGATTGAAGGAATGGTGATCGATGCAGCTACTTTGAAACCCATTGCAGCTGCACAGCTAACTATTACCGATAAAAATGTTTCAGCCATCACCGATGAAGATGGGAAGTTTAGTATCAGAATGACATCACCCAACGATATCGTACAGGTTACTGCCATAGGGTATGATATGCGTGAAATTGGGGTGCAGGGTCGGAAGCAAATCACCATCGCCCTTTACAGGATCGGTTTCAGTGTGTATTCGCGGAAAATTCAGGACATTTTACAGTCGAAGAATTATCTGGACATTACTTCTTCGCTCGATGCCTTTGATACCCCTGATAAATATACCAATAAAATAGCCGACGATATTATCCGAAGTAGTTTTGGTGCTAACGTACGTTCAGTTTCACGTTCGGGAGTAGCAGGCGTAGGAGCCAATTTATTCATACGGGGAGTAAATTCACTCAATGCCAATACACAGCCGCTATTTGTGGTCGATGGCGTTATCTGGGATCAGTTTAACGATATACCATCGATCCATGGTGGACATTTTTCAAATCCGCTCGATAATATTGATGTGAATGACATAGCAAGTATAACTGTGCTGAAAGATGGAACTTCTATTTATGGAAGTAAAGCAGCCAACGGTGTTATTCTTATTCAAACCCAAAGGGCTCAATCAATGGTTACTGCCATCGATTTTAACCTGCTTACAGGCATTAGTGAGGCTCCGGTCTCAATCCCGATGATGGGAGCTGAACAGCACCGAATTTATGCCAGCGACCTGCTGGGCAGTATGGGCTTTACCAACAACGACCTTGCAGCTGTGCGTTTTCTGATTACCGACCCGGCCAATGCTGCTTATAATGTGTATCATAATAATACTGACTGGCGCAAGGAAGTGTATCAAACCGGAGTTTATCAAAACTACCTGATTAATGTTAAGGGTGGCGATGAAAAAGCCAAATATTATTTCTCACTCGGTTTGAGCAATAATCAGGGTGTGGTTAAATCAACGAACTGGGACCGTTTCAATGTACGTTTGAATGGCGATTTTATCCTGTCAAGAAGCCTTGAATTAGGTCTCAATATCGGGTTTTCAAGAAATGAACGCAAACTTATCGACGATGGTATTGATTATTATTCATCTCCTACCTGGGTGGCTAAAGTGAAGTCGCCCTTTGTGAGCCCTTTTAGTCATACCGTTTTTGGAGAGATTACTGCAAATCCGGCACGTACAGATTTTTTCAATATTGGAAATCCAGGGGCACTGATTCGCTATTCCAATAATTTTCAGAAGAAATACCGCTTTAATATATCGGCAACACCCGGATATCAGATTACTCCCGATCTCAAATTGGTTTCGCAATTCGACTATAGCCTTTATAAAACCATCGAAGGACATTATATCCCCGAATTGTTTACACCGATACGGGAAATACCCAATAAAGGTTTTTCTGAAAACAGAATTTCAAGTCAGGTAGTGCGAAATACGAATATTTACAGTAATACCTACCTCACATACAAAAAGAAATGGGATGTTTACCACCAATTTAGTGCTTTTGCCGGTTTGAGGTTTATCAACAATTATCTCGAGCTCGATTATGCTGAAGAACATAACTCCGGCTCCAACAACAATACTACCATTACCGGAGGATACGATTTTTTATATGTGGATGGTATAAATAACCGCACGCGTTCGATTTCGAATTACTATCAGACCGAATACGCATACAACAATCGCTATTTTCTTACCGGAGCACTCGCGCTCGATGCCTCTTCTCGTTTCGGAAGGCATACGAATCAGGGAATCAATCTCACAAGCTACAAAAAAGACCGCGAAACAGGTGAAGTTACTAAAGACCGCAGTCGCAGTTTGGGCGTTTTTCCTTCAATCAATGGTGCCTGGATCGCAACTTCAGAGGAATTCATGAAGAATGTGGAGATGATAAACTTGCTGAAAGTTCGTGCAGGTTACGGCGTTACCGGTAATGATGGTATTAAAGATTATGAATCGATGGCTTATTTCACTTCGGTAAGGTTTGTGGATAGGGCTAACGGGCTGGTGCTTTCAAACATAGAAAACACCAAAGTTCAGTGGGAAAACACCGGAAGAGCTAATCTGGGTTTCGACGTGGGTATGTTCAACGACTTGTTAATGCTGAATCTCGATTTGTACAGCAGTCGAACAACCAACTTGCTTACACTGAAATCATTGCCGGAAATAACCGGATTGGGTTACTTTTGGAGTAATGGGGGAAGCATGACCAACAAGGGCTATGAACTGAATGCAATAGTGAAAGCGTTGAATACTAAAACGATACAATGGGAAATTGGAATGAGTGCAGGTTCATATAAAAACAAGGTAACCTCGCTCCCCGATGATAAGGATTATACAACAAGTCTCTTTGGCGCCGATTTGCTGACGGCTGTTGGTCAGCCGGCGGGTGTTTTCTACGGCTACAAAAGTAATGGTGTATTTGCAACCCAGGCTGATGCTGATGCAGCAAATCTGAAATTACTTAATTCAGAAGGGACATATACGAATTTTGGTGCCGGTGATATGATTTTCGAAGATAAAATGGCAGATGGTATTATCAATGAAAATGACAGGCAGATCATAGGAAACCCACACCCCGATTTGTATGGTAACATCCGTTCTACGTTTATTTATAGAGCTTTTACATTGAATGCTAACTTCACTTATTCGCTTGGAAACGAAGTTTATAACTACTATCGCCGAGAACTGGAATCGGGCAAAAATTTCAGTAATCAAACCCAGGCCATGATGCGCCGCTGGACTGGTGAAGGACAACAAACTGTTATTCCGAAAGCCATTTTTGGTGATCCCATGGGTAATGCACGTTTTTCGAACCGCTGGATAGAAGATGCTTCTTATCTGAAATGGCAAAATATTTCTTTGTCCTATGACCTGCCGTTAAAAAACGACTATATCGAAGGAATGAAAATTTGGGTGTCGGCCGAAAATCTTTACACCTGGTCACGTTATCTCGGATTAGACCCCGAAGTATCGGCCGGATCTTCGCCTTATATGCAGGGCATCGATGCCGGGCTTCTACCCAGAACACGTGGTTATTATGTTGGAATTAAAGTGAACTTGTAATAATTATGATGAATATGAAGAATATTAGCAGATTAATACTGATATTGATATTTCCGGCACTTTTAGCAAGTTGCGATGCATTGCTGAATGTAGAATCAGAAAGATACGTGTTCGAGGAAGAACATCGCATGGGTTCGGCCAATGATACCCTGTATTCGATGTTCGGGGTATTGACTCAATTGCAAAAACTGGCCGACAGCTATGTAATTCTCGGAGAACTACGCGGTGATTTAATGGATGTGGATGAGACCTCGAACCGCTTTCTAAAGGAAGTGAATAACTTCAGTTTTAGTCAGAATAATCCTTATTCGAATAATATCCGCGACTATTATGCAGTAATTAACAATTGCAATTACATCATCCACCATATCGACACATCGGTTGTAAAGGGTGGGGTGAAAATAATGCATCGCAATATGGCCGCCGCTAAGGCTGTGAGGGCATGGACTTATATGCAGGCTATCCTCAACTTCGGAAAAGTGACTTATTACGAAGACCCCATCGTCACTTTGGATGATGCGCTGAAATCTTATCCCGTTTATACCGACGTGAAAGAACTGGCCACAGTACTAATCAATGATCTCCAACCATGGCGAGATGCTGGAACACCGAATTTTGGTTCTCTTGGCACCTTCAACTCACGACTGGCATTCTTTCCGATACGCTTTCTCCTCGGCGACCTGTATTTGTGGAGAGGTGATTATGAATTAGCTGCAAACGAGTACCGTGATATGATGTTCTTTAACAGGGTATTGCTTACATCGGCATTTCGCTCCACACTTCAGGTTGTTAACAATGCGTTTACCGGAAATGCTACAGTGAACTGGGTGAATATATTCAGCTTTGGTTCAAATGAACAGATAACAAACCTGCTTTCATCCAATCAATATCAATTGGTATTCACCATCGATAGTTTGGCAGAGCATCGTCAAATCATCCCATCACAGGTCGCTGTCAATAAATGGAATACACAACGCTACATCCATTCAGCAACACTCGATACTCTGGTGGATATGCGCTCGGTAGGCTCGGTAAATCGCAATTTCAGAGTAAACAGCAACATGGAACTTGAGTTAACCAATAGTTATTCGATTCAAAAGTATGACTTACTCAACGACGAGCAATCATTAACCAAGCAGGTTTTATTGTTCAGGGCGGGCTTGCTTTATTTGCGCTATGCCGAAGCGGTGAATCGCCTTGGAAAACCAAACCTGGCCATGGCAGTTTTAAAACATGGACTTAGAGCTTCTACAATCAACAACAATATTCTGGTGCCACCTTCAGAAAAGGACTCGATTTTGCCAAACTATATGAATTTTGCCGATGAGCGCTTTACTAATAATATTGGTGTAAGGGCCAGAGGCTGTGGTAATGTAAATCTCGATACTGTCCATTTTGTGATTCCGAAAAATATGCTTGATAAAGACTCCATCATGAATTATGTGGAAGACTTAATTATCAACGAAGCTGCTCTTGAAACGGCCTTCGAAGGAAATCGTTTCCACGATCTGATGCGGGTGGCCATGCGCCGTAACAACAATGCCTATCTTGCTGATAAAGTGGCAGAAAAGCACGGTAATAACAAAGAGGCCATTCGCGCCAAATTGTTGGATAGGAGAAACTGGTACCTCCGGTAATTCTTACAGAGCAGGCCTGCATGAGTTATATATGCAGGCCTTCAACTGTCTTTTTCGTTGTGTTTAGTTAATCAAAAAATCTGTTCCGGAAAAATGAAGCAATTCGTTAGTATTTTTATTGCCCTGACAGTAAGTCTTTTTCTGAATGCAGCTATTATTCCTGATGCTGGTAGCCGCTATTATTTGTTGCAAACAGCAACCCTTTCAGCCAAAGTAATTGGTGCTACCGATTTTGGCGAAGCAGTTATTCAGGATGCAGGCTTTGGCGCCGCTCAACAGTTCGAATTTATTCCCGTTGCAGGCAAATCAAATACTTATTTTCTGCGGAACGGGGCAGGAATGTACCTGATGAATAGTGAAGATTTACCAAATCTCACAGAATTCCGGGATGTTGCTCTGCCGGGATTTGGTGAGTGGATACTCGAAGGAAGCTCGCTTTCAGCCGTAAAACTGAAGTCGTTAACCAGCGCATATCTGGGTTCTGATAATTATAAAGCCGGTTCTTATGTTTTATGCGATAAAACTTCAGCCCAGGAGTCGACCGGATTCAAATTGGTGCCTGCTGCTTCCATGACTCAAAATCTGCTCATCGATGGAGGTTTCGAAAATGCGATGGTCGAAGGTTCACCCTTGGGTGTATGGATAAATAACAATAATCGTATTTTTGGAAACGACAATCAATCTGCCCAAAACTTCAGATCGCGCATCGTTAGCAATGGATATCAATCGGTGGGGAATAATGCATTTATAGCCCGATTTTATGGCGATGAAAATTCATATACAAGGGTCAGTTATCAGCTCAGCAATCTGATTAAAGGTGCAACCTATCGGTTTACGTATAAATATAAGCAGGGGAATGCCAACGCATCCGACGCAACCGTAAACACTTACGCCACATTAATACCAAACGAAGTTTCGGCCAATGCTTTCAGTAATGTTTTTGTTAGCGCACCACCATCCACTACCGCTGCAACTCAGACTCCGGGAACTGCCACCATTACTTTTTTTGCGCCGGCAACCGATTGTTACGTGGTTTGGGAGAAAAATCCGGCAGCTGCCTCAGGTCGTAACTGGTTGTTTTATATTGACGATATGATGCTGCAAAAAACCGCAGATGCCACACAACAGATTTATACCGAAACAAACCTTTTCAGTTTTAACAATACCAACCGCGCTTCATCCATGAAAATAACCGGCGTGATGCTTACCGACAGTATCAGAATTAGTGCACCTGCAGGGATTACCGTGAGTCCGGCTGTGCTGGCTCCCGATGCTTCACTTGCAACTGTCACAGTGCGCTATACAGGCGTAAATCAGGTTTCGGGCCATATTGAACTGAAGAGTGGGGCTGTTAGCAGGCAGATTTCAGTTACTGCGGTCTATGCAGCTGGTTTAAGAACACTATTCGATTCTGATGTGTATTATCTGCAGCAAAGAACCGGAGGAAAAGTGTTATCCAGGCGCACCGACAATACCATCGGACTGAAATATGCCGATGCAGGAGATTTGAGCCAACAACTCAGGTTCTCAGGCATCCCCGGAGCCGAAAATCCACAAACTTATATCATTGCCAATGCCGAAAATCAGTTTCTGAAAGTGGCTGCCAATAATACGATCGTACTCACTACTCAGGCAAGTGAAGCTGAAAAGTGGTTAGTGCAGGGACAATCGGACACGCTCGTTTACATTGCCCGGGCCATTGATGCTGCATGGGTGATGGGTGCCGATTCGGTTTTTGATAACAGCATAGTGTATGCTAACAAAACCATTGGTCATGCTCATGCCGCTTTTGTCTTGCAGAAAATCAGCAATGTACTCAGATCACCCCATATGTTCGATCCCGATTTTGAGTTTAGTCCGCTCGATGGTGGTCCGCTCGGTACATGGATTCCAAACAATGACCCATTGCAGTTTGGTGGCTTTGGATTTTCGAGGGTACAGGGCTACAATGGCTGGCAAAGCTCTGGATTTAAAGCCATGTATCTGCGGTTTTTGGGCGATGCCAGTTCATACAATTCCATCAGTAAGAAATTATTCAATCTCACTCCCGGGGCTGCCTACCGACTCGATTTTCAGTATAAATGTCAGAGTACCAGCAGCACTTCTCTGGTCAATGTGTATGCAGCCACCACTCCCAATGCAGCGAGAACTACGGCCATCGGAGGTATATTTACCTCAACTACCGTAGCAGCAAGCAACCTGGCTACACAGCCCGCACAGAGCAGTTCGCTGACTTTTGTAGCTCCGACCAGGTCGGTTTGGATTGTGTTTGCTAAAAATACCATAGCTACCAACTTTAATTTCTACCTCGATAATTTGAAGCTTACCGAAACAATTCCTTCATCAATCAGTGAAACTTCTGATTGGGCTGATGTACACGCATACATTCAAAATAAAACACTTTTTATAGATTTTGAAGAAAGTGCAGGAGAGCGCATACAGGCAACTTTGTTCGGATTGCAGGGTCAACTCATTTTCTCGAAACAATACCAACCTGTTCAGGGTATGCATGAAATTCGTGAAAATGTGAATGTTTGCTCAGGATTCTATGTCCTGAGAATAACACAGGGCAATAAGGTGAAAAATCTCAGATTGATTGTAAAGTAACATCGGCTTATGAAGAAAGTATTATATTTAATTTTCGGCCTGTTTTTCACGATTCTGCTTGCGGCTCAAACCCGCGAAACCATCCATATTACAGGAACGGTGACCAATGCCAACTCGTTTACCGATAAAGAGGTAATACTTTCGGGGAAGTCGGAGTTACACATAGCTGCATCAGTTAAACCATTAACCAATTCGATTATCAAAATTGAACATGAAGAGGCCTGGGTGTTTTTTACCAATGTCCGCCCCCAGACGATCGTCGATTCGGTACTTCCAAATGTTTTTATCAACGGAATACAGGCTCAGAACAGAATAAATGCGAGGGTCGCCATTTACCGCCACGGAGCAGTGCTGATGCCTCACGGAGAAAATTTTCAACCATTGACCATTTATAGCGAACGAAATTACGGTGGTGTATCGCGGAAGCTGAATATGTTCGATGTTCATAACGATCTCAGGGAATTTGATAATCGCACACGGTCATTCAAACTTAAAAGGGGCTATATGGCCACGCTGGCCAATAATCCTGACGGTACAGGCTATAGCCGCGTGTTTATCGCCGATAATGCTGATCTTGAAATTTCCACCTTATCTTCTTTCCTCGATCAAACAGTTTCGTTTATTCGGGTTTTTAACTGGGAGTGGGTTACCAAAAAGGGCTGGTGTCAGACAGGCTGGCGATCGGGTGGAGGGGAGTTTACTAACTCCGACAGGTTAAATTGCACCTGGTTATATACCTGGAGTGCCGATCATACTTCGAGACCTAATCAGGAGTTTGTGCTGATAAAGCAACAACAATACTGGCCGGGCTGGTCAACCATTACCGAAAAAAAATGGTCGTCGCACCTGATGAGCTACAACGAGCCCGACCATGTGGAGCAATCGAACGTGTCGGTTTCGACAGCAATTTCGGAATGGCCCAATCACCTCAAAACAGGGCACCGGCTTGGTTCTCCCGCAACAACCGACTTCAATTGGCTGTATCAGTTTATGGATGGCTGCAGGGCGCGTAACTACAGGGTCGATTACGTTGTGGTGCATGCCTACTGGCCTGCAATGTCGGCCTCGCAGTGGTTTAATCAGTTGAAAGCAGTGTACGATCGCACCGGACGCCCCATCTGGATCAAGGAGTGGAATAATGGAGCCAACTGGACTTCCGAAAGCTGGCCTTCATCCTGGAACGACCAAATGACCAAACAACACAACGATATCAAAGCTATTGTAGAAATGCTCGATGGTGCGCATTTCGTTGAAAGATATTCAATTTACAACTGGGTCGAAGGTAAAAGAGCCATGATTCTGGATGATGGATGGATTACCCCGGCCGGAAGATTTTACGCCGACAATAAATCGGTGATGGCATTCAACCGCTCCAATGAGGTGATACCTGCCTACAGTTTCACCAGCGTTACTAATTCGACATTAACACTAACACCTGCTGTTGGCAGTGGCGGTGTTAACCTGAGCTGGACCAATGCCACCCAGGAATTTGCAAGCAGGGTGGCTATCGATCGAAAAGTGGCCGACGGGCAGTTCGTTGAGATATATAACAGCAACCAAACTTCAGTACAAAGCTATACAGATGTTGCGGATTTCGGGAGTACAGGACGAGTTGAGTATCGTGTGCGTATTATCCTCAACAATGGTAATGTGGTTAGTTCGAATATACGCACCCTGGATGTTACCGAAGGCGGCGATGTGCATTTTGGTCAACTGACATACAATAAACCCGATTGGAATACCATCGTTTTCAGGAACAGATACAATACTCTGCCCGTTGTTGTTTTTGGTTCGCCAACAAACAATAATCTGAGCATGTTGCTTACAAACCGTGCCAATGTGAGTAGTTCCGGCGTGTTTTCTTATCAGCTCTGGCCATGGACGTACCAAAATATAAGCACTTTCGATAAAGATGAATCGGTTCCTTACTTCATTTTGCGCCCCGGAAATTACAACTGGGGAGGTTTGATAGCGCAAGCCTACAGAACTTCTGCTACTTCAGCCTGGCGAACAGTAAGTTTTCCTGCTCCATTCGAACAGATACCTGTAGTGCTCGTGACCCAATCGTCGGCGAACAACAGTTTTCCTACAACCATCAGGGTTCGTAACATTACCACAACGGGGTTTGATGTTGCCATTCAAAAGGAATCTGCGGTTCCGGGGCCTGTAGCAGCCGAAATATTTTCGTGGCTGGCTGTTGATCGCGGAACGGGGCATATCAATGGACATAGAATTATAGTTGGTCGCTCTGCCGATAATGCTGTTGGCAACTCCCTGTCGCAGTTTGCTCGCATAGTGTATGGCGAAACAATCGAAAATCCGTTGGTTTATGCTCAGCTGCAAACCTGCAACGACGACTCAGTAACAGCCACACTGCGTTATCGTTCGGTATTGAGTACCGAAGCACGTGTTTTCAAACAAAGAGAACTCTCGCTTGGAATTACAGCTTCAGCCAATGAGGCGGCAGGTTGGCTTATTGTCAATCCCAAACCGGTGATTCAATCAGTACCATTTAGCAGAGTTTCGGAATTTCAGCTTTATCCCAATCCTGTAACCGATCGGCTGTGGCTCGGTTTTATCCCTGAGAAACCCATCCGAATCGACTTTTTCAATCTTTTTGGTATGTTAACAAGGTCAGTGTACACCGAGGGCGCAGGAGTGGATGTGTCTGATTTAGCTCCGGGTATTTATATAGTGAAAAGCGGAGAGTTAACATTAGGCAGCATTATCAGAAAATAGTTAATTAAGGTATGAGAAGATTTGTGTTTTTTAGTTTAGTTGTTTTGTTGTTGAGTGTTCAATTGTTATCAGCGGGTGAAAAACAAGTATTTGAACTCAGAAACCCCGATTATCAATTGAGTCCGCATACCGGAATGACCCGCCAACACTGGATTGATGCCGCAAAATATATGCTTGAAGGAGCATTCAGCTACGTCAGAACCATCGACGATCCGATGCAATTTCCCAAGCAACACGATAAAACCTATCCACGCAACGAAAGTCAGGTCCCTACCGAAAAGCTCGAAGGATTATCACGCACATTATTCGTGGCTGCGCCCCTGCTCCGCGAATATCCCGAGCTTACAATGAACGGAATCAGGGTTGCCGATTATTACCGACATCAAATCCTGAATCTGATAAATCCCGAACATCCTTCATTTATTCGGCACCGTGCCCGCAATGGTGGTCCCAGTCAGATTCTGGTGGAGTTCGGAGCACTCGCCATCTCGCTTTTCACTGCTCCTGAAGTGTTGTGGGCTCCACTCACCAATGAACAAAAAGATAAACTGGCTGCTGTGATGATGAGCTATGGCGATGGCCCGACTGTTGGATCCAACTGGCGTTTCTTCAACATCTTCGTGATGAGCTTTTTCAAAACGCAAGGTTATCCCATCAACGATGGATTGATGAAGGAGTACCTGCAGAAATCGCTCGACGCTTACCGGGGTTATGGATGGTACAATGATAGTCCGGCCTACGATTACTACAGCATGTGGGCTTTTCAGATGTACGGAATTCTATGGTCGAAATTCTTTGGCGAAGCCCATTATCCTGTGTATGCAGCACAATTCATGAAGAATTTCAACGATTTACACGGCAATTACCCCCTGCTTTTTGCCCGCGATGGGCGCATGATTATGTGGAGCCGAAGCATTGCATACCGCTATGCCGCAGCAACTCCTTTTATGCTGATGGGATTGGAAAATGACCCCAAAACCAATTGGGGATGGATGCGACGTATTTCTTCAGGTAATTTGTTGCAGTTCTTTCAGCATCCCGATTTTATGGAAGACAGGGTGCCAACACTCGGATTTTACGGCCCTTACGAACCGGCTACCCAGATTTACAGCTGTCGGGGCAGCGTTTACTGGGGCGGAAAAGTGTTCCTCGGATTGCTGGTGCCTGAAGATCATCCCTTCTGGCAGTCGGCAGAGAACGAAGGACCCTGGGAGAAAGATTTAAAGAAAGGCAGAGTTTACAACTTATTTCAACCAGGTTCCAATAAACTCATAACCAATTATCCCAATATTGGAGCTTCCGAAGTCAGGGCATGGTGTCACGAAACCGTGGCAGCCGACTGGCAGCAGTTTCGCAGTTCAGAAAATTATAACAGATTGGCCTATCACTCAGATTTTTTGTGGCAGGCCGATGGACCGAATGGCGAAATAGCTATGAACTACGGTATCAGAAATGCGAAAAACGAATGGGAAGTGCTACGCTTATATACATTCCGGGGGTTCAAAAACGGGATTTATAGCCGCGATGCAGTTCTCGAAACAAATCGCGAAATCAAATTCAGTCTGAACGATATCCCGCTACCCAACGGAACGCTGCGAGTGGATACATTAAAATCACCTGTCGATACCGAATTACGACTCGGCCACTACGCACTACCCGAAAAGGGGCAGCCCATCCGTCGTACCATCCGCCGCATCGCCGGAAATGAGGTGTATATCGTCGATAATGGCGTGTATCAACTGGCAATGGCAGTGGGCCGTGGATTCAGCGGAATGCAATTTATTGAAACCACCGGCCTGAATCCTGAAAGTAAGAAAAGCACTATTATCACTGCTAAAACATCTGTAAAATCAGGCCAGGAACTTCCATTGATCAGTGTTATGCTTTGGAAAAAATCTGGACAGCGATTCGCTGCATCCGATTTCAGGGAATTTAACAGCTATGCAAAAAGCAAAAAACCATTAAAAACAAAAAGGCAATTGAAGTAAAATGCAGCAATCAATGATAAAAGTAAGTAATAGGAAGAAAATAATGTCGTAATTTTTGATAGCTATTTTGAAATGGATTTTGGACTTGAGTGAGGGCGTTTAGCGGGCTAAACAACCGAATGAAAGTACAAAAGACGTTCAAAAGAGCATCAATTAATTATTTATGTTGTTTTTAAATACGTTTAAAATATGACATTATTTTCTTCCTGTTACTTATATCTTTTCAGCATAGATATACATTCGTGATATATGGCAAAGCGGTAATCGGTCACTAATCAAGGATCAGGACACATCTTTCGGGACAGCTTAATCATTAAACTACCAGCTCAGTATCACCTTGCCACACATTCCGCTTTCCATTACATCGAAGCCCTGTTGAAAATCATCGACAAGGAAACGGTGGGTGATGACAGGACTCAGGTCGATGCCCGAAATGAGCATTTGTTCCATCTGATACCAGGTTTCCCACATCTCGCGACCATATATTCCCTTGAGGGTTAAAGCCTTGAAGATGATGGTGTCCCAATGCACCTGGGTGGTGTTGGGGAGGATGCCAAGCAGGGATATTTTGGAGCCGTTGTACATATTTTCAATCATGCTTTCGAAAGCAGCGGGAGCACCCGACATTTCGAGACCGATATCGAAACCCACCATTTTCAGTTGTTTCATGGCACCTTCAATGGTTTCACCCTTCGAAGGATTCACGGTGAGTGTTGCACCCATTTTGAGGGCGATGTTGAGGCGGTAATCGCTCAGGTCGCTAACAACAATGTGGCGTGCTCCGGCATAGCGACAAATGGCAGTAGCCATGCTGCCTATGAGTCCTGCACCCGTAATCAGCACATCTTCGCCTACCAAAGGAAAAGAGAGTGCAGTGTGTGTGGCATTTCCGAAGGGGTCCATGATAGATGCCAACTCATCAGAAATGCGCGGATCGAGCCGCACCACATTCGCAGCCGGAATTGAGAGATATTCGGCAAAGGCACCATCGCGGTTTACTCCTATACCTATTGTATTTTCACAGACATGCAGCTTACCGCGGCGACAATTACGGCAATGTCCGCAGGCAATATGTCCTTCGCCTGTTACGCGTTCTCCAATCCGCAGATGGCGTACACCGCGTCCTTTTTCAACAATTTCTCCTACCCACTCATGACCGATTATCATGGGTGTTTTAATGGTGCGCGATGCCCATTCGTCCCATTTATAGATGTGTAAATCGGTTCCGCAAATCGATGTTTTTTTGATTTTGATTAGTACATCGTTGATACCCACCTGTGGAAGAGGCATATCCTCCATCCATATACCACGTTCGGGTTTTGACTTGATTAGTGCTTTCATTTAATAAGAGTTATAACACAGAGAATCACAAAGAGAACTCAAAGAAAATAGACAATGATATTAAATTACACCGAGTTTTTTACCGACTTTGCTGAAGGCTGCAATGCATTGGTCGAGATGCTCTGGATCGTGGGCAGCAGAAATCTGCACCCTGATGCGTGCCTGTTCTTTGGGCACTACCGGATAGCTGAAACCTACCACGTAGATTCCTTCATCGAGCATCGAAGCTGCGAATTCCTGTGCAAGCCGGGCATTGTAAAGCATCACCGCACAGATGGCCGATTCGGTGGGCTTGATGTCAAAACCGAGTTCCTTCATTTTGGCCACAAAATAAGCAGTATTGCTGTGCAATTTGTCCTGCAATTCGTTGGTTTCCTCTATCATGCGGAACATTTTTATCCCCGCGGCCGCCACCATCGGTGGTATTGAATTAGAGAACAGATACGGCCGCGATCGTTGCCGCAGCATGGCAATAATTTCTTTGCGACCTGTAGTAAAGCCGCCAATCGCTCCACCAAAAGCTTTTCCAAGCGTACCGGTAATGATTTCGATTTTCCCTTTCAGATTGAAAAGTTCGGTAACACCACGACCTGTAGCGCCCACCACTCCGGCTGAGTGCGACTCATCCACCATGATCATGGCATCATATTGTTGAGCCAGTTCATAAATGCGGTCGAGCGGAGCCACATTGCCATCCATCGAAAAAACTCCATCCGTAACAATCAGCCGAAAGCGCTGATTCTGAGCCAACTTCAACTGTTTCTCAAGATCGTCCATATCAGCATTGGCATAGCGGTAACGCTGCGCCTTGCAAAGACGTACTCCATCGATGATGGAAGCATGGTTGAGCGCATCGGAAATGATGGCATCCTCTTCTGATAAAAGTGGTTCGAAAACGCCTCCGTTGGCATCGAAACAGGCAGCGTACAAAATGGTATCGTCCATACCGAAGAAATGCGCTATTTCAGCCTCAAGTTGTTTGTGTAAATCCTGGGTGCCGCAAATAAAACGCACCGACGACATGCCGAAACCGCGATTTTCCATGGCTTCGGCAGCGGCTTGTCTCAGTGCAGGATGGTCGGATAAACCTAAGTAGTTGTTGGCGCAGAAATTCAGCACTTCGCGACCATCTGCAATGCGGATTGAGGCGCCCTGTGCAGAAACAATGATCCGCTCGCTCTTATACAGACCGCCGGATTGAATGGAAGCTAACTCTTTATCGAGGTGATTTTTAAAGCTATCGTACATCGGTGTCGCTTTTAAAATTATGACACACAAATATACTTCATATTTTGAAAGTCAACCTATAAAAACAGCACTTTTTCGGAATAAATATTTAAAAACTAAATCTGCCAATCGGACCTGATTTTTCCGCGATTAAAATCTGTCTGATATAAAAGTTTATACAGGATGGGATAAATCCGGCATGCAACACAAAAACCAAAGGCTGATTCGAGGAATGCGCAAAAAGCAAATATGCCGGCAAATACAAGCGCGGTAACCGGTGCATTTACGAGGCTGAATACCAATACCAACACAGTAAAAAGCAGTCCGATACGTGCTGCAAAAATTTTGGGTCCGGCATTAATGGGAGCAGGTTTCACTTTCAGCGTAGTAAGCAATAATTTTGAAAACTGAGCAAATAAACTCAGCGAAGGTTTTTCGAAACTACGTACCACAAAATCATATAGCAGATAAAGCAAAGGCAAAACACTACCCGTCAACACCCAGAGAGCTATGAAAACAAGTGTGAAACCTCCGACCATGCGGGCTACATGCTCGTCCGTTTTTTTGTATGAGATGGGGCAAAATGCATTATTGTTCATAATTCAGTACTTTAAATATCCAATATTTGATGATACAAAAATACGGTGGTATATCAACATGCAAAATACCCCTCGTATGGTAATTTCATACCATGTACAGGGTATTGTTGTTGAGGCAGGCTTTATATTCTCTGCCTTTTCAGATGAGGTTAAATTTGATGCGTTGCAGCTACTTTGTATTTGCCGTTTTCGCATTTTACGGTACAGGCCTCGGTATAGGCATCATGTATAAAGATGATCACCTGCTTTTTTTCTACAGCTTCTTCAAGCATGCCCTTCTTCTCTGTCATCGACACCACAGGATATGAATCGTAAGCCGAAATCCAGGCAAGCGGGATATTGGCAGCCAGGGGAATAACATCACCCGGATACAGGTAGGTTTTACCTGTGGTGTGAATATACACAGCTATTTGCCCTGGTGTATGTCCGTGAAACAGTCTCAATTCGATTCCCGGGCAAAGAAACATATTTTCGTTCACCAGTTTCAGTTTTCCTGCCTCAAGCACAGGCTGCATATTTTCCGGAAAATAAGAATCATCTTCGCGAACGTTGGGATTGAGCGAGTTAAGCAACTGTTCCTCTCCCACCCAATGCGATGCATTGGGGAAAGTGAGTTGCAGGTTCTTGTTTTTATCTTGGTATGTACTACCTCCGCAGTGATCGAAATGCAGGTGAGTGAGTACCACATCGGTAATGTTGCAGGTAGAATAACCGAGTTTGTTTAGTTCGCTTTCGAAATCGATGATTTCCTTCACACCATAATATTTCAGATAATCAGCCTGTTTGGTTCCTGCACCTGTATCAATAATGATGCGCCGCTCGCCGGTATCAACCAGCAGGCAGCGCATTACCAATTTACAAAAATTTTGCTCGTCGCACGGATAGCGTTTCTGCCAGGTTTTTTTTGGAACTACTCCGAAGCAGGCTCCACCATCGGCAATAAAGTGTCCGGCAACTATCGGAAAAAGTTTCATATTCAGAGCTTAAGCCTGCCTGAAAGCACCCACGGACTCACCTGTCGAATGCTGTTGATGGCAAACTTAGTTCCGCTTTCGCCTTCCATGGCTGCAATGGCTGCCGATATAACGGCTACCATTTCGTCATCGTTTACGGGAGGATCAGCATTTTCTAATACGGTAACTTCTTCTACCTTAGTTTCTTTTTCCTGAGCTATGGGTGCAGGCACAGCTTCAACCACCGGTTTTTCTTCAGTTTTCTTCAAGCGTTCACGGAAGAATTTTTCTGCCACCTGAGGCAACAGGGCATAGGTAAGCACATCTTCGTCCTGAATTATCAGGTCTTTGATTGCTTCGCGGGTATTTTCGAGCTCCGGCTCTATCAAATCGGCAGGGCGGCAGGTGATAACTTCTTCATCTCCAAGTATTTTCTTTCTGATTTCTTCCGAAACCGGAGCCGGAGATGATCCATATTCACCCTTTACCACACCTTTCGATTCTTTCGGAACCATTTTATAACGTTCACCCATCAGCACATTAAAAACAGCCTGGGTACCCACAATCTGGCTCGTGGGAGTTACCAATGGGGGGTAACCGAAGTCTTTGCGAACTCTTGGAATTTCTTTCAGTACCTCATCAAATTTGTCGAGGGCATTGGCTTGTTTAAGCTGCGACACAAGATTCGAAAGCATACCTCCGGGCACCTGATATATGAGTGCATTCACATCCACACCAAGCATTTTTGTATCGAGCAGTCCACTTTCAATCCATTTTTCGCGTAATGGACGGAAATATTCCGCAATTTCACTTAGCTTCACCAAATCGAGTTGAGTGTCGTATTCTGTTCCCTGCAACGATGCTACCATAGGTTCGGTAGCCGGTTGCGAAGTACCGAGAGCCAGTGGAGAGATGGCACAATCGACCACATCAACACCAGCTTCAATAGCTTTGAGATAGGTCATTGAAGCTAAACCGCTGGAGTAATGTGCATGCAATTGAACCGGAATTTTAACCGATGCTTTAACTGCACTTATAAGTTCATATGCCTCAAAAGGTCGTAACAAGCCAGCCATATCCTTGATACCGATGGAGTGCGCTCCCATATCTTCGAGGCGTTTGGCATCGTGGGCAAAATGGTCGAGGTTGTGTACCGGGCTGGTAGTATATGATATACAAGCCTGAGCATGTCCACCTTCTTTAATACAAGCACGAATAGATGTTTCAATATTGCGGTAGTCGTTCATTGCATCGAAAATACGGATGATGTCCATGCCATTGGCGATTGCCTTTTGCACGAAATATTCGACCACATCATCAGCATAATGCTTGTAACCCAACAGGTTTTGTCCACGCAACAACATCTGCAGAGGTGTTTTCTTTGCTTTCTCTTTGATTTTCCGCAACCGGTCCCAGGGGTCCTCGTTCAGAAATCTGATACAGGCATCGAAAGTAGCACCACCCCATGCTTCGAGCGAATGATAACCAATGTCGTCGAGCTTCTCAATAATCGGGAGCATATCCTCGATACGCATTCTGGTTGCAATAAGCGACTGATGCGCATCTCTAAGTACCGTTTCGGTAATTCCAACTTTTCTCATCAATGTTCAGTAAATCAGGATAAAACAATTAACAACTCACCTGCAGAGATATTTTTTCCTACAGAAGTTTTGATTTCGGATACAACACCATCTACCGGAGAGGTGAGTTCATTTTCCATTTTCATAGCTTCGAACACCAGGAGTTTCTGACCTTTCTTTACCGATTCACCGTGTTTTGCAAACAAACTGATTACTGTTCCGGGCATAGGAGCAGTAACATTGCCGGCTCCGGCTTTTTTAGGCGCTGCTGCCGGGGCTGCAGCAAGGGTTTCCTGTTTGGCTACAGAAGCTCTGCGGGGTTGAGGAGCGGGAGTGCTTGTTGCTCTTACTTCTACTACTTCAACTTCAAATTGGTTTTGATTGACTGTAATTAAATATTTCTTCATCGATTTATAATTGTGAACGTTTTAAAATCGCTACAAAATTACATCAATAATATGAATCCGGCAAGGCAAGAAACCCGCTGTAAATGCTTATATCATTGTTTTTTAAGTATTCGAAAAAGCTAACTAACTGAGAATGAATACGGAAAAATTTCTCTAATTCATTTTTTATTACGGAAAAATTTCTCTAATTAACATAATTTATGATTTAAAGGGCATAAATCAAGCATTTTTGTGACAAAAATCCGCTGAAAACATGTTGTCGAACATATTTAAGTAATAGGAAGAAAAAAATGTCGTAATTTTTGATAGCTATTTTGAAATG